>NZ_JBEOSV010000004.1:0-347465 GCF_040303245.1 Kitasatospora sp. NPDC096077 | reverse complement strand
CGCATGGCTCCACACCTACAATCACCACCGCGGACACACCGCACTCGCAGGCAAGCCACCCGCCACCCGCGTCCCCAACCTCACGGGACAGAACAGCTAGGGCGGGATCACCGGGCGGTGACGCGCACGGTCACCGGCGTGCCCGGGCGGGTGTGCGGGAGCCGGATCCGGACGGTGCCCGCGCGGCCGTCCGCGGGCTGCTCGACCTCGATCCGGGCGTCGGCGGGGGAGACGGCGACCCGGGCGCCGCGCGGGAACGCGGCGGGCGGCAGGACCAGTTCGCTGGGGTGCCCGGTGCCGTCGGCCGTCCAGCGGACCACGCCGTCGGCGGCGCGGACGTCCGACCCGGCCACGGCCGCCGGGTACGGGCCGAAGGCGGGTCCGTCGCCGGGGGCGGGCCGGCCGGCCGGGTCGAGCGCGCAGTAGCCGCCGGTGCCGCGGCACCAGTACCACATGGTCCAGCCCTCGGCGAAGCCGTCCATCGCAACGACCTGGCGGCGCACCAGTTCGGTGTTGCCCGGGGTGCGGGAGTTCGGCGGGCCCCACTCGCCGACCAGGACGGGCAGGTGGTGGGCGGCCGGATAGCCGGTGATCGCGGCGGTGTACTGCTCGATGAAGCCGTCGGCGGGGTTCCAGTCGGCGCCGTTCTCCACCGCGGTGTCGTAGAAGTGCGGGGCGTAGCCGAGCCGGGGCGCGCCGGGGCGGGGGTCGGTGAGGCCGGGCAGGGCGGTGGGCACGCCCTGGCCGACCAGCACGGTCGGTTCGACGAACAGCCAGGAGCGGGAGTCCACCCGGCGCACGGCGGTGATCAGCCGGCGGTACATGTCGGCGAGCCGGCCCCGCTCCAGGGCGGCGGAGGAGGAGGCGAGCGCGGCCGGGTCGCTCGGGTCGCCGGCCACCGGGCCGAACGGCTCGTTGAACAGGTCGTAGCCCAACAGGGAGCGGTGGCCGCGCAGTTCGCGGGCGAGCCGGGTGTAGAAGTCGGCCTGCCAGTCGCGCAGGTCGGGGTCGTCGTAGAGGTGGCGGAAGGCGGCCTGGACGGCGGGCTGGAAGTAGCCGGCGAACCAGTCCTTCGGGTCCGGGGTGAACGGCAGTCCGTCGTCGCGGGTGGCCCAGGCCGGGATGCCGTTGTCGCCGCCGACGAACTCCGGCCCGTAGACGTCCTGGTGGAAGTCGACCAGGACGAGCAGGCCCAGCCGGTCGGCGCGGTCCAGGAGCCGTCCGATCCGGTGCAGTTCGGTGGGGTCGAGCCGGCCGCGCTCGGGTTCCAGCCTGGTCCAGGAGACCGGCAGCCGGACCAGGGTGAACCCCTGGGCGGCGACGGCGTCGAGGTCGGCCGGGGTGGCCTCGGCGTACTTGTCGAGGTTGAAGCCGCGCAGCTGGAGGTGCCGGCCCTGGGCGTCGGTGAGCGCGGTGCGGCCGTCCGGGGCGGTGGCCGTGCCGGTGGGGAAGGGTGCGGGGTGCCCGGCGTGGGCGTGGGCCGTCGCCGTCGCCGGGGTGGCGGTCAGGGTGGCGGTGGCGGTGAGCAGCAGGGCGACGGCGGTGCGGCGCAGGCGCATCGGGGACCTCGTACGGCGGGGGGTGGGGGCCCGATGATGCCGGTGCCGCCGGGTGCCGCACAAGGGTCGTGCGCACAGTGGTCGCGCCCGGACGGGTCGCACCCCTTGTGTACAAGGGCCTTGTGGGGAGGGGGAGTTCGGCCGGCGTCGGGTGCGGAACGGGGGGCGGTCAGTCGCCGTTCGGTTCGGCGGGGGCGGTCGGCAGGACGGCGGTCGGCAGGTCGGCGGCGGCCGCCAGGCGTCCCCAGAGCAGGTCGGCCAGGGCCTGCACCATGCGGGTGCGGGTGCAGGGCCTGGTCTCCAGCCACCAGTCCCCGGCGGCCAGCACCATGCCGGTGATGCCGCGGCCCCAGGCCTCGGCGAGCAGGTCGCGGTCGGCGCCGAGGTCGACCTGGCTCTGCACGGCCCGGGTGATCTCCTCCGCGATCTGCCGCAGCGCCGGGGCGAGGGCGTTGCCGGCGCCGCTCGGGTCGCCCGGCTCGGGGTGGGTGAGCAGTCGGTAGACCTGGGGGCGGGCCTCGATCCCGGCGAGGTAGGTGTCCAGGACGTGTTCGACCCGGTCGCGGCGTTCCAGCGGTTCGGCCAGGGCCTGCCGGACGGCGGCCAGCAGGCCGCCGGTGTGGCGTTCGGTCAGGGCTCTGATCAGGCCGGTCCGGTCGCCGAAGTGCCGGTAGAGGATCGGCTTGGTGATGCCGGCCTCGGCGGCGATGGCGTTCATGCTGGCGCTCGGCCCCTCGCGCTGGATGACCCGGTCGGCGGCGTTGAGCAGCTGCTCGCGGCGGGGCTCTCGGGACATGCGCTGCTCCTCGGATCCGGGGGTGGCCTGGGCGTTGACATCGGTTACCAATCAGTAGCAGACTCCGACGATGTTACCGGGGGTAACACCCCGGTGGGTCGCATCCTGCGGTCGCGTCCCGGCGGCCGTCGGGCCGCGTACCGGTGGCCGTGTTCCGGCGGCCGCGTCCCGCGTCGTATCCCTTCTGCCCTTCTGCGGAGGCCCCACCATGAGCAGCACGTTCTCGCTGGACCCGGGCGCGGACCAGCTCGCCGTACGCGACTGGCTGCACGGCTTCGCCGCCGACGTGATCCGCCCCGCCGCGGCCGAGTGGGACGAGCGCGAGGAGACCCCCTGGCCGGTCATCCAGGAGGCCGCCAAGCTGGGCATCTACTCGCTGGACTTCTACGCCCAGCAGTACTTCGACCCCTCCGGCGTCGGCATCCCGATCGCGATGGAGGAGCTGTTCTGGGGCGACGCGGGCATCGGGCTGTCCATCGTCGGCACCACGCTGGCCGCCGTCGCGGTGCTCGCCAACGGCACCGACGAGCAGATCGGCACCTGGACCCCGCAGATGTTCGGCACCCCGGAGGACCTCAAGGTGGCCGCCTTCTGCTCCTCCGAACCGGACGCCGGCTCCGACGTGGGCGCGCTGCGCACCCGGGCGGTCTACGACGAGGCCAAGGACGAGTGGGTGCTGAACGGCACCAAGACCTGGGCCACCAACGGCGGGATCGCCGCCGTGCACGTGGTGGTGGCCTGCGTCGACCCGGAGCTGGGCACCCGCGGGCACGCCTCCTTCGTCGTCCCGCCGGGCACCCCGGGGCTGAGCCAGGGCCAGAAGTTCAAGAAGCACGGCATCCGCGCCTCGCACACCGCCGAGGTGGTGCTCGACGGCGTCCGGGTGCCCGGCAGCTGCCTGCTCGGCGGCAAGGAGAAGCTGGACGAGCGGCTGGCCCGGGCCCGCGAGGGCGTGCGGCGGAGCGGCGGGGGCAACGCGGCGATGGCCACCTTCGAGGCCTCCCGCCCGGCCGTCGGCGCGCAGGCGATCGGCATCGCCCGGGCCGCGTACGAGGTGGCGCTGGACTACGCGAAGACCCGGGAGCAGTTCGGCCGCCCGATCATCGACAACCAGGGCGTGGCCTTCCAGCTCGCCGACATGCGGACCCGGATCGACGCGGCCCGGCTGCTGGTCTGGCGGGCGTCCTGGATGGCGGTCAACAACCAGCCGTTCACCGCGGCCGAGGGCTCGATGTCCAAGCTGTACGCGGGCGAGACGGCCAAGTTCGTCACCGCGCAGGCGATGCAGATCCTGGGCGGCAACGGCTTCACCCGGGAGTACCCGGTGGAGCGGATGCACCGGGACAGCGCGATCTACTCGATCTTCGAGGGGACCAGCGAGATCCAGCGGCTGGTCATCGCCCGGGCGATCTCGGGGGTGCCGATCCGCTGACGGCCGGCGGGTCTACCGGGCGGCCTATCGGGCGGCCCAGAAGGTGAGCCCGGCGGTGAGGGCGCCCACCACCGCGCCGACGACCGTCTGCGCGGTGGTGTGGTCCCGGAGCACCACCCGGGACCAGCCGATCACCGCGACCAGCGGGTAGAGCAGCAGCCACAGCGGGCCGAGCGCGATGCCGAGGCAGGCCACCGCGCCGCCGGCCACGGCGGTGTGCACGGAGACCTTCCACCAGACGGTGATCACCAGGATCGGGACCAGCGAGGCGAACATCGCCGCCACCATCGCGGTGAGGTCGCGCGGGGCGTCGGCCAGGATCATCACCGCGAAGCTGACGGCGACCGAGCCCATGATGAACGGGATGACGGTCAGCCGGCGCTGCCGGTGGCCGACGTGGCGGTCCTCCAGGGTGCCCTTGCGGATGCCGCGCTGGATGAACAGGGTCGGGATGACGGCCGCGAACAGTGCGGCGAAGACGGCCCAGCCGAGGCCGGCCCAGCCGTAGCGGAGGGCGCCGATCAGCAGGCAGACCGCGATGATCACGTTCTTCGGCTCGACGCCGTCGGTGACCCGGCGGGCCCAGGTCGTCCGGCTGGTGGGGGCGGTCGTGGCCTCGGCGGTCATCGGGGTGCTGGCTCCGGGTGGGGGAGGACGGGTCGGCGGCGCGGTGCCGGTCGGATGATCGTACGTGAGCTGCCGGTGTCGCCTGTTCCCGTGGGCCGGTGCCGCCCGTTCCCGTCGAGCCGTTCCCGTCGGCCGGGCCCGGAGGGACGGGGGAGGACGGCCGGGCCCCGGTCAGAACCGTGCCGGGCGGCCCTCCAGGAACGCGCTCAGCCCCTCGCGCACGTCCGGGGCCTCCTGCGAGCGCCGCACCCAGGGCTCCAGCGCCTCGGCCGCCCGGTCCGCCGGGACGGCCAGCGCGGCCTTGACCGCGCCGATGGTCTGGGTCGACCGGTTGGTCAGCAGCCGGGCGAACTCCAGTGCGGCGGCGTCCAGTTCGGCGTCCGGCAGGACCCGCTCCACCAGGCCCAGCGGCAGCGCGTCCCGGCCGCGGACCAACTCGCCCGAGAACAACAGGTACTTGGCCCGGGCCGGGCCGACCAGCCGGGCCAGCCGCAGGGTCGGCACCGCCGGGTAGACCACGCCGAGCTTGGCCGGGGTGATCCCCAACCGGGCGTCCTCGGCGGCGAAGCGCAGGTCGCAGGCGACGGCCAGCTGGCAGCCGCCGCCCACGCAGGCGCCGTGCACCACCGCGAGGGTCGGGTGCGGGAAGGCTGCGAGGGCCTCCTCGGCGGCCACGTTGACCGCGTGGTAGTCGGCCGCGTGCTGCGGATCGCCGTACACCTCGGCGAGTTCGGCGATGTCCGCTCCCGCGCTGAAGGTGTTCCCGGCACCGGTCAGCAGCAGGGCGCGCACGCCCTGCTGCTCGGCCAGCTGGTCCAGCACCTTGGGCAGCGCCTGCCAGATCGCCAGGGTCACCGCGTTGCGGCGGTGCGGGCGGGCGAACTCCAGCACCGCGACGCCGTCCTCGCCGACGTAGGCGTTCAGGCCCTCGGCCTGGGCGGGCAGGGCGGAGCGGTCCCGCGTGAGCAGCGGCTGGTCCATGCGCACCTCCGGTCGGTCGTGGTGCGCCCACTCTCTCAGGTCGGCCCGGTGCGGTACGGCCCGAGGCCCGGTCCGCGGGACCCGCCGGGGTGTTCAGGCCTGGTCGGCGGCCCAGTCCGGGGCGAGGACCGCCCAGATCTCCTTGTCGTGGCGGACCCCGTTGTGCAGGAACCACTCGCGCAGCACGCCGTCCCGCCGCATCCCGACCCGCTCGGCCACGGCCCGGCTGCGGGTGTTGGCGGCCGAGCACCACCACTCGGCGCGGTGCAGACCGCGGGTGGTGAAGGCGTAGTCGAGGAGCTGTCGGACGGCGGCGGTGATCAGCCCGCCGCCCTCGCCGGCCGGCTCGGTCCAGGCGCCGATCTCGCAGTTGCCGCTGCGGGCGTCGAAGTGCACGAACATCACGCCGCCGACCAGCGTGCCGTCCCGCCAGATGCCGTAGATCCGGCTGGTGTCGGCGGCCTGGCCGTCGGCGTAGCGCTGCAGGGTGGCGCGGGCCGAGTCCAGGTCGGTGGTGCGGGTGGCCCACGGGATCCAGGGGTCGGTGTGGGCGCGGGCGCGGTCGATGTGGGCCAGGAACTCGGGGGCCTGCCAGGGCTCCAGCGGGCGCAGTTCGGCGTTCTCGGCGAGCGGGACGGAAAACACGGGCGGGCCTTTCGGAGTGGTGCGGCGAGCTGTCGACGTCATTCATAACAAACGTTTGGTATGTACGATAGCCCTCATGACGCCAGCCCGTGGAGACCATGACGCCCGCCGCTCGGAGGTCTCCGAGGGGGTGTGGCGGGTGCTCTCCGCCCGGGGCTTCGAGGGGCTCACCCTGCGCGCGGTGGCGGCCGAACTGGGCGCCTCCACCGGACTGCTGACGCACTACTTCCCGAACAAGCGGGCACTGCTGAGCCACGCCCTGGAGGAGCTGGACCGCCGCTCCGCCGACCGGCCCCGGCGGATGGCCCCGGCCGACGGCTCCGCGCCGCCGCCGGCCGGGCTGGCCCGGCTGCGGGCCGCGCTGCTCGACGTGCTGCCGCTGGACGAGGCGACCGAGTCCGGCAACCGGATCTGGGTCAGCTCCTGGGACATCGCGCTGGCGGACCCGGAGCTGGCGGCCGCGCACGCGGGGCGCTACGCCCGCTCGCGGGTGGTGCTCACCGGCCACGTGGCGGACGCCCAGCGGCTCGGCGAGCTCCCCGCCGGGGCCGATCCCGCCGGGCTCGCGGCGGCGGCGCAGGCCTTCGTGCTCGGGCTGGTGGTGCAGTCGCTGTTCGCCCCGGCGGAGTTCCCGGCCGAGCGGCAGACCGCCCTGCTGGACGCCTATCTGGCGGGCCTGGCGGGCCTGGCGGGCCTGGCGGGTTCGGCGGGTTCGGCCGACAGTACGGGTTCGGCGGGTTAGCGCGGAGCTCCGGGGTGCCGTCGTCGGGCATTCGCCCCGGATTCACCGATCGGTCGACCGGGCCGTTCCCGGACTTTGGGCCGCTCCGGCCGTTCGGGGCGATCGGGCCGGGCGGTTTCGTTCAGGGGTGGGGGATTCGCCCGTAATTCCGGATTTCCCGTGCGAACGGGCTTTCGTGGCGGTCATGACACGCATTGTCACGGGTTATGTGCGGTGCGTACGGGATTACCCGGAGGTCCGATACGGCCACGGAAAGTGTTCACGTGCGCGGTGGCCTGCGGAATTGCAGGGTGGTGCCCCCAGCAGGATTCGAACCTGCGACCTACCGCTTAGAAGGCGGGTGCTCTATCCGCTGAGCTATGGGGGCGGGACGGACGGCGCCCTGGCGGGCGTGACCGTGGCCGGGATCGGGCGACGAGCGCTGTGGGCGCGCGTGGTCCGGCCCCGTGCCTGAGGGTGGGGGTGGGGGTTGGTGGGCCCTCGCCCTGTCGGGGACAGGATAAGGGTGTCCAGTTCCTCGGTCGGGTGTGACGACACCGTCGTTGGTGTGTCGGTTCGGTGGAGCGGTCCGATAATCGCAGGTGAAGACCGTGCGTGCAGCGGTCTGGGACAGTTCCGGGCCGGACGTTGTGCACTCGTTACGGGGCTGCCTCCCCACCCGTTATGGATTCGACACGGAGAATGTCCCGCCGCCGGTGCGGGTGGGGGGTCGTATTCGGCTTGCTCCGGTCGGATGACGTGCGCGGACGGCTCCGGTCCGGTCTTCCGCCACGCTCCGGCCGGGGTCGCGATCTGCCAGTTTGTTGTCATGAGCGCGAAGAACGGGCGGCCTGGCGGTGTACGAAGGCCGAAATTCACCCCTGTGAGTGACTGCCGATTTTCACCCTGCCGATCGGCCTAGGAGTTGTCCACAGGATTTCGGAACGCGGTGGCCGGGATTTCTTCCGAGGCGCACTCTCGACTCGCACCGCTCGATTCCGTGCGGTTCATCGGTGGGAACGGAGGGTGGGTCGTGAGCGAGACGCATGTGACGGTGCTCGGCAATGTCGTGGCGGAGGTGAGCTACGGGGAAACGGCCGGCGGGGTGCCGATGGCGAACTTCCGACTGGGCTGCACCGAGCGGCGCTACGACCAGGAGCGGGCCTGCTGGGTGGACGGCGAGACGCAGTGGCTGAGGGTGACGGCCTGGCGGGCGCTCGCGGTGAACCTGATCGGCTCGCTGGCCAAGGGCGATCCGGTGGTGGTGACGGGGCGGTTGAGGGTGCGGGAGTGGACGGAAGAGGGGGTGAAGCGCAGTCGGGCCGAGATCAGCGCCCGGTCGGTCGGGCACGACCTCACCCGTGGCACCTCGGCGTTCCGCTGGGCGACGGGCGTGCGCGGGCAGCCGCCGGAGTCGGTGGCGGCGGCCGGGGTGGGGGCGGCGGGCGAGCCGGTGCCCGGATGGATCGTCAATGCGCTGGAGTCGCGCCGGGTCTCGGTGGCGGCCGCGACGCCCGACCGGCTCGCGTTGCCGCCGGGTGGAACGGCGGTGAGGGAGCACCAGGAGCGGGTGTCCGAGGGGGAACGGGGAGGTGAAGGGGAGATGGTGCAGAGCTGATGGTCGAGTGACCCTCCCTGTCGACAAATATGTTGATCGAGAAGGTTGTTGCGCCCGCACGCGCAATCTCGACCGGATAACGAAAAGTTGCGGAGCGATTCTGGCGGGGCGTCAGCTTGTGTGGAATCTGAGGGGGTTGATAACGATCGAGATACGGAATCGTCCTGATTTCGCATGGGGGTTTCGGGGCCTCTGGGGGTCAATAGGATTCGTACGGTTCATACCCGCAGCAGTGCCACAGGGGGCACGCGCGGTACGGCAAGTCGGCGGGCCGCCCACTCGGAGCGGCCCGGCCCGGAGGGAATCCTGATGGTCCAGAAGCAGGGGCGGAGCCTGTCCCGCATAGCCACTGTCATGCTCACGTCCAGCTTGGCGGTGGGCGGGGGTCTGTTCGCGACCGGTGCGGCGGTCGCGGCGGACAACCCGGGCTCGGGCGTCACCGCGATCGTTCAGCCGGGCATGTTCGGCGAGCGGGTGGACGTCCAGGGCAAGGACAGCGTCGACGCGGGCCTGTTCACCCTCAAGACGGCCTCCGGTGAGCTGCTGCAGACCTACTGCATCGACTTCGACAACCCGGTGTTCCTGGACAGCAAGGCCAAGTACCACGAGGCCGACTGGTCCGCGAGCTCCCTCAACAGCAACGCGAACGCCCCCAAGATCCGCTGGATCCTGGAGAACTCGTACCCGCAGGCGCCGATCGACTCCCTGCGCAAGGCGATCGGGGACAACGACCTCTCGGAGAAGGACGCCGCGGCGGGCACCCAGTCCGCGATCTGGAAGTTCTCGGACAACAAGACCGCGACCCCGCGCAACGAGCACGCCAAGAAGCTGCGCGACTACCTGACGGGCGACGCCAACAAGGGCGTCGCGGCCGAGCCGAAGCCCTCGCTGACCGTCACCCCGGACTCCGTCTCCGGCAAGTCCGGCGCCAAGCTCGGCCCGTTCGTGCTGAACACCAGCGCCAACGAGGTCAAGCTCGCCGTCTCCGGCGACGCCGCCGACAAGATCAAGGTGCTGGACAAGGACGGCAAGCAGGTCAACGGCACGCTGGCCGGCCCGATCGCCAAGGACACCCAGCTGTTCCTGGACGTCCCCGCCGGCACCCCGGACGGCAAGGCCGTGCTCAACGCCACCGCCGACACCACCGTCCTCGGCGGCCGGGTCTTCATGAGCGGCCTGGACGACCAGGGCAACCACAGCCAGACCATGATCCTGGCCAGCTCCAAGAAGCTCGGCGTCGCGGCCGTGGGCCAGGCCACCTGGAAGCAGGGCCAGGGCGCGATCGTCGACAGCTCCGCCAAGGAGGAGTGCGCCAACGGCGGCGTGCGCGTCTCCGTCACCAACACCGGTGACCAGCCGGCCGAGGTGACCGTGCAGCCGGGCCAGAAGATCGCCGTGCAGCCCGGCAAGACCGAGACCGTGCTGGTCAAGGTCGCCGAGAAGGCCAAGTACGACATCAAGGTGTCCGGCCCGAACGGCTACGCCAAGGAGTTCACCGGTGTCCTGGACTGCAAGGTCGGCGTGACTCCGACCGCGGCCCCGACGACCCCGGCCACCACCGGCACCGGCACCGCCACCCCGTCGGGCACCCCGTCGGGCACCCCGAGCGCCGGTGGCGCCCACCCGGCCCCGTCGACCACCAGCGCCGCCCCGGGCACCGGTGGCCTGGCCCAGACCGGTGCCAATGACTCCACCCCGATCCTCGCCGCCGTCGCCGGTGGCCTGGTCGTGGCCGGTGGCGCCGCGGTCTTCGTCCTGCGCCGTCGTGGCCGTCACGGTCGCACCACCGCCTGAACCGCCTGAGCGGGTCGGGGGAGGCAGCGACCTCCTGAGGCCCTGAGAGCGGAACCGGCCCGGTTCCCCGCATCCGCTGCGGGGAACCGGGCCGTCGCGCGTTCCGGGGCCGTCGTGCCTGCTCGGGGCGTCGCGCGTTCCGGGCCGTCGCGCGTTCCCGGGCAGGCCGGGGGCACCGCCGGGCCGGGCCGGAACCGGGCGCCGTCGCGGATACCCCGGTGGGGTCACCTGGGCGGTTCGGGGCTCCCGGCCGGGTGCGGCACAATGGAACGCTGCAAGACGAATACTCCCGACGACGCCGGAGCGATCTCACGTGGCGGAATACATCTACACGATGCGCAAGGTGCGCAAGGCGCACGGAGACAAGGTCATCCTTGACGACGTGACGCTCAGCTTCCTCCCCGGAGCGAAGATCGGCGTCGTGGGCCCCAACGGTGCCGGTAAGTCCACCGTGCTGAAGATGATGGCCGGCCTGGAGCAGCCCTCCAACGGCGACGCCTTCCTCTCGCCCGGTTTCACCGTCGGCATGCTGCTCCAGGAGCCGCCGCTCGACGAGACCAAGACGGTCCTGGAGAACGTCCAGGACGGCGTCAAGGAGATCAAGGGCAAGCTCGACCGTTTCAACGAGATCGCCGAGCTGATGGCGACCGACTACTCGGACGCGCTGCTCGACGAGATGGGCAAGCTCCAGGAGGAGCTGGACCACGCCGAGGCCTGGGACCTGGACGCCCAGCTGGAGCAGGCCATGGACGCCCTGGGCTGCCCGCCCGGCGACTGGGCGGTCACCAAGCTCTCCGGCGGCGAGAAGCGCCGCGTGGCGCTCTGCAAGCTGCTGCTGGAGGCCCCCGACCTGCTGCTGCTCGACGAGCCCACCAACCACCTGGACGCCGAGTCGGTGAACTGGCTGGAGCAGCACCTGGCCAAGTACAAGGGCACCGTCGTGGCCGTCACCCACGACCGGTACTTCCTCGACCACGTCGCCGAGTGGATCCTGGAGCTCGACCGCGGCCGCGCCTACCCGTACGAGGGCAACTACTCCACCTACCTGGAGACCAAGCAGTCCCGTCTCAAGGTCGAGGGGCAGAAGGACGCCAAGCGCGCCAAGCGCCTCAAGGAAGAGCTGGAGTGGGTCCGCTCCAACGCCAAGGGCCGCCAGGCCAAGTCCAAGGCCCGCCTCGCCCGTTACGAGGAGATGGCGGCCGAGGCCGACAAGATGCGGAAGCTGGACTTCGAGGAGATCCAGATCCCGCCGGGCCCGCGCCTGGGCAGCATCGTCATCGAGGTCGAGAACCTCTCCAAGGCCTTCGGCGAGAAGATCCTCATCGACGACCTGAGCTTCACCCTGCCGCGCAACGGCATCGTCGGCATCATCGGCCCGAACGGCGCCGGCAAGACCACCCTGTTCAAGATGCTCCAGGACATGGAGACCCCGGACAGCGGCAAGGTCAAGGTCGGCGAGACCGTCAAGATCAGCTACGTCGACCAGAGCCGCGCCAACATCGACCCGAAGAAGACCCTCTGGGAGGTCGTCTCCGACGGTCTGGACTGGATCAACGTCGGCCAGGTCGAGATGCCGTCCCGCGCCTACGTGTCGGCGTTCGGCTTCAAGGGCCCGGACCAGCAGAAGCCGGCCGGCGTGCTCTCCGGCGGTGAGCGCAACCGCCTGAACCTGGCGCTCACCCTCAAGCAGGGCGGCAACCTGCTGCTCCTCGACGAGCCCACCAACGACCTCGACGTCGAGACGCTCTCCTCGCTGGAGAACGCCCTGCTGGAGTTCCCCGGCTGCGCCGTGGTCATCTCCCACGACCGCTGGTTCCTGGACCGGGTGGCCACCCACATCCTCGCCTACGAGGGCGAGAGCAAGTGGTTCTGGTTCGAGGGCAACTTCGAGTCCTACGAGAAGAACAAGATCGAGCGGCTGGGCGCCGACGCCGCCCGTCCACACCGGGCCACGTACAAGAAGCTGACCCGAGGCTGACACCCAGCTGTCACGACGGCCCGGCAGACTGCCCTCCGGGGCGGCCTGCCGGGCCGCGGCCCGTCACCGAGGTCCGGTGACGGGCGACCGGACACCGAGGAGAACACCCGTGGCTCGCCACATCTACGCCTGCCCGCTGCGCTGGTCCGACATGGACGCCTTCGGGCACGTCAACAACGTGGTCTTCCTGCGCTACCTGGAGGAGGCCCGGATCGACTTCATGTTCACCCAGGCCGCCGAGGCCGGCGCCGGGGAGTTCGCGGGCGGTTCGGTGGTGGCCCGCCACGAGATCGACTACAAGCGTCCGCTGGTGCACCGGCCGGAGCCGGTCACCGTCGAGACCCGGGTGACCCACATCGGCAACGCCTCGCTGACCGTGTCCTACGACATCAAGGACGTCCACGAGGACGGCTCCGAGACGGTGTACGTCCAGGCCCGCACCGTGGTCGTGCCCTACGACCTGGCCGAGGGCCGGCCGCGCCGGATCTCGCCGGTGGAGCGGGAGTTCCTGTCCCGGTTCCTGGACGAGGCCCCGGTCGGTGCCGCAGTCTGAAAGTCCCCGGACCGCCGAAGAACCCCGCAGGCCCCTCCAAGGACCCTGAAGGCCCCCGAGGGATCCCCGAACCGACCGATTCGAGCTGAGCCGCGTTGACCGTCACCGCCCGCCTCGCCCTGACCGACACCGGTGAGGCCGCCGACCTGGCCGCCTTCCTGCTGCGCCTGTTGCGCTTCGACAAGGCGGCGGCCGTGCGGCTGCAGGCGGTCGGCCCGGCCGGGGAGGACGGCGTGCTGGCGGTCTTCGGGCGGCTGCCGCTGGGCGGCTCGGGCGCGCTGGCGATCCGCACCGCCCGGCTGGGCGGCCTGGACGAGCCGGTCGACCTGACCGTCTCGGCGGGCCAGCTGCTGGACGGTGTGGACACCGAGGCCGGCGCCCTCGCGCTGCCCGCGCCGGTGACCGGTCCGGCCTGGGCCGGGCTGCTGCCGCCGCGGGCGGGCTGGCGGCCGGTGGGGACCCCGCCGGTGGCCGAGGTGTACCCCGAACTGATGGCTGGCGTGCGGGAGTTCCGCGAGCGAAGCGAGGCCGTGCCGGAGCACCACCGCACGCGGGCGGTGCTGGACCGGCTGGCGGACGAGATCTGGTCCCGGCCGGTCGGCGTGCTGCCGGAGCTGCCGTTGCGGGCGGTGCACGCCGCGTACGTGATCGGCTTCCTGAAGCCGGGCGCCCCGCTGTCGGTGCACCGGGCGGGCGGCTGGCTGCGGTTGAGCGCCCCGGCGGGCTCGGTGGTGGTGCGGACGGCGGCCGCGCCGGGCGCGGGGCTGGGGCTCAGCCCGCTCCGGTAGCGGTGCCCGGTGGCAGTTACCCGGTAGCGGTGCCCGACAGCGGTACCGGGCCGGTCAGCCCGGGGTGTTGATCATCGAGGCGGCGGCGTAGGTCAGGTAGTCCAGCAGCTGTCGCTCGTGCTCGGCGGGCAGGTCCAGACTGGCCACGGCGGCCCGCATGTGGGTCAGCCAGGCGTCGTGCGCGGCCTTGTCCACCTTGAACGGCGCGTGCCGCATCCGCAGCCGCGGGTGGCCGCGCCGGTCGCTGTAGGTGCGCGGGCCGCCCCAGTACTGCATCAGGAACAGGGCCATCCGCTCCTCGGCCGGCCCGAGGTCCTCCTCGGGGTACATCGGCCGCAGCAACTCGTCCGAGGCGACGCCCTCGTAGAAGCGGCGGGTCAGCAGCCGGAAGGTCGGCTCACCGCCGACCTGCTCGAAGAAGGTCTCCTCGCTGAACGTGCCTCGCCCGATCTCTGTCACCCGACCATGGTCGCAGACGCCGACGGGGTCGTACACCGGGACCAAAGGCGTACGACCCCGAGGGGGAAGGGCGTCAGAGCCGCCGGATCAGGCGTCTTCCCACTTGAACAGCTTCCAGGCGATGCCGGTCAGCACGGCCGCGAACAGCAGCAGGCCGCCCATGGTCGGCAGGGCGTCGGTGATCCCGCCGCCGCGGGTCAGCACGGTCTGGGCGGTGTCGACCAGGTAGTGCAGCGGCATGACCTTGGAGACGGTCTGCAGCCAGCCCGGGGCGCCGTCCATCGGGAAGAACGAGCCGGACAGGAAGGACATCGGCAGCACGATGATCTGCGAGATGCCGTTGGCCGCCTCCTCGGTCTTGGCGACCGAACCGGCGAGCAGGCCGATCGACATGAAGGCGAGCGTCGCGCAGGCCACCAGCGGGAGGACCAGCCACCAGTTGCCGGTGAGCTTGAGCCCGAAGAAGCTGGTGGCGACCACCAGGAAGACGCCGGTCTGCAGGAATGCGGTCAGCAGCGAGACCAGGATCCGGGAGCTGACCACCGTCCCGGCGCTGATCGGGGCCAGCCGCAGCCGGCGCAGCACCTTGGACCGGCGCCAGTTGACCAGGGTCAGCGCGGCGCCGAAGACCGCGCCGGTGGCGACGGCCCAGCCGAGCAGGCCCGGGGTGAGGAACTGGATCGGCTTGAGCGACTTGTCCTCGACCTGCTGGGCGTCCACCACATAGGCGGCCGGCTGGTGGGTGGCCGCCTGGTTGGCACTCTGGACCACCGAGTTGACGATGCTCTGGAGCGCGCCGGCCCGGACCTGGTCGGCGGCGGTGTAGCGGAGCTCCAGCTTGCCGTCCGGGCCCTGGGTGATCAGCGCGTCGTAGTCGCCCTTGCGGACCTTCTCCAGGGTGCCGGCCTCGTCGTCGGTCCTGGTGATGGTGAGGACCTTGTCCAGGCCGGCCCGCTCGTCGCTCGACATGGAGTCGAACAGCTTCACCGCGCCGACCTGCGCGACCTTGGCGTGCGGGCTGGCGGAGCCCTTGGTGACGGAGCCGAAGAAGACCAGGAACACCAGCGGGAACAGCAGGATGAAGAAGGTCGCCGTGCGGTCGCGCTTCATCCCGAGCAGCATCGCGCGGGACAGGCTCCAGAAGGCGCTGACCCGCTCGTGCCCGCCGGTGGCGTCGGCCGAACCGCCGCGCGGGGCGGGCGTCTTCGGCTCGGTGGAGGTCGTGGCGGTCATGCGCGGAACTCCCGTCCGGTGAGCTGGAGGAAGACGTCCTCCAGGGTGGCGCCGCGCACTTCGAGACCGCGCAGCGCATTCTGCTCGGCGAGGACGCCGAGGACCGGGCCCGGAAGGCGGGTGGAGACGGAGAGCGAGACGGTGTCGTCCTCTAGGTTGGCGATGTCGGCGCCGGCCGCGGTGAGCAGTTCGCGGGCCCGCTCGACCGGCAGCTGGCCGGAGGCGACGGTGATCCGGACGGTGTCGTCGATCTCCCGGATCAGCGCCGCGGGGGCGCCGGTGTGCAGCACCTTGCCGTGGTCCATGATCGAGACCCGGTCGCAGAGCACCTCGGCCTCGTCCAGGTAGTGGGTGGTCAGGACGACGGTGCGGCCCTCGGCGTTGATGTCCCGCAGCAGGTCCCAGAGGTTGCGGCGGGCCTGCGGGTCGAGGCCGGTGGTGGGCTCGTCCAGGAAGACGAGCTCCGGGTCGTGGGCCAGTGCGCAGGCGATCGACAGGCGCTGGGCCTGGCCGCCGGACATCTGGTCGGTGAGCGTCCCGGCCTTGTCGGAGAGCCCGACCCGCTCCAGCATCGCGTCGGCCCGCCGGGGGCCGACCCCGTAGAACGACGCGAAGGTGCGGATGGTCTCCCGGGCGGTCAGTTTCCGGAAGAAAGCGGAGGCCTGGAACTGCACGCCGATGCGCGGCAGCAGTTTCGGATTGCGCGGCCAGGGCACCATCCCGAGGAGCTCGACCCGGCCCTCGTCGGGCTTCCGGACCCCTTCCAGGATCTCCATGGTGGTGGTCTTCCCGGCGCCGTTGGGGCCCAGGATCCCGTAGAACTCGCCGGCCTCGACGGTGAGCGAAACCCCGTCGACGGCCTGCACATCCCCGTACCGCTGGCGGATGCCGTCAGCGGATATTGCAGCAGTCATGAGCCCTGAGAATAGGGGTTTCCGGACGCCCTGTGCACACCGCGGACATGAATTTGCGGATTCCCTGAGGAAGTCGCCGGGGCGGGCGCCGGAGAAGTGCCGGAAAAGCCGGGCCGGGCGAAATGGTGAATTCCGCCCGGCCCGGCCGGAGTTGTCGCTGACTGACCCTCAACGGGCGGGTCAGGCGCGGTGCATGGTGATCGTCGTCCAGGCGCCGATGTGGATCCGGTCACCGTCGTTCAGCGGGACGGCGGTGTGCGGGGAGATCGGCTCCGCGCCGCCGTTCACGGTGGTGCCGTTGGTCGAGTCCTGGTCCACCAGCACCCAGCTGCCGTCCGCCTGTTCGGCGAGCAGCGCGTGCTGGTGCGAGGCGCCCGGGTCCTCCGGCGGCACCGACAGGTCGATCTCCGGCACGGTGCCCCGGTGCTGGCTGCGCCGGCCGATCCGCAGCTGGCCGCGGCCGGTCAGCGGGATGCGGCGCTCGGGGCAGTACGGCGGGAAGAACAGGCCGGCCGCCTCGGGGCCGCTGCGGGCCATCATGTCGGTGAAGTAGTCGCGGTCGGCCGAGACCACCGCGATCCAGTTGGTCCGGACCGGCTCGGCCGGGACGGGCTCCGGCTGGGCGCCGGGCTGGGGCTGCGGCGGGGCCAGGTGGAAGGACGTGCCGAAGTCGCCGCCGCGGGTGTTCGGGCCGGGGCCGGCCGGCTGGGCGTACACCGGGCCGGAGTCCTCGCGGACCGGCGGCTCCGGGAAGGCGCCCTCCGGCGGAGGGTAGCCGTAGGTGTGCGGGAACTCCGGGGCCGGCGGCTGCTGGTGACCGGGCTGCTGCGGGTACTCCACCGGTTGGTACTCCGGCTGCTGGTACCCAGGGCCCGCCGGCGCCGGCGGGCCCTGCGGCGGCTGGGCGGGGCCGCCGTAGGCCGCCGGGATGTTCAGCGGCGGGGGCTGCGCGGGGCCGGGCGCGGGCGCGGGGGTGCCGGCGATCGGCGGCTGGCGGCGCGAGGGCGTGGACAGGTCGTAGTCGTAGCCGCACTCCTCGCAGAACCGGCCGGTCTGCGGGCTGCGGCAGATCGGGCAGACGGCGAGGCCCTCGGTGAGGCCCTGCGGCGCCCCGGGCGGCGGGACGGCTCCGGGCGGCGGGTAGCCGCCCGGCGGGGGGAACGCCCCGGGCGGGGGCGGCGGAACGGCCCCCGGCGGTGCGGGCGGGGGCGGCGGCGCCCCGAAGGCGGCACCGCCGTGCTGCGGGTGCCCGGCGGGTGCACCGGGCGTGGCGCCGGCGCCGGGCGCTCCCGGGTACCCCCCGTGGGCTCCGGGCGCCGGGGCCGGCGGGGTCATCGGGAAACCGCAGAAGTCGCACCAGTCCTCGGCCTGCGACTCGTGGCCCCTCGGGCAGATCGGCATCAGGTCCCCCTCGTTTCGGGCCGGTGCGGTGCGGCGTGGCGCCGGGCGGCCGGCCCGATCACGTCTTCAGCGGTCACTTCTTCACACGTACCGTCTTGGTCGACCGGGTCTCAAGGGTCATCGAGTCGGCCTCGCTCACGTTCTTACGGAACCGAACCGTACCCTCCTTCGGGTCGACCACGTCCACCACCTTCTGCAGCAGCTTGAAGGTGCCGTCGTTCCCGGTCGCGTGGGCGATCCGGACGGCGGCGCCGAGCTTGGCGGTGGCGGTGTCGACGTCCCCGGCGCGGTGGGCCTCCAGGCCCTCCTGGATGGAGGAGGCGAGCTCGGCCTGCCCGGTGTAGTGGGCGACCTGCGGGCTGATCCGGGTGGAGGAGGCCAGGTCGTCCGTCCAGACGGCCTTCACCAGGCCCTGGCTGAGCACCTCGGGGGTGCCGCCGCCGACCTGCGGGGGCAGCACCAGGCTGATCCGGGCGGCGAGCATCTCGTTGCCGACCGAGGCGGCCGGGACCTCGACGCAGACGTGGTAGTCGCGGCTCTCGTCGCCCCAGGAGCCGGTGGGGTAGTCGCCGGCCCGGGGCCCGGCCTCGGCCCGGCGCTCGGTGAGGTCCTCGACCGCGGGGGCGACCTGCTTGACGAACTTGACCGTGGCGTTGGCCGGGGTCCAGATCCGCAGCGCGACGTCGGCGACCTGCTTGCCCATCGCGCCGGCCATCATCGAGCGGAAGTCCTCGGCCAGGCCGGAGGGTTCGGCGACGATGTCGGTGGTGCCGAGCAGCGCGGAGGAGATCTTGCGCAGCTCGTCGATCCGCCAGTCGGTGCCGACGCCGCGGCAGTCGGCGGTGAAGTGGCCGGTGACCCGCTCGACGGTGCGGGCGAGGTCCTCGGCCGACTCGTGCTCGTTGTTGCCGTCGGTGAGCAGGATGGCGTGCCGGATGGCGATGTCGCGGCGGGTCAGGAAGAGCTTGTCGGCCTTGGTCAGCCAGGTGCCCATCGCGGTGCCGCCGGCCGCGGTGAGGCGGCGCAGCGACTCCTTGGCCTGCTGCCGGGTGCTCGCCGAGGCGGTGGCCAGGGTGCCGTCGCCGGGGTAGATGTCGCGGGCCTCGTGGGTGCCGGCGACCACGGCGAAGGCGGTGCCGTCGCGCAGGGCGTCGATGGCGGCGGCGGTGGCCTCCCGGGCGCCGTTGATCTTGGTCTTGGGGTAGTCCATCGACCCCGAGCAGTCGACCAGGATCACCACGGCCGCGTTGGCCTCGCCGCTCTGCGGGCCGGCGTCGGTGATCCCCAGCGGGCGGCCGCCGGAGGTGCCGCCACCGGTGGAGGTGACGGTGACGATGGCGTTGACCTCGCGGGCGCCGTCCGCCAGGTACTCGTTCTGGAAGATCTCCACGTCGAACCTGGGCAGGTTCGGCTTCGCCAGTGTTGCCATGGGGCGGTGGCTCCCGTCGGGTGAGGGGTGGATGCGAGAGGGTCGGTGGTCGGTCCGGCGGACGGGGGGACCGTCGGGCCGTGCGTGCGGCCGGGCGCGGTGGGCCGGTCAGGCCGTCGGCGGGTGCGGCGGCTGGGGCGGGACGGGCGGTGCCACGGGCGGGGCGGCCGGGGGTGCGGGCGGGACCGGCGGGAGGGACGGTGCGCCGGCCGGGACGGGCGGTGCCGGGGGCAGCGGGGCGGCGGGGGAGCCGATCACCGGGAGGTCCGGCAGGGTCGGGTCGTGGTCCTCGTCGTCCCCGGGGTAGCCCGCCGGGGCGCCGGTCGGGGCGTTGGCCGGGACGCCCGCGAGGACGGCCCTGGCCTCCGCCGGGGTGATCACCTTGAGGTCCAGCGCGGTGGGCGTCTCCTCGATCTCCGCCAGCGCGGCGGCGGAGGGTTCGATCGGCAGCACCGCGACGGTGATGTTGTCGTGCCCGCCGGCCGCGACCGCGAAGTTCACCAGGGACCGGGCCGCCGCGAGCGGCTCGGTGCGGGCGTCCGGGCGGACCCGGTACGCCAGGTCGGTGGCCGCCTCGGCGTAGTTCCACAGCCCGTCGGTGCAGATCAGCAGCACACCGGGGACGTGCGGGGTGAAGTCGAGGGTGTGTGGCACGACCTCCTCGGCGTCCGCGCCGAGCCAGCCGGTGATCGCGTGGGCGCGCGGGTCGGCGTAGGCCTCGGCCTCGCCCATCAGCCCGGCCTCGACCATCCGGGCCGCCCAGGAGTCGTCCTGGGTGAGCCGGAAGGGCTCGGCGGCGGCGCGGTCGTCCGGGATCCAGTAGGCCCGGGTGTCGCCGACCCAGCCGATGGTGATCCGGCCGTTGGCGGCTATCGCGCTGACGTAGGTGCAGGCTGGCGCGTTGAGGTCGGGGCGGGCCGGGCCGGGGCCGGCGGCGGCCAGGGCGGCGACGGCCTCGGCCGCGTCGGCGATCGCCGCGCGCATCGCCTCCGCCGGGTCCCGGCCGGCCTCCAGCGAGCTGAGCAGGGACTCCGACGCGGCGTCGACGGCGGTCTCCGAGGCCTCGTCCGGGCGGTCGGAGGAGGAGACGCCGTCGCACACCACGGCGACCACGACCGGCTCGCCGCCGGGCAGCGAGGTGGCGGCGACGGTGAAGGAGTCCTCGTTGCGGTGGTGCCGGATGCCGCGGTCGCTGACCCCGGCGACGCCGGCGAGGGACTTCTCCATGTGGTCGCGCGGGCGCGGCTGGGCGCTGCCGCAGCCCTCGCAGTAACCGTCCTCGGTGACCTGAGCCTGCCCGCAGTTGACGCAGACCGGCCCGCGCTGCGGCGGGACGGCCCCGCCGCGGGCGGCGGCCCAGCTGACGGGCATCGCGCCCGGGGCCGCCCGACCGTCCCGGCCGGCCCCGCAGCGCCCGCAGTAGGCGTCCTCCGGCTCCATCGGCTCGGAACAGCTCGGGCACTCGGTCTGCTGCGGCATCGGCTACACCCACGTCCTGGGGCGGGCCCGGTTGGCCCGTTCCACCATCTCGATCCTGGTCTCGGCCCGGTCGGCCAACCGGGCTAGTACCCGGTAGGACTGTTCCAGGGCGAAGCGCAGTTCCCGCTCCACGGCGGGACGTCCCAGTACCACCAGGCCGGCGCCCTGCTGGGCCCCGGCCGAGCCGGCGCCGACCCAGTCGAGGGCGGTGCCGAGCACCTCCACCGAGAGCTCCTCGCGGCGGCGGTCGTCCAGCCGCAGCGCGGTCAGCTGCTCGGAGCCGGCCGCGAGGTCGACGGCCAGCGGGTCGGTGGCGGCCCGCTCGCGCAGCCGGGCGCGGACGGCGGCGATCCGGGCGGCGGTGTACTGGCTGGAGGTGGCCGGGACGGACTCCAGGACGCGCACCGCGGCGGGCCGGTCGTCCTCGGTGAGGCGGACCCGGGCCAGGCCGAAGGCGGCGCTGAGGTAGGACCGGTCGGTGGTCCACACCAGGCGGTAGAACTCGGCGGCGTCGCCGCCGTCGCCGAGCAGTTCGGCGCAGATGGCCAGGGCGAGCTTGGGCGCTGCCTCGCCCGGGAAGGCGTCGTAGACCGCGTCGAAGGCCTCGGCGGCGGCCCGCAGCTGCGGTTCGGTGGAACCCGTGGTGGTGCCGACCAGGGCGACCAGGCCGCGGTACCAGACCACCCGCCAGTCGTCCGGGTGGTCCCGCTCCAGTTCGGCGAGGGCGTTCACGGCCGTGCCGTGGCGGCCGAGTTCGAGCAGGGCGCGCAGTTCGCGCAGCCGGCTCTCGACCGAGACGGCGGGGGCGCCGGCCAGGGCGGCGAGCGCCTCCTCGGGGTCGGTGGCGAGCAGGGTGGCCAGGAAGCCGGCGTTGGGGTCGCCCGGGTCGACCCGGGGGACGGGCAGTGCGAGGGCGGCGGCGGCCGGGGCCAGGGCGGTCACCCGGAGCTGTCCGGGCTGGTCGGCGGGCAGCACCAACTCGGTGTCCACGACGCGCAGTTCGGGGCCGAACAGGGTGGACGGCGCGGGCCGGGGCCGGTCGTCCTGGAGGGCCAGGATCTCCCGCAGTACGCCGGTCAGCTGGTCGGCCATCTCCTCGGCGGAGGAGAAGCGGCGGGCCGGGTCCGGGTCGGTGGCGCGGACCAGGAAGCGGTAGTACGACTCGTACCTGGCGAAGACCTCGACGTCCTCGGGGCCGGGCAGCGAGTCGCGGTAGGTGCTGCTGTAGCCCTGGAAGTCGAAGGTGAGCACCGCGAGGGTGCGGGCCACGGTGTAGAGGTCGGAGGCGGGGGAGGGGCCGTCGGTGGCGATCTCCGGGGCCTGGTAGCCGATGGTGCCGTAGATCGGGCCGTCGTCGTCGAAGCGGCGGACCGCGCCCATGTCGATGACCTTGAGCGTGTCGCCGCTCTGGATCACGTTGTCGATCTTGAAGTCGCAGTAGATCAGGCCCCGGCTGTGCAGGTAGCCCAGCGCCGGCAGCGCCTCCAGCGCGTACGCGATCGCCTGCTCGACCGGCAGCGGCTCGCGCCGGCCGTCCGCGGTGCGGCGGTCGTTGGCGATGTCCTTGAGCGACTTGCCGCCGACGAACTCCATCACGATGTAGCCGTCGGTGGAGCCGGTGCGCAGGTCCGGGTGCTCGGCGAAGTTGATGATCCGGACGATGTTCGGGTGGTCCACCTCGGCCAGGAAGCGCCGCTCGGCGACGGCCGCGGCGAGCGCGTCCTCGTCCCCGGTGTCCAGCAGGCCCTTGAGCACCACCCACTTGTCGTTGACCCGCCGGTCCACCGCCAGGTAGATCCAGCCGAGCCCGCCGTGCGCCAGGCAGCCGACCACCTCGTACTGCCCGCCGACCAGGTCGCCGCGGCGCAGCTTGGGGGTGAAGGAGTACGGCGTGCCGCACTTGGTGCAGAAGCCGTCCGGGCGGCCCGGCTGGCCGTTCTTCTCCCGGCCCACCGGGGCCTCGCACTTGGAGCAGAACCGCTTGCGCTCGGGCACCTCGGGGTTGGCCAGCACCGCCAGTGACGGGTCGGCGGTCGCCACGGTGGGCACGGTGACCAGGCCGGCGCCCAGCCGGTTGCGGGTGCCCGCGCTGACGCTGCCGCGGGTGGAGCGCACCGAGACCGAACGGCTGCTGCCGGTGCGGGTCGAGCGGTGCGAGCGGGAGCGGCCGGACATCGAGCGGCTGCTGCCGGTGCGGGTCGACATCGAGCGGTGCGAGCCGCTGCGGGCGGAGTCCGGGGTGACCCGGGCGGACGGGACGTAGGGGTGGGTGACGCCGGTGTCGGCGCCGGGCGGGGTCAGGCCGCACTCGTCGCAGTAGTTGTCCGCGTCGATGGTGCCCGAGCAGTCCCGCGGGCACGGGGAGCCGGGGCCGGCGGCGGTGGCGGTCGGCGGGGGTGCCGCCGCTGCCGCTGCCGCTGCCGTCGTCGTCGACGTCGCCGCGGGCGCCAGCCCGCACTCGTCGCAGTAGCCGTCGGCGTCGATCCTGCCGTTGCCGGAGCAGTCCGGCCGTACGCACGTCTCGCCCATCAACCTCAGCCCCCCTGTACCTGTCCGTCGACCGGCGTCTGGCCGGCCGCCCCGTGTGCCTGTGCGCCCTCGGCCGCCCCGTCGCGGGCGGCCTCGCTCTGGGCCGGGCGCAGTGACTGCTGGAAGCGGGCCACCGCGGCGGCCGCCGCCCGCAGGTCGCAGGGCGCGCTCCAGAGCAGCCAGCGCGCCTTCTCGTACCGTTCGATCACTTCCGGGTCCTCGGCGACCCGCATCCGGGCCGCCATCGCCTTGTAGGCGTCCAGCCGGCCGCGCAGCTCGGCCCGGACGGCCAGCGGCTGGGTGACCTCGGTCAGCGAGTGCCGGGCCCGGGCCAGCTCCTTGGCGGCGGCGTCCTCCAGCGCGTCCAGCAGCGGCGCCAGCCGGCCCCACTGCCCGCCCTGGCGCAGCTCCAGCGCGGTGACGATCCGTTCGCGCAGCGCCGAGGCCGGGCCGGGCACCGCCGGCACGTCGCTGGCGGCTATCTTCGCCAGCACCTCGCCGCGGGCCCGGCGGGCCTCGGCCAGGGTGGCGTCGGCCCGCTGGAGCAGGTCGCCGACGCCCTGCAGCCGCTCCTCGGCGTCGTCGCGCAGCCGCAGCAGGTTCTCCAGCTCCAGCCGGACGCCGTCCAGTGCCCGCCCGGCCAGGTCGAAGCGCTCGGTGTCCACCACCCCGGACGGGGAGGCGAAGGCCTCGCCCTCCGGCACCGTGCCGCGCTGGGCGGGCACCCGGGCCGGGCGCCACAGCGCCAGCGGGTCCTCCCGGACCTCGGTGCGCAGCTCGGTGAGATCGCGTTCCAGCCCGGCCAGGTCGTCGCCCAGCGGGTGGCTGCCGGTGCGCACCCCGAGCGAGCCGGCCAGCGTCCGCACCCGCTGCAGTTCGGCCAGCAGCAGGTCGATCCGGGCGGGCAGTGCCGACCAGACCGCGTCGGCGGCGCTGACCACCTCCAGCACGGTGGCGTACCAGGAGTTCATCCGGGCCATCAGCGCGTCCAGGCTGACCCGCTCGACCAGCTTGGCGGGCGCGCCCAGCAGCTGCGGGCCGTCCGGCACGGCGCCGCCCGGGACGGTCACCGCGTCGCCGGTGAGCAGTTCGCTCAGCTCGGCGAGCTCGGGCCCGCCGGGCTTGGCCTTGCGGGCCCGGACCGCGCGGGCCGAGGCGAGCGCCTCGGAGTAGCGGTCGAACAGCGCCCAGAGCAGCGGCAGGCCCTTGCCGGCGACGGACCAGCGCTCCAGGGTGCGGCCGGACAGCTCGGCGCCGTCCAGCAGCCGCAGGCCCGGGTGGTCCTGGAGGGCGAGCAGCGCCGATTCGACCGCGTCCCGCTCCGCGCCGAGGCGCGCGAGCGCGCGGTCCACCTCCTCCCGGCTCAGTACCGGGCCAGCCGATGCCGCCACCGCGGTGTCCTTCCTTCCTCGCGTGCGAAGCCGTCGCGTGCGACGTGCGATCCCACGACAACCCCCCGTTGTCCACCACCGGTCTCCCCGTGGTGATCGTCCCGAACCCTAGCCGGTGGCCGTTCGGGCGGTGCGGGCGCGGGGCGTCAAGACGGCGTCAACGCCCCGCGCCGGGCCCGGTCCGTATCCGACCGGTGCCGTCCGGCTCGGCGCCGGTGCCGTCCGGCTCGGCGCCGGTGCCGTCCGGCTCAGTGCTGCACCGGCCAGAAGTGCTCGGCGTCGTTGACCATGTACGGCTTCAGCCAGCGGTCGTAGCTGCGCCCCCAGTCGCCGCTGGTGTGGTAGTCGGCCAGCACCTGGTTGACCCGGGCGGTGAGGTCCGGGCTGCCCTTGAGCATGGCGACGCCGATCACCTCCGGCTTGAGGTCGCCGTCCACGATCCGCACGGTCTGGTCCTGGGCGGCCTGACCGGCCGCCAGACCGGCGTCGGTCATGGTGGCGTCGACCTTGCCGAGCTGCATCAGGACCAGGCAGTCCAGCTGGTTCTCCACGACCGTCAGGTGCGCCCCGGCGTCCTTCTTGGCGCCGTCCTTGGCGGGGTCGAAGACGTCGGCGGCCGTCGAGCCCTTGGCGACGCAGACGTTCTTGTGGTCGACCGCCTCGTCCAGGGTCTTCGCCGGGGAGGTCCGGGGGACCACCACCCGCTGGGTGATGCTGAAGTACGGCTTGGAGAAGGCGACGTCCTTCATCCGGTCGCAGCTGATCGTCATGGTGCGGACGATCAGGTCGACCCGGCCCAGCTTCACCGCGTCGACCCGGTCGGCGGTGGCCACCGGCTTGAGTACCACCTTCTCCGGGTCGCCCATGATGGCGGTGCCGATCGCCCGGGCCAGGTCGATGTCGAAGCCCTCGATCTGACCGGTGTTCGGGTTGCGGGCACCCCAGCGGTAGCTGTTCTGGTCCACCCCGATCACCAGGCTGCGCTTGGCCTTGATGGCCTTCACGGCCGGGCCGTCCGCGGAGCTCGGCGGGACGCTGGCGTAGACGTCGCAGGTGTCGGACTGGTCCTGGGCCTGCTGGACGGCCTGCGGCGCGCTCAGTGCGGCGGCGCGCGGCGCGTCGCCCGGGGCGGTCGGTGCGGCCGGTGCGGCGCCGGAGGGGCCGCCCCCGCCGAGCACGGCCGCGCAGGCGGCCAGCACGGCCAGTGCGGCGGCGCTCCTGGTCGGTACGGTTCTGGTGCGCATGGTCTCCGTTCCCCCTCTACCGGTACTCGGCGAGTCGTCGGCCCAGGCCGCGCAGCGCGGCGGCCGCGGCCAGCACGCCGAGCACCGCGGCCGCGCCGGCCGCCAGCCGCAGGTCCCCCGCGGTGCCGTCGGCGGCGGCCTCGAACCGGGCCTGTTCGATGTCGGCGGCCTGGGCGAGCGCCCGGTCGGTGGCGTTGAAGGCGGCGTCGGCGGTGGTGCTGCCGTCGGTGGCCGACACGGTCAGGTCCAGCGCGCCCTGGTAGTCGGCGTTCTCCACCTCGGCCTTCTGGGCGGCCTGCTGCTTCAGCTGCCAGCTGTCGTACGCCGCCGCGGCCGTGTTCAGGGCCTCGCCGGCGGCGCCCGGGGCGAGCACCATCGCCCTGGACAGCGAGCCGCCGCGCTGGGCCATCGGGATCGTGCTCTTCGGGTCCCCGGCCAGGCGCTTGGTGAGGTCCGTGTACTGCACGGCGTAGGTGGCGGTGGAGCCGCGCGCCACCAGGTTCAGGTTCTCCGCCAGCCGGGCGGTCAGCGCGTCCACCCGGGCCGAGTTGAGCGCCCGCAGCGGGGTCGCGCCGTCCTGGTCGCTCTTCGCCAGGTCCGAACCGGTGGTCAGCCCGGCCACGGCGAGCCAGACGGTGCCGGCCAGCACGGCGGCGGTGGCGCCCAGCAGGCCGATGTTGAACACCCGGTTGGTGCGGCGGAACAGGGTCAGCTGCACCCAGCCCAGCGCGGCCAGGGTGAGCACCACCAGGACGTACGCCCCCCACGGGGTCGACCGGGCCGCGGCGTAGTCGTTCGCCAGCTCGTGGGTCTCTATGGTGTTCAGCTCGGCGGCGGCCGGCAGCAGCACCGTCTGCATCTGCTCGGAGGCGTACCGCAGGTAGGCGCCGCCGAGCGGGATGCCCTGCCGGTTGTCGGCCCGCGCGGACTCCACCAGGCCGGCGTACACCGGGAGTTGCTGGTTCAGCCGGGTGAGCGAGTCCTGGGCCGGCGAGGTCGCGGTGGTCCGGGCGGCGGCCTGGGAGATCAGCTTGGCGGCCTGGGCGAGGTCCTGCTCGTAGCGGGCCCGGACGTCCTTGGGCTCGGCACCGGCCAGCAGGAAGCCGGAGGCCGCGGTGGTGGCGGCGTCGGCCAGCGAGCGGTGGATCTCGGCCGCGTCCCGGCTCAGCGGCTGGCTGTACGACACCACCCGGTCGGCGGCCTGCGCCCTGGTCTCCAACTGCCAGGCGGTGAGCCCGCCGAAGGCCACGGTGAGCACCGCGAGCACCACCCCGGCCAACCGCAGCCGCCCTGGGGGCGTACGGGTGGCCTGCGCCAGCCGGGCGCGCACGCCGCGCACCCCTCGCTCCGGCGCACGCCCCCCGGGGCGCCGCGCGGGCGGCACGGCGCCCGGTCTCGGCGGCTGCGCCGCGGAACCGGACGGAGCCGCCCCCGGTACGGCCGGTGGCCCGCCCGGCCGTGCCGGGAACGCGGCGCCCGGTGCGCCGTTGCCTACTGGTGATGCCACCCGCCTCATCCTCCCCTGGGGGCCGGACCCGACACCCGGGGCCCGACCGATGGCAGCAGTATGGCCGTGACTTCCGCCGACCACACCCGAGTTGCGCTGATCTTGAGCATGTCGTGCACGGTTCCCGCGCGCTCCCGTCCGGTCCGTACCGCTCCGGCGACCCGCCCGTACCGCTCCGGACGACCCGACGGGGAGGCGGCGATCCGTGCGACGCCGACCGCGCCCCGCACGGTTCCGCGCCGCGCTGATCCCGGGCCCGACACCCCCGCGCTCCGTACCATGGGCCCCATGCGACTCCTTGGAACGATCTCGCCCGACCGCCCGCTGCTCGTCGTCGCGGTCCGCGAGGAGGCCGCCCACCTCGACGACCGGCTGCCCGTGCTGCTCACCGGGATAGGGAAGGTCAACGCCACCGCGGCGCTCGCCACCGTGCTGGCCCGGGACGAGCGGCCCTCCGAGGTGATCAACCTCGGCACGGCCGGCGCGCTGCGCCCCGGCTGGGAGGGCATCCACCACGTCGTCCAGGTGATCCAGCACGACCTGAACACCGCGGTCCTCCAGGACCTCACCGGCCGCAGCTACGGCGCCCCGCTGGTGGTCGGCAAGGGCGACGGCCCGGTGCTGGCCACCGGCGACCTCTTCGTCGACTCCCCGGAGGCCAAGCAGCGGCTCGCCGAGCACGCCGACCTGGTCGACATGGAGGGCTACGCCGTGGCCGCCGTCGCCCACCGGGCCGGGGTGCCGGTGCGGCTGGTCAAGTACGTCAGCGACGAGGCCGGGGACGGCGCCGCGCGCACCTGGCGGGAATCGGTCGACGGCTGCGCCCGAAAGCTCGCGGACTGGGTGCACGCCCAGGGGTGGTGACTGTTCGTCGGCTCGGCACGGCTCCGGCGGTTAGGGTGGCGCGGTGACCGAGAACACCGCGCCCCGGGGCGCCGCGCCGAGCAAGTTCTCCGACAGCCGCCCGCCGTGGGGCAACACCGATGAGCGGACCACCCTGCTGGCCTTCCTCGACTACCTGCGCGAGGCGGTGATCGGCAAGCTGGACGGCCTCGGCGAGGAGGCGGCCGGGCGCCCCGGCGTCGCCTCCGGCACCAGCCTGCTCTGGCTGGTCCGGCACCTGACCGTGGTCGAGCTCAACTGGTTCGAGTACGCCTACGGCGGGTCGGGGGAGAAGCCGCTCGACAGCGAGGAACTCCCCTCCGGCGACGGCACGGTGGCCGCGGCGGTCGCCGCCTACCGGGACGCCGTCGCCCGGGCGAACGCGGTGGCCGCGGCCGCCCCGGACCTGGACCGGCCGGGCGTGCGCTCGCTGCGGCCCGACGTCGCCGAGGGGCCGTCGCTGCGCTGGGTGCTGGTGCACATGATCGAGGAGACCGGGCGGCACGCCGGGCACGCGGACATCCTGCGCGAGCAGATGGACGGGGCCGTCGGGCGCTGACGGTCGGCGGGCGTGTCGCCGCAGTCTCGTAGGGTGACGGCCATGTCCTTCCTGGAGCGCCTGCGCGCGACCCCCGCCACCGTCGACTACCTGCTCTGGCCGGGGGACTTCTCCCTCGACGCCTACTCGCACGTCGAGGACGTCGTGCTCGCCTCCGGCGAGGCCCTGGAGGAGGTCGCCAAGTGCGGCGCCGGCGGCACCTTCTTCCTGTGCGGGGACGGCGGCGACGAGCGGCCGGTGCTGTACGCCGACTCGGAGGGCGGCGCGGCGCTGATGGCGGTCGGGTTGGAGGAGGCGGTCGGGCTGCTGCTGGCGCTGCCGTGGTGGCGGGACTGCAGGCGGCTGACCGAGGAGGAGAGCGCGGCGGCGGCCGAGGACTACCTGGCGGACGAGCCGGACCTGCTCGCCGACCGGGACGCGGCCGCCGCCGCGATCGGACTCGAAGTGCCCACCGTGGCCGAGGCGTTGGGACGGCTGCGGGAGGCCGTGTTCGGCCTCGGGCCGTCCTATGTGCTGCTCAACGCGGCGGAGGGCAACGCGTACGAGCCGCTGTTCCGGGCTTAGCGCCGGCTAGCGGCCGTGGAGGCGGTCGGCCAGGTCCCGGGCGGCCGCGGCCTCCGGGGTTCCGGTGGCGGCGAGGTGGCTGAGCAGCCGGAGCACCTCTTCGTACTCGGCGCGGGACAGTGGCACCTCGCCGTCGCCGAGGCTCACGCTGTCCGCCTGGATGACCTGGCCGACGATCCTGACCCCGCCGGTGATCACGTTCCTGCCCATGGTTCCCCCCACTGAAGTGGCTTTGTCGAAGCGACGTTTCGCCACACAGGCTAGGCCCGCGCGGGGCCGTGTGGTGGGAATCGGCCGGATCAGAGGATGCGGCGCAGGAGGCGGGACTTGAGCGGGGTGAAGGGCGGGTAGGCGGGGCGGAGCGGGTCGGCGAGGAGGGGTACCCTGGCGGGCGACCTGCGGGTCGTGCTGCGGGACAAGGCCGCCGCGATGACCGGTGAGCCCGGCCGGGTGATCCGCGCCCTGATCGGTGAGGCCGCCCACAACACGGCGCTGGCCGAGGCGCTGGTGACGGCCTTCCTCCGGCCGCTGTACGGGAGGGTCGCGGAGGTCGTCCGGCAGGCGGTCGACCGGGGTGAGATCCCGCCGCTGGACGATGTGGAGCTGGTCGGCGAGGTGGTGGCCGGCCCGGTGATGACCCACTTCCTGCTCACCCCGCAGCTGCCCGAGGAGGTCGACGAGGCCACCGCCCGCCGGATCGCCGACCGGTTGCTGCCGTTCGCCCTGCGGGCGGCGGGTGGCACGGTCGGGGTCCAGGGGGCCTGAGGCCGCGGGGGAAGGGCGGCAACGGAAAGACGACAGCGGACAGACGACAACGGAACAGACGGAAGAGGAGCCCCGGTGCCCTGGTTCACGCTCGAACGCTTCGACCCGACCTTCTTCGACACCGCCCCGCACCGCCGTGCGTACGTCATGGACCTCCCGGTGGCGCCGGAGGCGGTGTGGCGGGGCCTCGCCGGTGACGCGCCGCTGTCCTGGTGCCGGGGTCTGGCCGGTGGCCGCTACACCTCGGCGCCGCCGCACGGCGTGGGCACTACCCGGGAGGTCACCGCGACGCGCCTGCTCCGCCTGCGGGAGGAGTTCCTGCACTGGGAGGAGGGGAGGCGCCACTCGTTCCTCGTCACCGAGGCGAGCCTGCCGCTGTTCCGGCGCTTCGGCGAGGACTACCTGGTCGAGCCCACCCCGACCGGCACCCGCTTCACCTGGACCTTCGCCTTCGAGCCCCACCCCCTGCTGGCCCGCCCGGCCGCGCTGACCGACCTGCCGAGCGCGGCCTTCCTGCGGACCCTGATCGCCGACGCCAAGCGGCACTTCGGCGCGGCCTGACGCATCAGACGGTCGTCTTGCACATCTGTATTGGACATTTGTTTTGAACGTGCGTCTTGCACGTACGTCTTGCACGTACGTCCAAATCCTCGCTATGGTGATCCCATCAACCGCTGCACAAGGGGGAACCATGAACGACGTCACCACTGCCGTCCGCCGCGAACTGACCATCGACGGCCGCACGTTGTCCTACCTGGACTTCGGCGGCACCGGCCGCCCGCTGCTCGCCCTGCACGGCCACCTGTCGGAGGGGGCGGTGTGGGCCCGGCTGGCGGCCGGGCTCGGGGACGAGTGGCGGGTGATCGCGCCCGACCAGCGCGGCCAGGGCGAGTCGGACCGGGCCGCGGACTACTCGCGGGAGGGCTACCTCGCCGACATCGAGGCCCTGTTGGACCACCTCGGCCTGGAGACCGCGGTGCTGCTCGGCCACTCCCTCGGGGGCGTCAACGCCTACCAGTTCGCGGCCCGTCACCCCGAGCGGGTGGAGGCGGTCGTCGACGTCGAGGCCCCGCTCGTGCTCGGCCTGGAGGGCCCGCACCCGCTGGCCTTCCTGCTCGGCCTGCAGTACGACGCACCGAGCCGGGACGAGCTGGTCGCCGCGCTCGGCCCCGCCGCCCCGTACTTCGCCGACCGGCTGCGGGAGACCGCGGAGGGCGGCTGGCGGCTGCCCTTCCACCCCAAGGACATGTACGACTCCGAGGAGCTCGTCCACGGCGACCACTGGGACGACTGGACGGCCACCACCTGCCCCGCCCTGCTGGTGCGCGCCACCGCGGGGGTGGTCCCGGCCGAGCAGGCCGCCGAGGCCGTCACCCGCCGCCCCGGCACGGTCGCGGTCGAGCTGGCCGGTGACCACCTGCTGCCGATCACCGCGGCCGACGAACTCACCGCGGTCGTCAAGGAGTTCCTCGACGGGTACGTCGCCGCGCGGTAGGGCGCGGCGCTCGCCCCGCCGCTCAGCCGGTGACGGTGAGGGCGAGGGTGGCGACGGCCAGGGCGAGGTAGCCGGCCGGGAAGTAGAGGTTGTGGAGCACCCGGGTGTGGACGTGGGTGGCCACGGCGCCGAGGTAGAAGAGCACCAGGCCGACCGCCGCCGCGACGCCCAGCGGCGGGTAGCCGACCAGGCCGATCAGCAGCCCGGCCGCCCCGGCCGTCTTGAGCGCGGCCAGCCACGGCACCCACTCCCGTTTGACCCGCACCTCGGCGGAGTTGGCCAGGACGAACGGGGCCTTGGCGAAGTCGGCGGCGGCGATTCCGGCGTTGGCGGCGATGGCGACGACGGTCACGATGACCAGGGCGACGGACATGGGGTTCCTTCGGGGGAGGGGCTGTACCGGGGCGGGTTCCGCCCCGCTGCCAAGCCTCTTCGGGGCGCTCCCCTTGCGTCCAATACCTGCTTCCATAACCTGGTGGCATGGATGTGGACACCCGGCTGCTGCGCACCTTCGCGGTGGTCGCCGAGGAGGGCAGCCTGACCCGCGCGGCGGAGCGGCTGTACGTCTCCCAGCCCGCGCTGACCAAGCAGATCCGGCAGTTGGAGACCCTGCTCGGGGTGCCGCTGTTCGTCCGGTCCCGGGCCGGGATGGCGCTCACCGTGGCGGGCCGCAGCCTCGCGGGGCGGGTGCCGGGGCTGCTGGCGGACTGGGAGGGGGCGCTGCGGGAGACCAGGGGGGCGGCGAGCCGGGCGGAGCGGGTGCTGCGGGTCGGCTTCCTGGCCAGTGCCGCCAACGAGGCCACCCCGGGCATCGTCGCCGGGTTCACCGCCCGACGCCCGGGCTGGCGGGTCGAGATGCGGCACACGGCCTGGTCGGACCCGACCGCGGGCCTGGCCGGCGGGGAGGCCGACGTGGCGCTGCTGCGGCTGCCGTTCCCGGGTCAGGAGCGGTGGCGGGTGGCCGAGTTGTTCGCCGAGCCGCGCTGGGTCGCGCTGCCCGCGGCGCACCCGCTCGCCGCCCTGGAGGTGGTCCCGTTCCGGGAGTTGTGGGACGAGCCCTTCGTGGCGGCCCCGGCCGAGACCGGCCGCTGGCGGGACTACTGGGTCGCGGCCGACGAGCGCGAGGGGCACCCGGTCCGTTACGGCGCCGTCGTGGAGCACCCCGACGACTGGCTGAGCGCCATCGCCAACGGCTACGGGGTCGCGCTCGCGCCCGAGTCCACCGCCCGCTTCTACGCCCGCCCGGGCATCGCCTACCGGCCGGTGAGCGGGGTGAGTCCGAGCAGGCTCGGGGTGGCGTGGTCCCCGGCGGACGACGGCAGTCCGGTGGTGCGGGACTTCGTGCGCTGCTGTCTGGACGCCGCCGCGGAGCCGCGGTGAGCCCTCGCGGGCGCCCGACTCCCGCAGGCCGGGGGACGGGTGGCGGTGCTCGGCTGCCGGGGGAGGGGTGGCAGCCCTCAGCGCCGCCACCCCCCGTTGGCTTCTCGGCACTGGGGCGGTGGTTCATTGAGCCAAACCCCGCCTTGGGGTGAAAACGGGTGGGGATCCGGGCGGGGTTCGGTGCGGTTTCGGTGAGCGTCCGCCCGGAGGGTCTGCCGGGGTGGGCGCCCGGGCGTCCACCCCGGCGGGGCTCAGTGCGGGAGGGTCTCGCGCAGGCGCTTCTTGTCGGGCTTGCCGACCGAGGTCAGCGGGATGGCGTCCACCAGGTGGAGGGCCTCGGGCGCGTAGATCCGCCCCTTCTCGGCGGTGACGAAGGCGCGGATCTCCTCCAGCTGCGGCCGCTGCCCCGGGGCGGGGACGACCGCGACGTGGACGTGCTCGGCCTGCTGCTCGTCGCGGACGCCGTAGACGGCGCACTGGGCGACGTCCGGGTGGGTGAGGAGCAGTTCCTCGACCTCGGTGGGGTAGACGTGGCCGCCGACGACGATGATCAGGTCCTTGAGGCGGTCGGCGAGGTAGAGGTAGCCGTCGGCGTCGAAGTAGCCGACGTCGCCGGTGTCCAGCCAACCGTCGTGCAGCACCTGGGCGGTGAGCTCGGGGAGCTTCCAGTACCCGGCCATGATCATGGACGAGCGCACGTGCACCTCGCCCTGCTCGCCGACGGGCAGCTCGGTGCCGTCGGCGGCGCGGATCACCACCTCGACCTCGGGGAAGGGCCGGCCGACCGGGAGCGGGCCGGAGTCGCCGAAGCGCGGGTACTCCTCCGGGGCGAGGGCGGCGATCTTCAGGGCCTCGGACATGCCGTAGAGGCTGATCAGGACGGGCCCGAACACCTTGACCGCCTCGCGGATCCGGGCCGGGGAGGAGGCGCAGCCGCCGTAGTCGATCCGCTGCAGGCTGGACAGGTCGGTGGTGGCGACGGCCGGGTGGTCGAGCAGCAGATAGAGCAGCGGGGGCAGCACCCACAGGTCGGTGATGCGTTCGCGTTCGATCGCGGCGAGCACCTGGCCGGGGTCGAAGGAGCGCTGGAGGACGACCGAACCGCCGCGGTGGAGCGCCACATCGGCGAGCATGCCGGAGAGGTGGGCGAGCGAGGTGGCGGCCAGCAGGCGGGGCGGCTGGTCGTCCCCACGGTCGTCCATGGGGGTGTCGAAGATCGAGCGGTAGGGGCCGTGGAGGCTGAGGATGCCCTTGGGGATGCCGGTGGTGCCGCCGGTGTGGCGGATGCCGAGGTCGTCGTCGGGGCCGACGGGGACGGCGGGGTCCTCCGCGGGTCGGTGGACGGAGGCGGCGATCACGTCCTCGCCGATGCCCTCGGGGGCGGGGCCCAGGGTGAGGACGGTCGGGCGGTCCGGTCCGTCGAGCAGCGGGAGCAGCGCGGGGGCGTCGGCGTACCGTTCGGCGTCGACGAGCAGCAGGGTGGTGTCCACGCTGGCGGTGATCTCGGCCAGGACGGGGGCGCTCATGCCGTCGTAGAGGTTGACCACCCGGGCGCCGGCCAGGCCCGCGGCGTAGCGGGCGGCGAGGGCCTCGGCGGTGTTGCCGGTGAGCAGGGTGACGGTGGCGCCACGGCCGATGCCGCGGGCGATCAGCTCGTGGGCGAGGCGGTAGGCGGTGGCCGCGAGGTCGCCCGCGGTGATCTCGACGCCGTCGGGGGTGGTGACGGCGCGTCGGTCGGGGGTGGCGGTGAGGGACCGGAGGACCAGGGCGGGGGCGCTGACGAACTCCTGGTCGGGCATGGCCACTTCTTCCTTGTAGTTTGCAACCATGTCGTCAGGCTAACTCCACCCCCGGACCGGCACGGGTGAGATTTGGCCATGGTCGGTCAGAATGTCGTCGGTGCACGGAGGACCAGGTCGGAGAGCGCCTCCCAGTGCTCATCGGGCGCAGTGACGATCACATATCCCGACTGTCCGGGGAGTTCGGGGATCAGGGCGCTGCGGCAGCCCGAGCCGTGCTGGATCTCGACCGGGACGGGTGTGCCGTCGAGTCGGAGCTCACCGGTGCTGGTCCCGTCGACGACCGGAAGCCGACCGTTGCGCGGGTCGAAGTCGAAGCGGTCGGAATTGATCAGGAAGTTGTCCAGTTGGGATTCGGGCGTGGTGGTGGAGCTGATCCGGTGCACGGCCGGGAGCGGGCGCGAGGTCTGCACGATGGCGATGAACTCGCGGCCCAGGTGGTAGTTGAGGTCGAGGTGGCAGAGATAGTCGTTGGTGGACTGCCGGCCGACGAGGAAGAACCAGTCCGACGGGGCGTCACGGACGGCGGCGATCCGCCCGCCCCACTCCTCGGCGGTCTCGCGCGGGGTGGGGCGGTGGAAGTGGCGCGGGCGGTCGCTCCGGAACATTGGTCCCTCAATTCGCTGGCCGGAGAAGCTCATTGGGTCACCGTGACACAGGGGCGGGCGGGCCGTCGCCCGCATTTCCGGCCTGTCGGTGTGTCAGTTGACGGCGGCGGCGGTCAAGATCCGGTGGGTTACGGATCTGTCCCAGCGGGCGACGGGGGAGGGGAGGGAGGCGGACGCATCGGGAACGGCGGGTGGAACCGTTGTCCCGACTGGTCTGCGGCGGCTTCCGGCCCGGTGTGCCCGGTGGCGGGGCCGCGTCGTCGGCGACCGTTCGTGTAACAGCACTGTCGTGGTGGCGGGTTGGGCGGAACGGTTCACCGGCCGGGGCGGTCCTGCTCACCAGAAACACCCGCTCGTACCGACCCGTACCGAGCAGCCGGCCCAGCCACCCGATATCGAGGGAAGTCACGATGCGCGTTCACAAGCTCACCTTCGCGGCCCTGGCCGTTGCCGCGGGTCTCTCGCTCACCGCCTGCCAGAACGATGACACCGGCACGGACCAGAGCAAGCCCTCGGCCGCGTCCACCGCCTCCACCGTGCCCAGTGCGTCCACCGGCTCTTCCGGTTCCTCCGGCTCTTCCGGTTCCACCGGCTCCACGGGTTCCACCGGCTCCACGGGTTCCACCGGCTCCACTGCGGGCGGCGGGAAGAGCACCGGCGGGACGACCCCGAGCGGGAAGGGCACGGCGGCCGGGACCGGCTCCACCGACGCCGGGAAGGCCGGCTCCAAGTGCCGGACCGACGACCTGACGATCACGGCTGTCGACCGCACCATCGACGGGGACCAGAACCGCACCGTCGTGGTCGAGTTGAAGAACCACAGCGGCCACGACTGCGCGATCTCCGGGTACGCGGGCGTCGACCTGAAGACCAACGCGGGGTCGCTGTCCGCCCAGCGCTCGGGCGAGCCGGTCGTCCCGGACGTGCTCAAGAACGGGAAGTCGACCTACTTCGGCATCACCTACCCGGAGAACAAGACGGGCGGCACCGGCGTCCGGATCACCGGCCTGGTGGTGACCCCGCCGGACGAGACGAAGTCGGTCAGCCTGACCTGGCCGGGCGCCGCCTCGCTGCCCGTCACGGACGGCTCCGGCACCCCGGTGAAGGTCGGCCCGATGGGCAGCGCCGGGCAGGGCGGCTGACCGTCCTCGGGCCTTGGGCCTTGGGCCTCGGGCCCTCGGGCCCTTGGCGGGGGCGGGTCCGCCGGTGCGACGGCACCGGCGGACCCCCGCCCGCTGATCGTCCGCTACTTGTCCGCGGTGAGCCGGCCCGCCGAGCCCCAGTTCTCCGGCTGGTACTCGTTGACGAACACGAACACGCTCTCGGCCGGGACCCCGAGCGCCTCGACGAAGGCCGTGGTGACCTTCTCGACCAGCTCGCGCTTCTGGGCGACCTCGCGCGGACCCTGCTGAATGGTGACGATCGGCATCTTCGGCTCCTGACCGGGTGATGTGCCGGGCTCTTCCGCCCGGCTCTCCCGCCGGGTTCTCCGGCTGACACCAGTCCACCCGATCGGGCCGTCCCGCACCCAGACCCGAATCGCTCTGGCAGCGATCACGAATCCTGATCGTCCCAGCTCGGAGGCGTGGCACGGCAGGCCTCCAGGAGCAGCCGGGGGACCGCGGCGGAGCGCCGGACGGCGAGCGAGGTCGGCAGGGCCAGCGGGGTGCGGCAGCGGCGGAACGCGACCCGGTGGACGTTCACCAGCCGGGCGTTGGCGGCGTACACCACCGTCCACATCGGAGTGCCCGAGCCGATCGAGGCCAGGGAGTCCTGCAGCGTGCTGTGCGCCGGCCCGAGCAGCGGCCGGAAGCCCGCCCGTGCGCAGGCGTCCGTCACCAGGTCCACCAGCGCCGGGTGCTCGGCCCGCCCGGTCAACCGCAGGGGCAGCTCGGCGAGGTCCGCGAGGTCCACCTCGGGCCGGTCGGCGAGCGGGTGCCGGGCGGGCAGCGCGAGCACCAGCTCGTCCTCCCAGACCGGCAGGAAGCGCAGATCGGGGCTGTCCTCGGCGATCGCCCCGCGGACGAAGGCGGCGTCTAGGCGGCCGTCCGACACCCGGGCCAGCCGTTCCCGCACCCGGACCGCCTGGAGTTCCACGTGCACCCCGGGCGCCCGGCGCCGGTAGGTGTCCAGGATCAGGTCGAGCCGCTCACCGAGCGCGGTGATGGTCCCGAGCCGGAACACGGTCGGTTCGGCCAGGTCGGCGGCCAGCGCGCGGGCGGCGTCCTCGGCGGCCAGCACGTTCCGGGCGGCGGGCAGGAAGCGCTCCCCGGCCGGGGTCAGCCGGACGTACCGGGGCGAGCGGTCGAACAGCTCGACCTTCAACTCCCGCTCCAGCCGACGGACCTGCTGGCTCACCGCGGGCTGGCCGAGCAGCAGCCGCTCGGCGGCCCGGCCGAAGTGCAGCTCCTCGGCCACGGCGACGAAGCAGCGCAGCTGCCGTAGCTCCATCCGGTCCCCCTGCTCGACGTGTCGACCCGACGCGTCGACGGACCCATCGTCGCAGGCGGGCGCCGCCGCCCGAGCCGACGGACGCCGACCGGACGCCGACCGGACGCCGACCGGGGGTCGACCGGGGGTCGACCGGACGCCGGCCGGGAGTCGGCCTCCGGGCCCCGGGACGGGCGACCTCCTCCCGTCGGGCGGAGGTGGTCGGAGGCACCCCTCGGGGTGGTCTATAGTTAACCCATCACCCAGATGCGCGGGTGGCGGAATAGGCAGACGCGCTGGATTCAGGTTCCAGTGCCCGAAAGGGCGTGGGGGTTCAACTCCCCCCTCGCGCACAGCGAACGGCCGGTTGATCTTCGGATCGACCGGCCGTTTTGTCGTCCGCGTGGACCGGCCGGACAGGACCTAGCGGCAGAGGGCCGTGTCCACCACCGCTTCGAGGTGCCGGGTGACGGCCTCGTCCGCCGGGACGCTCGTCACGGCTATGTCGACGGCGCGGCCGTCGTCGGTGGCACCGCCCCGGGTCTCGTAGCCGGGGATGTCGCCGCCGTGGCCCCAGTAGACGCCGCCGCAGGACAGCGGTCGGCTGATGATCCCCAGCCCGTAGCCGGCGCCGGTGTCGCCGATCGGGACGGTGGTGCGCATCTGGGCGAGCTGGGCGGCCGGGAGCAGACGGCCGGCCAGGAGGGCGGTGAAGAAGCGGTTGACGTCGGAGTTGGTGGAGATCATCTGGCCGGCCGCCCAGCCGGCCGACGGGTCCAGCTCGGTGGTGTCGATCAGCGGGCCGTCGGGCTTCTCCCGGCGGTAGCCGTGCGGATGGGCCTCCCGGATGGTGCGGTCCCCGACGGCGGGGAAGGAGGTGTGCCGCAGCCCGATGCGCTGGATGATCCGCCGGTCGATCTCCTCGGGGAGGGGCCGTCCGGTGACCTTCTGGACGATCAGGCCGACCAGGACGTAGTTGGTGCTGCTGTAGTGGAAGGCGGTGCCGGGGGCGGAGGTGGCTTGGTGCCGGAAGGCGAGGTCCAGCAGCTCGCGGGGTTCGAAGTAGCGCTGCTGCATGGCGGATTCCTCGATGTCGCCCTCGTAGTCGGGGAGCCCGCTGGTGTGTTGGAGCAGCTGGCGGACGGTGATGCGGTGCCCGTCGATCCCCTCGCCGCGGACGATGCCCGGCAGGTAGGTCTCGACCGGTTCGTCCAGGGCGACCCTCCCCTCGCCGACCAGCTGCAGGGCGACCACGGCGGTGAAGGTCTTGGTGTTGCTGCCGATCCGCACCTGGCCGTCCCGGGGGACCCCGGCGCGGGTGGCCACGTCCCCGACGCCCGCCGTGTAGTTGCGGGTGCGGCCCCTGCCGTCCTGGACGCTCGCCAGCGCGGCGGGCAGGCCGTCGGCCCGCACCAGGGCGTCCAGGCCCTGCTGGACGGTGCCCGGCCCGGCGGCCGCGCCGGCCGCGGCGGGCGGGCCGGCCGCGGCGGGCGGGGCCAGGGCGACGCCCGCCGTCAGCGCCCCGACGGCCAGCGCGGCCGCGAGGGTACGGTGTCGGACCGGACGGCGGCCGGGTCGGATCTGATCACGCATGGGTCAACTCCCGTGGAATCGTTGCGAAGGCAGTGGACCGATGATGGGCTCCGGAACCCCGACCGCACATCGCTGGGAATCGGGAAAATCACTTCCCCCGATCGAGGGAGGTGCCCGCTGACCTGGCCGGACATACTGACGGACATGATCAGGGGAATCCGGCCGCTGCTGCGCGGCTCCACGTACACCGGTGCACTGCTCGCCTACGGCGGGGCGTTGGCGAGCCTTCCGCTGCTGCCCTTCGCCGCGGCGCCCGCGCTGCTCTGGCGGACCGCCCCGTACGCGGTGCAGCTCGTGCTGACGCTGCTGGTCTGGGCAGTCCTGGTCGGTGCGCTCGGGCTGGCCCGCACCACCCGGCGGGTGCTGGTCGGTGCCGTCCGTCGCCTGCTGGGGGTGCCGCTGCCGGACCCGGCCGCCGGACGGGCCGGCGCGGACCGGCGGCGCACCCCGGCCTGGCTGCTGCTGCACGTGGGCCTGGGCTGGGTGGGGGCACTGGTGAGCGGGGTGCTGCTGATCGCGGGGGTGTCGCTGCCGGGGGGCTGGCTCGACGGCTCGGCGCAGCTGAGCCTGTTCGGCTGGTCAGCGCGGCTGGCGGACGGCTGGTGGAGCTGGCCGGTGGCGGCCGGCTGCGTGCTGCTGGCGCTGGCCGGGTGCGCGGCGGTGACGGGAGTGCTGCGGTGGGCGGCGCCGCTGCTGCTGGGGCCCTCGACGGCCGAGCGGCGGGCGCAGGCCGCCGAGCGGGAGCGAGTGCTGGCCGAACGCAACCGACTGGCCCACGAGTTGCACGACTCGATAGGGCACACGCTGACGGCGGCCACGATCCAGGCCGCGGTGGCGGGCGAGGTGCTCTCCGCCGACCCGGCGGCCGCGCGGGCCGCCATGCGCAGCATCGAGGAGTCGACCCGGGCCGCGCTGGAGGACCTGGACTACGTGCTGGGCGCGCTGCGCGAGGAGGAGCCGGGCACCGCGCCGGCCCGGACCTTGGCCGACCTGCCCGAACTGCTGGAGCGGCTGCGGCACGCGGGCGCGGTGGTGGAGCCCGAGCTGACGGGTGACCCGGCGCAGCTGCGGGGGACGCCTTCCCGGGCGGCGTACCGGATCCTCCAGGAGGGGCTGACGAACGCGCTGCGGCACGGGGTCGGCGGCCCGATAGCCCTGCGGGTCGCGGTGGCGGCGGACGCGGTGGAGCTGCGGATCGTCAACCGGACGGGCCCGGGGAGCGCTGCCGGGCGCTTCCCCAGCTCCGGGCGCGGTCTGCCCGGGCTGGCCGAGCGGGTGCGGCTGCTGCACGGCGAGTTCGAGTCCGGCCCGGACGGGCCCGAGAGCTGGCGGCTGGCGGTCCGGCTGCCGGTACGGTCGTCGACATGACCAGCCCCGACGTCCGTGACACCCGGATCGACACCGCCGCTGCCACCCCGTCCTCCACCCCGTCCGGCACCCCGATCAGGCTGCTGATCGCGGACGACGACGAGGTGACCCGCAGCGGCCTGGCCATGCTGCTCGGGGTCCAGCCGGGGATCGAGGTGGTCGGCGAGGCCGGCGACGGCGTGGAGGCGGTCGAGCAGGCTCGGCGGCTGCGGCCGGACGTGGTGCTGATGGACGTCCGGATGCCGCGCCGCAACGGGATCGACGCCACCCGGCAGTTGCTCGCCGAGGCTGCCGAGGCCGCCGACTCCGCCGGGCCGCCGAAGGTCGTGGTGATCACCACCTTCGAGAACGACGGCTACGTCACCGCCGCGCTCAGTGCGGGGGCCAGCGGCTTCCTGCTCAAGCGGCTGCCGGTCCGGCAGATCGCCGAGGCGGTGCGGGTGGTGGTGGCGGGGGAGGCGATCCTGTTCCCGGCGGCGCTGCGCCGGATGGTCACCGCCCGCCCGCTGGGCTCGGTCGAGGCGCTGCCGAGGGCGGCGCTGACCGGGCGGGAGGAGGAGGTGCTGCGGCTGATGGCCACCGGCCTCTCCAACCCGGAGATCGCGGTGTGGCTCACGGTGAGCCTGGAGACGGTGAAGACGCACGTCGGGAACGTGCTGACCAAGCTCGGCGCGCACAACCGGACGCACGCGGTGGTGATCGCGTACGAGTCAGGCCTGGTGGTGCCGGGGGTGGCCGGCTGAGTCCGGTGGCCGACTGACTCCGGTGGGCGGCGGCAGCGTGTTCCGCGGCCGGCGCTTCTTCCGCGGCGGCGGGGCGCACCGGGGCGGATGGGGCTGGTGAGGGCCGGACAACTAGCATGTCTTTGCCGTCTCTTGAATCTCCTGAATCTCCACGGAAGGCTGGGGTGGTCGTGAACCGCTACGCGACGGCCGCACTGGCGACCCTCGGCCTCCTGCTGCTCTGCGCCCTGGCGTTCGTGCTGCTCGGCCTGCTGCCGGCCGGCTCCGGCGGCGGGTCCGTGCTGCGCCTGCTCGGCGGCGCCGTGCTGGTCGGCGCCGCGCTGGTCTGGGGCTCCTACGTCTCCAGGCTGCTGCGCAGCCGGCGGTAGTGCGGCCGCGGTGAGTGCGGCCGCCGAATCCCCGTTGCCAGCGGGCGGGCGCCCGGGCGAGGATCCTGTTCGTGTCCGAGACGACGTTCGAAGGCCCGCCCGGCTCCGAGCTGAGGCCCTATCCGAAGATCCCCGCGCGGGGCCGCCCCGGCGCGCCCGGCAGCCGGGAGTGGACGGCGGCGGAGAAGGTGCACGGCGCGCACTTCGCGGTGGTCTGCGACGGCGGTGCGGTGCGGGCCGCCAAGCGGCGCGATCTGCTCGGCGACGAGGAGCTCGACGCCTTCTTCGGCGTGAGCCGGATCTGGCCGCAACTCTCCGTCGCCGCCGGGCACTTGGCCGCGGCGCTGCGCGCCTCCCGGGGCGAGGGGGCCGTCGTCACCGTGTACGGCGAGCTGGCCGGCGGCCGCTATCCGCACCCCGGGGTGCCCGCCGAGGCCGGGGTGGACCCGGTGCAGACCGGGGTCTGGTACGCGCCCGGGCTGCGCTGGCTGCCGTTCGACGCCACGGTGGAGACCGCCGAGGGGCGCCGGTGGATCGCCGACCGCGAACTGCGCGCCGCCGCGGCGGCAGCCGGCCTCACCTGTGTCCCGCTGCTCGGCCACGGCCCGCTGAACACCCTCCAGAACCTCCCGGCCGCCTTCCCCAGCCGGGTGCCGGCCCTGCTCGGACTGCCGGAACTGCCCGACAACCTCGCCGAGGGGTACGTCCTCAAGCCCGCGGGCGAGTGGCACGAGACCGGGACCGGGGCCGCCCGGCCGGTGGTCAAGGTCAAGCAGAAGGCCTTCGCCGAGGACGACCGCTACGACGGTGCCCGCCCCTACCTGCCCCCGCCGGAGGGGGCGGCCGGGGTGCCCGGCTGGCTGCTGGTGCAGGCCTCGGCGCTGCTGACCCCCACCCGCGCCGCGGCCGCGGTCAGCAAGCTCGGCCCGCACACCCCCGCCGGGGCGGTGGCGGCCGAGGTCGCCCACGACATCGCGGAGGAACTCGCGGACGCCCTGGGCGGATTGGAGGAGTCCGTCCGCACCGCGCTGCGCCGGGCCCTCGATCCCGGGGCGCGCGCCCTGGTCGCCTTCGACTCCCGGGACCGGCGCGGCCGCTGAGCCCGCGGCCGGCTGCGGACCGCCGTGCACCAACCGCTGGGAACGGGTCGAGGGCGGCTTCAGGCGGCGTCGAGGAAGCTTCCAACTCCCTTGGGGGGAGCCCATCATGGGCTCCCGGTCCAGGTCCCCAGCCGAGGGGTCGGGCAGAGGTCCCAGGAGGCAGAAGATGTCGATTCCATTCCCCGTCCGGATCCAGGCCGCCGTCGTCCGGGCCGTGTACGCCCTGCCCCACGGCCTGCGGCGGGCCTTCGCCGGCAAGCCGGAGGTACGGGACGGGCAGACCCTCGCACTGGACGCGCAGGTGATCCTGAAGTTCCAGCGGATGTCCAAGGCGACGATGGTGATGCCGGGCGGGGTGGGCCCGTCGCGGGACGAGATGGAGCACGCCCGGCACCTGGTCGGCGGGCCGAGGATAGAACCGGTGGCCGTGCGGGAGCTCGGGATCCCGCGGGAGCGGGGCGAGACGCCGGCGCGGCTGTACACCCCGGCCGGGCTGGGCGGGGCCTCCGGACTGCTGGTCTACGTGCACGGCGGCGGCTGGGCGGTCGGCAGCCTGGAGAGCCACGACCACGTCGCCCGGTTCCTGGCGCAGCGGGCCCGGGTGCGGGTGCTGTCGGTCGGGTACCGGCTGGCGCCCGAACACCCCTTCCCGGCGGGCCTGGAGGACGTGCAGGCGGCGCTGGACTACGCCTTCGCCAAGGCGGTCGACCTCGGCGTCGACCCGGAGCGGATCGCCGTCGGAGGGGACAGCGCGGGCGGCAACCTGGCCGCCGTCGCCGTGCAGGAGGCCGTCCGGCGGGGCGGCCCGGTGCCGGTGTTCCAGCTGCTGCTCTACCCGGTCACGGACCTGTCGACCAAGCGCCGCTCGTACCAGCTGTTCGCCGAGACCTATTTCCTGACCAGCGACAACATGGACTGGTTCGCCGACCGGTACGCGCCCGAGCCGCTGGACCGCACCGACCCGCGGATCTCGCCGCTGCTCGCCGCCGACCTGGCCGGGCTGCCGCCCACGTACCTGAGCACCGCGGGCTTCGACCCGCTGCGGGACGAGGGCGAGGCATACGCGCAGGCGCTGGAGGCGGCGGGGGTGGAGGTGTACCTGAGCCGGCAGTCGGACCTGATCCACGGGTACGCCAACTACATCGGGGTGGGCCACCGCTTCGAGGACGCAACGGCGGAGGCGGCGGAGGCGCTGCGCAAGGCGCTCGGCTGCTGAGCGGCGGCGACAGGGCGGTACGTACCGCGGGGCGTGCGGCGGTACAGCGGTGCGGCGGAGGGGCGGGCCCGGGCGGGCGCCGTCCCTCCGCCGTTTCGCCGCCGTTTCGCCGCTGTGCAGGGGGTTCTCGGGAACCGGGTCTTATTGTACTGTCCGTCTAATAAGCGGGTGAGCGGGAACCCGCAGGGGCAGGCACCCGGAGGCAGCCATGGCTCTCATCCACCACACGGCGGCGCACGGCCACACGTCGGCCGACGACGACGTCTCCAAGCGGCTGCTGGAGTCGGCCGCCACCCTCTCCTACGACCCGATGACCGAGATCGACTGGGACGCCCCCCTCCCGGCCGGGCACTACGGCCTCAACCCGGAGTGGAGCACGCTCTACGGCACCCGGCTGTGGGACGAGATGACCGAGCAGCAGCGGGTCACCCTCACCCGGCACGAGGTCTGCTCGATCATGAACACCGGCATCTGGTTCGAGATGATCCTCCAGCAGATGGTGCTGCGCGACCAGTACCTCAAGAACCCCGCCAACGCGGAGTTCCAGTTCGCGCTGACCGAGATCGCCGATGAGTGCCGGCACTCGATCATGTTCGCCCGCGCCTGCCAGAAGATGGGCGTCCCCGCCTACCGGCCCAACAAGGTGATCGCCCAGGCCGGACGCGCCTTCAAGGCGCTCGCCAAGGGTGAACTCGCCTACGGCGGCATCCTGGTGGCCGAAGAGGTGCTGGACGTCATGCAGCGCGACTGGATGCGCGGCGAGAACGTCCTGGAGATCGTCCGCGGCACCTCCCGGATCCACGTGGTCGAGGAGTCGCGGCACATGAAGTTCGCCCGGCAGGAGATCCGCGAGCGGGTCCGGCACGCGGGCCCGGCCCGCCGCCGCACCTCCGCCACCGGCATCGCGATCGGCGCGTACGTCATCGTCAGCAGCATGGTCCACCCGGGCGTCTACAAGGCCGCCGGGCTCGACGTCGCGCGGGCGCTCGACGAGGCGCGGGCCAACGGCCACCGCAAGGCGATGATGCGCAACAGCTCCCGGCACCTGATGGCCTTCCTCGCCGAGACGGGCCTGATCACCAGCCGCGCGGCTTCGATCTACCGCCGCGTGCACATGCTCTGACGGATCGTCACCCCACAGCACTCCAGCTCCAGCGAGGACGAGGACTCACTCCCGGCCATGGCCTACGCGATCACCCGGACCTGCTGCAACGACGCCTCGTGCGTGTCCGTCTGCCCGGTCAACTGCATCCACCCGACCCCGGAGGAGCCGGAGTTCGGCACCACCGACATGCTCTACATCGACCCGCAGGCGTGCATCGACTGCGGCGCCTGCGCGGACGCCTGCCCGGTCGACGCGGTGTACCCGGTCGACCGGCTGCGCGGTCCGGACGTCGTCTTCGGCGACCTCAACCGGGACTGGTACCGCGACCACCCCAACGACCACGCCTGGGGCGCGCCCAGCTTCCCGCGCAGCCTGCCGGCCGAGGTCGGCCCGCTGCGGATCGCCGTGGTCGGCACCGGGCCCTCCGCCGGGTACACCGCGCAGGAACTGCTGCGCTGCACCGGCGCCGAGCTCACCATGATCGACCGGCTGCCGGTCACCGGCGGCCTGCTGCGGCACGGCGTCGCGCCCGACCACCAGTCCACCAAGCGGATCGCGGAGAGCTTCGCGAGCGTCTTCCACGACCCGCGGCTGCGGATGCACCTCAACCTGGAGATCGGCACCGACGTCAGCCACGAGGAACTCGCCGCGCACCACCACGCCGTGGTGTACGCGGTCGGCGCGGCCGCCGACCGGCGGCTCGGCGTGCCCGGCGAGGACCTGCCGGGCAGCCTGCCCGCGACCTCCTTCGTCGGCTGGTACAACGCCGACCCGACGGTGCCCGCCGACGCGGTGGAGCTGTCCGCCGAGCGGGTGGTGGTGGTCGGCAACGGCAACGTCGCGGTGGACATCGCCCGCATCCTGCTCACCGACCCGGAGGTGCTGGCCGCCACCGACATCGCCGACCACGCGCTGGCCGCGCTGCGCCGCAGCCGGGTGCGGGAGGTGGTGCTGCTGGCCCGGCGCGGGCCGGAGCAGGCGGCCTGGAGCCGGACGGAGTTCCTGGCGCTCGGCCGGCTGCCGGGCGTCGAGCTGGTGGTCGAGGACCACCCGCAGGTGCGGGCGGCGATCGAGGCGGCCGCACCGGACTCCCGGGCCGGGCTGCTGGCCGGCCTGCCGCTGGTGCGCCGGGACGACTCCGCCGAGCCCGGGCCGGGGCGGCGGATCGTGCTGCGCTTCCTGTCCGCGCCGGTGGAGCTGACCGGCGCGGACGGCCGGGTCTGCGGGCTGACCGTGGAGCGGACCGCACCGGCGGCCGGCGACGGACGGCCCGAAGGGACGGGGGAGTACGAGACGCTCGCCGCCGGGCTGGTGGTGCGCTCGATCGGGCACCGCGGCGTGCCGGTGCCCGGACTGCCCTTCGACGAGCGGGCCGGGACGGTCGCCCGGCGCGGCGGACGGGTCGTCGACCCGGCCACCGGACGGCCGCTGCCCGGTGCGTACGTGGTCGGCTGGGCCAAGCGCGGGCCGTCCGGCGGGATCGGCGCCAACCGGGCCTGCGCGCGGGAGACGGTGGACGCGCTGCTGGACGACGCGCTGGCCGGGGCGCTGCCGGAACCCTCGGCGGGGCGGGCGGAGTTCGAGCGGCTGGTGCGGCGGCGCCGGCCGGACGCGGTGGGGCTCAAGGAGCTGCGCGCGGTGGACCGGGCGGAGCGCGAGCGGGGCGCGGCGCAGGGCCGGCCCCGGGTGAAGCTGGCGACGGTGGCGGAGCTGCTGGCGGCGGGCCGACGGCGGTAGGCGCTGGTGAGCGCTGTCCGGCGCACGCACGGGAAGTCGGCCGGTCCGACTTCCCGTGCACACGACTTCCCGTGCACACGGCGCCCGGCTAGTCCGACCCGGTCCGGGCGTCGTCGGCCGCCTCGACCGCGCCGTCGTCGAGGTCGAACCCCCCGACGTCGACCTGACCGGGATAGAACTGCCGCGCCCACCGCCGGAACAGCCCGATCGAGCGCTCCCCGGGCACCAGTCGCGGCCGCGCCAGGTAGCGCTTGTGCGCGATCACCGGCCGGTCCTGCCTGATGATCCGCATCGCGGCCTGCAGGGCCACCCAGGAGGCGGCCCGGTCCACGGCCTTCGCCGACCCGACCCCCGGCACCGGCACCGTGCTGGTCACCGCGACCCGCACCAGCGTGCGCCAGGGGCCGATCGGCGTCGGCAGCAGCCACACCCGCAACGCGCTGCCCAGCTCCGGCAGTTCGGCGGTCACCCGCATCATCCCCAGCCCGGCCATCGTCACCGGCTGCTCCAGGCTCACCGCGCCCAGACCGGGGAACCGGGTGGTGGTGCGCTGGTGGACGGTGAACAGCGGGCCGTCCTGCTCCGGCGGCGCGGTCTCCCGGGTGTCCAGGCCGTGCAGCACCGAGGTGTGCCGGAAGTCCACGCTGTTCTCCATCACCTCCTGCGGGTGCGAGTCCACCTCGCCCTGCCACCAGGCGAGCGGCCGCACCCCGACGGCCGGCGGCAGCTCCCAGCCGGGCGGCGCACCGTCCGGCCCGCCCCGCCAGACGAACAACGCGCCGTCCCGTTCGACCAGTCGGCGCCGGGCCAGCTCACCGCGGAACCGGGTGCCGTCCGGCGCGCCGGTGCAGGAGCCGTCCGGGGCGAAGGCGAAGCCGTGGAACGGGCAGACCAGCTCCTCGCCCCGGACCCGTCCGCCCGCGCCGAAGTGCGCGCCCAGGTGCGGGCAGTGCGGCCCGATCGCGCGCACCGAGCCCCGGGCCGTCCGGTACAGCACCACGTCCTCGCCCGTCAGCCGGGCCGTGCGCACCCGGCCGGGCGGCAGGTCGCGGGAGCGGCCGACGCAGAACCAGCCGGTCGGGTACGGCAGCGGGGCGGAGTGCGCGTCGGAGTACGCGTCGGAGCGCGCGTCGGAGTGGGGCACGGTGGTCACCTCGATGGCTTGACGGCGGTGTGAACGTACCAGCGGACGGCCTCGCGCACGGTGTACATCTCCACCGTGCTGCGGAGGTTGAGCCACTTCGCGGGATCGCCGAAGCGGCGCACCAGCTCCCAGGGCAGCCGGAAGTACACGTGCACCGCCTCCGTGGTCGGCTGGTAGTACCGCGTCGCGTCGAGCGCCTCCTCGACCTCGAAGCCGGCCGCGGTGAGCAGGTCCGGCAGGTTGCGGGCGTGGTAGATCCGCGCGCCGGGGAACACATGGGCGTCCAGGTACGGTTTGAGCACCCTCCGGGTCCGCGGCGGCAACTCCTCCAGCGGGCCGGCGCTCATCGGGCCGAGCAGGACGAGCCGCCCGCCCGGGCGCAGCACCCGGTGGAACTCGGCCAGCGCCCGGGGCGGGTCGTAGGAGTGGACCAGCGTCTCCATCGAGTACGCGCCGTCGAACTCGCCGTCCGCGAAGGGGAGATGATGGTAGTCGCCCCAGCGGAAGGCGGTCCGGTCGACTAGGGCGGCCCGGGCGTTCAGCCGACGGGCCTCGGCGAGGTGGAAGTCCAGCACGTCGACCCCGTCGACCAGCAGTCCGAAGCGGGTGGCCATCGCCCGCGCCACCACCCCGGCCCCGCAGCCCGCGTCCAGCACCCGTGCGCCCGCCGGCAGGGCGAGCTTGCGGCCCAGCACGTCCTCCAGTTGCCGCTGCGCCCGCCACAGCCGCCACTTCGACTGGCCCGGTTCCGTCCACCCCCAGTGCCGGGCGTTGCGCGCCACCAGGGTGTAGAACCGCCGGCTCCCGGCCCGCCCGTACACCCGGCGCAGCCCGGCGAGATCCAGCTCCTGAGCACCCATGCCGGACAGGCTAGGCGCGGCCCGGGGGCGAACCCGGCGGCGGCGCAGGGCGGTTGGGCCGTCGGGGCGGTTCCTCGGGTCGTCGGACCGGATGATCAGCCGCCCGCGAAAGCCCCCGGCCCCAGCCACCGCGGCGGACGGCTCAGGCCGCGCCCGCCGCGGCGCGGAGGATGCCCCGGCCGTCCCGGCCGCGGAGGGCGAGGGCCGCCGGGAGCACCGCGGCCGTCAGGGCGATGGCAGCGCAGCAGGCGGCGAGCACGCCCAGGACCGGCCAGGGCACCATCGCGGGGGTGGAGCCGACCAGGCGGGTCAGGGCGGCCCAGGAGCCGCCGACGCTGATCGCCGTGCCGAGCAGGCCCAGCAGGGTGCCGGCCGCCACGCACATCAGGGTCTCGACGGCGACGGTGCGCAGCACCTGGCCGCGGGTGGCGCCGGCCAGCCGGAGCAACGACAGCTCCTGCCGGCGGTCGCTGACGGTCATCACCAGCGAGTTGGCGAGGGCGATGGCCGCGTAGCCGATCGCCAGCCCGAGGATCATCAACAGGGCGTTCCAGGAGGCCTGTTCGGTGCTGTCGGTGGCGGCCGACCAGATCTCCTCGGGGGTGGCGAGCCGGGCGCCCAGCCCGTCCACCGCGGAGTGCAGCGCGGCGGCGGCCCGCTGCGGGTCGGTGCCCGGCAGTACCCGCAGGTCGATCCGGGTGGCCAGGGCCGGGCCGCCGACGCCGCCGGTGACCGCGTCGGTGTCGGTCACCCAGGCCTGGACGGTCTCGGCGCCGGTGCCGAGCAGGGCGGCGACCCGCAGCTCGCGCGGGGTGCCGTCGGCGAGCCGGACCGGGACCGTCCCGCCGACCTTGGGCGAACCGGGCCAGGTGCGGCTGAGTACGGCCGAGCCGGGGCCGAGGTCGGCGAGCGAGCCGGCCACCACCGGGAGGCGGTCGACCTCGGCCAGCGCCGTCGGGTCGGCCACGGCGGCGCTCAGCGGCACCAGGGCCTGGCCGGTCGGGTCGACGGACATCAGCGAGGTCGGGGTGATCACCAGCGCCCGTACCCCGGGGACGGCGCGGACCCGGTCCACCACGGCCCGGTTCAGCCCGGGCATCCCGGCCGGGGTGACCACCAGGTCGGCGGCGGACAGCTGGTGGCGGACCTCGCTGACCTGGGACCGGTTGATGGTGTCGATGCTGCCGAGCAGGCACCCGGCGAAGGCGATCACCAGCACCACCGGGGTGGTGGTCGCCGCGGTGCGCCGGAAGGCGGTCAGCGAGCTCTGCCGGGCGGTGGCCCAGACGATGCCGCCGCCCTCCTCGGCCGGCCGGCCGCGCAGCCGGGCCAGCAGCGCGGGCAGGCCGGTCAGCAGCCGGATCGCCGGGCCGGCCAGCACGGCCGCCAGCAGGACGCAGCCCGCCACGACGGGCAGCAGCAGGGCCAGCGAGTCGGCGACGTTGGCCGCGGCGTCCGGCCAGCTGCGGGCGGTCAGCACCAGGGCCGCGATCGCGCCGCCCAGCACCAGCAGGCCGCTCACCCAGCGGAAGGCCAGCGCGCCGCGCGAGCGCCGCTCCACGTCCGCCTCCGCGAGCGCCTCACCGGGGCTGATCCGTCCGGCCTTCAGCGAGGAGAGCAGCACCCCGCCGATCGCGGTGGCCAGCCCGATCGAGGCGGCGACCAGCAGCCCCCACCAGGTGACCGGGACGGTGAACTCGGCCGGCACCAGGTCGCGGTCGACCAGCCAGCGGCCGGCCGGGGCCGCCCCGGCCGCGCCGAGCGCGCACCCGGCGGCGGACGCCAGCACGCCGACCACCAGCGCCTCCCGGTGGACCAGGGCGCGCAGCTGCCGGCGGGTGGCGCCGATCAGGCGCAGCAGCGCGAGTTCACGGCGGCGCTGGGCGATCGACAGCGCGAAGGTGCCGGCCACCACGAACACGGCGGTGCCGCCGGAGACCGCGGCGGACAGCCCGAGCGGGGTCTGCACGTCGTCCAGCCGGGCGCCGACCTCGATGTGGTGCGGGTCTGCCTGGCCGCGCTCGGTGCCGGTGAGCACCCGGGCGACGCCCGCGCCGCCGGTCGCCGCGACCGCCCGGCGGACCGCGTCGGCGGGGCCGAAGGCGGCCAGCACGCCGACGGCGGGGCAGTACCGGGCGGCCTGGGCGTCGGTGAAGAAGACGGCGTGCTCGAAGGCCTCCGGCTCGGTGACGCCGGAGACGGTCGCGGTGTGCGGGCCGTCGGCGGTGACGTACCGGACGGTCCGGCCGACCTGCTCCGGGCCGCCGCCGCCGATGACGATCTGGTCGTCGGCGGCGGGGGCGGTGCCGGCGGTGAGCCGGTAGCCGCCCAGCGCGGCGGTGGACCAGGCGCGGCCGACCTGCCCGCGCGGGCCGTCCGCGAGCTGGGCGTAGAAGGTGCGGTCGGCGACGGTCGGGCCGGTCGCGGCGACGGCGCCGAGCAGGGCGGCCGGCAGGCCGGGCTGGGCGGGCACCGGGGTGGGCTGGGCGTCGCCGCCGGTCGCGGGGGTGAAGTCCACGTTCAGGTCTGCGGTGACCAGGACCGGGGCTCCGGAGAAGCGCTGGCGGGCCTGGTCGGGGACGCCGGCGGTGGCCGCGATGACCAGGATCGAGGTGGCCAGCAGGGCGACGCCGCAGGCCAGTGCGACGAAGCTGCCGACGAAGGAGGCCCAGCGGAGCCGGACGGAGGCGAGGGCGAGGGTCAGCACGCCAGGGCCTCCGGCGCGTCGGCCTCCAGCGCGTCGGCCTCCGGCGCGTCGGCCTCCGGCGCGTCGGCCTCCAGCGGACGGGCAGCCGGAGCCGGGGCCTCCAGGGCGGTCATCCGGGCGGCGACCTGCTCGGCGGTGGGCCGCTCCAGCGAGCCGGCCAGCCGGCCGTCGCGCAGGAACAGCACCCGGTCCGCGAAGGAGGCGGCGACCGGGTCGTGGGTGACCATCACCACGGCCCGGCCGGGGTCGTCGGCCGTCCCGCGCAGCAGGGCGAGCACCTCGCGGCCGCTCCGGGTGTCCAGCGCGCCGGTCGGCTCGTCGGCGAGCAGCACCGCCGGGCGGGTGAGCAGCGCCCGGGCGATCGCGACCCGCTGCTGCTGCCCGCCGGACAGTTCACCCGGCCGGTGCCCGGCCCGGTCGGCCAGTCCGACGGCGGCCAGCGCGGCGGTCACCTCGGCCGGGGCGGGGCGGCGGCCGGACAGCTTGGCCGGGAGCGCCACGTTCTGCGCCGCGGTCAGCGCGGGCAGCAGGTTGAAGGACTGGAAGACGAAGCCGATCCGCTCCCGGCGCAGGACGGTCAGCTCCTTGTCGCGCAGCCCGCCGAGGACGGTGCCGTCCACCCGCACCTCGCCGCCGTCGATCTCCTCCAGGCCGGCGGCCGCGCGCAGCAGGGTCGATTTGCCCGAGCCGGAGGGGCCCATGACGGCGGTGAAGGTGCCGAAGGGGAAACCGACGGTCACGTCGTCGAGGCCGACGACGGGTTCGGGCCCGCGCCGGTAGGTCCGGCGGACGGAGCGGAGTTCAACGGCGAAGTCCGTGGCGTTCATGGTCCCCATCCCATCGTCCGGGACGGGGGTGGCTCAATGGCCGGGGGTTCACTCCTGGGGGTGTAGCCAGCTACACCCCCGGAAGTGAACCCCCCTGGTCATCCCCGGTCCCGACGGCCGCGCTTCAGCTCCTCCCAGCGCCGCGCCTGCTCCGGGGTCAGGGTGCCGCGCAGCTCGGCCAGCTTCAGCAGCTGGGCCTCGGCGTCGGCGCCGAGCGGCTGGGCCTCGGCCCGGTAGTGGTCGGTGAGCAGGGCGTCCAGTTCCGGGCGGGTGAGCGCCGGGTCGAGGCGCTGGGCGAGTTTGGCCATGTTGCGGTAGGAACCCTGGAGCAGGAACGGCGGCTCGGTGCGGGCCCGGTCGTCCTGGGCGGCGGAGGCGAGGTAGGCGCGGTTGACGGCCAGCACGGTGGTGCGCAGGTGGAGCAGCCCGGCCAGCAGGGCGGTCATCCGCTCGACCTCGGCGGCCGGCCAGGCGCCCCGGAGCTGCCCGCCGGGGGTGCCGCTCGCGCGGGCGAGCAGGGTGTCCAGGTCGGCGCGTTCGGCGGTGGCGAGCGCGGACAGCTGGGGGTGGGCGGGCAGGGCGTTCTCGACGAAACTGAGCGCGAAGAGGTCCTCGCGGCCGGCCACGGCGTCGCCGAGGTTCCAGACGTCGGCGCGGTTGGCGAGCATGTCGGGCAGCCGGAACAGCCGCCCGGACTCGGTGTACGGGTTGGCGGCCATCACCACGGCGAAGCGCTTGCCGCGCAGGTCCCACTCGCGGGCCTCGCCGTCGTGGACGCCGTCGATCCGGCGCTGGGCGTCGCACAGCGGGATGAAGCGCTGCAGGAACTCGGGCGAGGTGTGCTGCACGTCGTCCAGGTGGAGCAGCACGTTGTCGCCCGCGTGCAGCGCGAAGGCGAGCTTCTCCAGCTCGCGCCGGGCGGTGGCGTCGGGGGCCTCGGCCGGGTCCAGCGAGGTGACCCGGTGGCCGAGCGCCGGGCCGCTGACCGAGACCAGCAGCAGGCCGAGCCGTTCGGCGAGGTACTCGACCAGGCTGGTCTTGCCGTAGCCGGGCGGGGAGACCAGCAGCAGCAGGCCGCTGCGGTCGACCGGACCGCCGGCGTCCACCGTGCCGAGCTGCTTGGCGAGGTTGTCGCCGATCAGCGGCAGGTACACCTGGTCGATCAGCCGGTTGCGGACGAAGCCGTTGAGCGACGCGGGCCGGTACTGGTCGAGCCGCAGCCGGGCGTGCTCGGCGGCCAGCAGCTCGCCGCGCAGCCGCTGGTAGGCGCGGTGTCCGGGAGCCTCGACGGCCTCGAACTCCCGTACCCGGGGCAGGAGTTCGTCCAGCCGCAGGTCGATCGCGCCGCCGCTCAGCCGGGGGTGGTCGCCGAGCAGTCCGGTCAGCCGGACGCCGACGGTGCCCTCGGCGGGGCGGCGCGGCAGGGCCGGGCAGAGCAGCACGGCGGCGGCTTCGGCGCGGTCACCCGGGTCGGCCCCGGCGGCGGCCGACTCCAGCCAGGCGGCGGCCAGTTGGCGGCGCACCGGGAGCAGCTCGGGCTCCGCGGGCAGGGCGGCCAGCGCCTCGGTCAGCCCGGCGGACTCGGGGGTCGCGCGGAACTTCTCCAGCAGGGTGGCCGCGCCCGCCGAGTGGGCGAAGGTCGGTGCGGCGACGGCGAGTTCGGCCACCAGGTAGTCGCCGGCACCGGTGGCGCCTGGGAGGAACTCCGCTACGGCCGAGGACAGTTCGGACGCCAGCGCGGTCAGGGCCGGCACCGGCCCGTACGCCTGCCGGGCCAGGCCGAGCGAGCGGGCCCGGGTGTGCCAGACCAGCCGCTGCCGCTGGTCCGTCCCGTGCGCCCAGTACAGCTGGGCCGCCGCCCGGGCCTCGGCCGGGTGCCGCAACAGCCCGGCCTCGGCGTCGAGTTCGAGCAGGGCGCGGAGCAGCAGCGCCGCGTCGTGGTCGTGCACCCCGCGCTGGTAGCCCTCGTCCGGGCGCTGTTCGACGGCCCGGCGGACGTACTCCAGCAGGTCGTCCCCGTCGGCCGGTCCCTCCTGCGCGGCGGCCGGCAGCAGGCTGGCGGCCAGGTACTCGGCGCGGTAGAGCGTGGGCGTCTCGGAGGGCAGCGGCCGGGACCAGTACCGCTCGGTGGCGGCGAAGGCCGGGTCGGTGACGGGGGAGCGGTAGTCGGTGCCGGTGAGGGTGAAGGCGGGGCGGCCGCGCCAGGGCAGCAGGGTGAGTTCCGGGCGCTGGGTGGTGACCGCGAACAGGTGGCGGCCCAGTCGCAGGGTGCCGGGACCGTCCCCGGCCAGCTCGGCGCGGTCGCGTAGGGCCCGGTGCGCCCGGCCGCGGGCGGCGCGCAGCCGTCCGGTCAGCTCCTCGGCCCGGACCCGGTCGCCGAGCTCGGTCAACTTCCCGGCGAGGTCCCGGAGTTTGACGGCGGTCGGGTCGGCGGCCAGGGCGGCGTCGATCTCGGCGGCGGTACCGAGGGCGGCGAGTCGTCGGTGCAGGGTGTCCAGGATGCGTTCGGCGGAGGCGGCCAGCCGGTCGGCGCGGCCGGCCCGTTCCTCCAGCAGGTGCTGGCGGCGGGCGGTGAGCGCGTCGTGGATCTCGGTGCGGCGTTCGGTGAGCTGTTCGCCGAGCGCCGGGTCGGCGTCGGCGAAGCGGGTCTCCAGCTGTTCGATCCGCAGCAGCAGTCGGCCGAGCCGGTCGTCGCAGGCCTCCGGGGTGTCGGCGGCGGCCAGCGCGGCGGTGACGGCCTGGGCGAGCAGCGCGGTCTCGGCCGCGAACTCGGCGGCGGCCTCCCGGGTGCGCAGCTCCCGGCGGCGTACGGTCAGCGCGGAGCGGCCCCGGTTGAGCAGTCCGAGCACGTCGGCGAGCCGGTCCAGGATCGCGGTGCGGGTGGTGGCGTCGGCCAGGTCGAGGGTGTCGACCAGCTCCGAGACGGTCTGCAGTGCCTCGCTCTGCTCGGTGAGCCGCGCGGACAGCGGCTCGGCCTCGGCGGCGGTGGTGATGGCCGCGCAGTGCTCGGCCAGTTCGGCCGCCCGGCGCCGGTGCGGCTCGAAGGCCGCGGGCTCGGCGAGCTGGCCCACCGCCCGGTCGGCGGCCTGTGTCAACCCCTCGGCGAGGTGCTCGGCGAGTTCGTCGATCCGCCGCGGGTCCGCCCGGGGCAGGTCGCGCAGCGCCTCGACCCGGCCCTGGGCCCGGCGCAGCGCGGCCAGCCGGTCGACCCACTCGGCGGCGTCGGCGAGGGTCTCCCCGCGCGCGGTGCGCAGCAGGCCCTCGACGTGCTCGGCGGTCTCCTCGGTGCGGGCCACGGCGTGCGCGGTGAGTTCGGCGATCGCCTGGTACTCGGCGATCACCTGCCGGGCGGTGTCGCGGATCTCGGCGAGCGGTGCGGCGAGGTCGCCGAGGCCGTCCTGACCGAGCCAGTGGTGCCGGTCGGTGGTGCGGGTGCAGGCGGCGAGCACGGCCCGGTGGCCGGCCGGGGTGTCGGCGCCGGCGGCGGCCAGTCGGGCCAGGGCGAGGCAGTCGGCCAGGCCGCGGACCAGGTCGGCGTTCCCGATCCGGGCCAACGGGCCGGTGCCGGGCGGCTGTTCGGCGGCGTACCGGTCGCTGGTGAACGGGCTCTGCCAGAGCTGGACGGGGTGCAGTCGGGTGGGGCCGTCCTCGGCCGGGCGCAGGGCGATCAGGGTGCCGTCGTCGAGCAGGGCGTAGCCCTGGCAGGCGAGCGGGGCGGCGGCCTCCTGGCGGACGGAGTTGTACGGCTGGAGCAGTGCCCGGCCGTCGGCGGCGGAGCGGAACTCGTACAGCACGTCCTCGCCGTTGGGCGAGTGCACGGTGCGCTCGTAGGCCAGGCCGTCCACCGGCTGGTCGAAGACGCGCACGGTGCCGTCGGCGAGGTGGCAGCCGCCGGGGAAGGCCACGCCCTGGTCGGCGGGCAGTCGCAGGCAGGCCTGGCCGAGCGCGTCGATCCGGGTGACCCGGCCGGTGGGCAGGTGGAGCACCAGGTGCCGGACGGTCTCCTCCTGGTACGGGCGCACCCGCACCAGCAGCAGGGTGCCGAGCCGGGCGTGGGCGACCTGGGCGTCGGCGAGGGTCTGCAGGGCCTCGGTGAGCGGCTCGCGGTGCAGTTCGCGGCCGTCGGGCGCGGTGAGGGTGAGTCGGCCGCCGTCCACGCCGAGGTGGACCTCCCCGGCGAGGTCGGCGCGCGGGGCGGCGCCGGGGGCGGCGGGCAGCCGGTCGTCCCGGGTGAGCGGCGTCCAGTCGAGCTGTTGGCCGTCGGCGGGGGTGTGGTCGCGTTCGCCGCGCCCGTCCTGGTAGGCGACCCGGTCGTCGTCCAGGCGCCAGCGCAGCACCCGGACGTCGGTGGCGGCCGGGCCGGTGCGGAAGACCGCGAGCAGTCGGCCGCCGACCGGACGCAGCCGTTCCAGCCGGGCGTCGCGGAAGTAGCGGCGCAGCTCGGCGAGGTCCTGGCGCAGCCGGGGGTCGGCCAGCAGCGGGCCGTCGGCGGGGGAGACGGGGGAGACGGGGGAGAGGTCATCGGCCCGGTGCAGGCTGAGCAGGTCGCCGAACTCCTCCTCCCCGGACACGACTTCGACCGGGCGGGTGCCGAGCAGCAGCTGCCCGCCGACGGCGGTGAGGTCCTGCGGCAGGCAGGACCGTTCGGTGGTGAGTCGCCCGGTGCCGGTCAGCCGGAGCTCGCCGCCGCCGAACTCCTCGACCCGGCGGGCGTTCAACGCCCGCGCACGGTCGGCGAGTTCGGCGGCGGCCCGGGCGAGCCGGTCGCGCAGGACCTCGTAGCTGCCGGCGTCGAGCCGGGTGTCGTCGAGGGCTTCCACTGTCACGTTCCTCAGCAGGTCACTTCGAGCCATTGACGGCGGCGCCGGCCAGCGCCCCGATCGGGGTCTCCGCGATCCCCAACTTCTTCGCGGACTCCAGCAGTTGCCGCAGCTGCCCGGCCTGCTCGCCACCGCCGCCGATCAGCTTCAGCAACAGTGCGGACACCGTCAGGTTCTGCACGTCCGCGCTGGACACCGAGGACAGCACCCGGGTGAGGTCCGCGGTGAAGTCGGCCCGCCCGTCCAGCCAGGGCCCGGCCAGCGTCTGAGCGGTCTGCGAGTGGCCGACGAAGGCGTCCACGCTCTTGCCGGCCGTCACCGACTGCACCAGCTTGTCGAAGAACACCGAGTCCCCGCCGACGATGTCGATCTTCGCCTTCTCCAGCCCGGTCGCGACCAGCGCGGCCTGCGCCTCGGCGATCTGCCGCTGGGCCTCCAGGGCGGCGAGCCGGACGTCCTTCTCGGCGGCCAGCCGCAGCCGGTACTCCTCGTGCCCGCGGGAGGCCTCGTCCAGCTTGGCCATCGCCGCGGCCTTCTCGGTCAGGCCCTCGGCCTCCGCCTTCAGCTTGGCGCCGACCTCCAGCGCGGCCGCCTTGGCCTTCTCGGTCTGCACCGCGGCCTCGGCCCGGCCGACCTTCTCCACCGCCGCGGCCTCCTGCTCCCGCACCTGCACCCGGGCCAGCCCCTCGGCGGCGGCCTCCGCCCGGACGCCCTCGGCGAGCTTGACCTTGGCGGCCGCGTCCAGCTCGGCGGCCTGCTGCCGGGCCTCGGCCAGCACCAGCGACTCGCGGGCCTTGTGCGCGGCGGCCTGCTCGGCGGCCTCGGCGGCCTTGATGTCCTTGACCAGCTTCTCCTGCGCCTCCGCCTCGGCCTGGATGACGACCGCCTTGCGGGTCCGCTCGGCCTCCTCGGTGGCCCGCAGGGTCTTGACGGCCTCCTCCTGCTCGGCGACGGTACGGTCCACCGCGACCCGCTCGCGGACCACGTCGGCGACCTCCCGGCGGCGCGACTCGACCTCCTTCTGCTTGGCCATCACGGCGAGTTCGGTCTCCCGCTCGCGGCCGACGACCTCCAGCAGCCGGTCCTTCTCGATCCGCTCGTTCTCCACCGCGATCACCCGTTCGCGGTTCTTCTGGGCCACCGCGACCTCGCGGGCCTGGTTCTCCCGCTGCACCCCGAGCAGCTCCTCGGTACGCAGGAAGGCGGTCTGGGCGGTGAGCCGCTCCTCCTCCTGCACCCGGGCGATCACCGCGTCCTCCTTGGCCCGCAGGGTCTCGATCTCGCGGCGCTGGCGGATCTCGGCGTCGGCCTGGCGGCGTTCGAGCTCCAGGACGGTCTCCCGGGCGTCCACGTTCTGCCGGGTGATCTCCTTCTCCTCGGTGCGCTGGTACTCGTTGGTGCGCACGTGCTCGATCGCGGTCAGCTCGGTGATCTTGCGGATGCCCTGGGCGTCCAGGATGTTGTCGGCGTCCAGCTGGCTCATCGGGGTCTGTTCCAGGTGGTCGATGGCCGCGTCCTCAAGGGTGTAGCCGTTGAGGTCGGTGCCGATGACCGCGATGATCTGGTCCCGGAACTCGTGCCGGTGGGTGTACAGATCGGTGAAGTCCAGCTGCTTGCCGACGGTCTTGAGCGCCTCGGCGAACTTGGCGGCGAAGAAGTCCTGGATCGCCTGCGGGTCGCTGGCCCGGGCGGTGCCGATCGACTGCGCCACCTTGACGACGTCCTCGACGGTCTTGTTCACCCGGACGAAGAAGGAGATCCGGATGTCCGCCCGGATGTTGTCCCGGCAGATCAGGCCGTCCCGGCCGGCCCGGTGGATCTCCACGGTCTTCGCCGTGATGTCCATCAGCTCGGCCTTGTGCAGGATCGGCAGGACGATCGCCCCGGTGAAGGTGACGTCCACCTTCTTGGTCCGGGAGACGATCAGTGCCTTGCCCTGCTCGACCTTCTGGAACAGGCGGCCCACGAACAGCAGTACGGCGAGCAGGATGAGCAGCACGACGGCGACGAGCACGCCGAAACCCACGGCGATGGTGTCCATCACGGAGTCCTTTGACGGAGATGGTGGTGCGAAGTGGTTGATGAAAAGGGGAATTGACGAGCCGTCAGGGAATGACCGGCGGGTCGAACGGCGCGACCAGGAAGTGTTCGCCGTCCGCGTCGTAGTCGTAGATCAGCGCGGTGCGGCCGGCCGTCAGGGCCGGTTCGGGCTCCGGTGCACGGACCTGCACGGTCGCGGTGGAGCCGTCCTCGGCGGTCACCTCGGCCTGCCCGAAGTCGGCCGTCACCCGGCCGGTGCGGATCACGCAGACCCGGCCGACGAAGTCCCCCCGGGTGATCGGCCGGTCCTCCGGGAACAGCCGCCGCAGCGGCCGGACGAGCAGTCGGGTGCCCGCCCAGGCGGCGACCAGCGCGACGGCGAACACGCCGCCGCGCGCCGGTGCCCCCGAGGTGAGGACGGTGCCGGCCAGGCTGACGAACCAGGCGAGCGCGACCAGCAGCGAGACCGCCACCGTCGCGGGCACCCCGCCCAGCCCCAGCGCGTCCAGCACGCCCCCGTGGTGGCCGGTGTCGTGTCCCCCGTGGGCGCCGTCCGGGGCGCCGTGGGCGCTCCCCGCGCCGGACGCCCCGTGGGCCACGCTCCCCCCGACACCGTGCCCCCCGACACCGTGTCCGACGTGACCCACCGGGCCCGGGTGCCCGGCACCCAGGTGGTGCCCGACGCCGTGCCCCCCGTGCACGGCGTCGAACCCCAGGCCGCCGATCAGCATCAGCAGCCAGTACCCGACGACCACCACCAGCGCGAAACTGAACAGTGCCGTCGGAAAGGCCAGCGCGGCCGCGAAGAAGTCCCCCGTCCCGGCCATGCTCCCCCGCCCTTCCCACGGCACCGGACATCGGCGCCGTGGAGATCATGGCAGCGCGGGCGGGCTCCGCACATTGCCAGGATCCGGCAATCTTTACGGCCTTTTGACACCCTGGTGCGCACGCCCGCGGTGACACCGCAACAGCCGGGCAACGGGACGGCCCCGGGCAGGTCACCCGGGGTTTGGGCCCGCCGGAGCGGCCCGTCGGGGCAGCCCGCCGGGGCGGGTCCTACAGCGGCTGCTCGGGCCAGTTCAGCAGTCGCGCGCCCATGGCCGCGGTCTCCAGGGTGAAGCGCTGCAGGGCGTCCGCCGGGTCGTAGCCCGTGAGTGCCTTGATCCGCTCCAGCCGGTAGCCCAGGGTGCGCACGCTCAGCCCCAGCCGGCGGGCCGCCTCCGCGTTCACGTACGCCGCCTCGGCTTGCACCGCGATGGTGTCCAGCAGCGGACGGGCCCCGCCGCGCGCCTCCGTCAACGGGCCCAGCACGCTGCGCACCAGGTCCGCCATCGCCGCCCGGTCGCGCATCAGCACCGGGAACACCAGCAGTTCCTCGGCCTTCAGCTGGCGGGCCGACAGGCCCAGCCGCTGGGCGTAGTCCAGCGCGTCCAGCGCCTCGTCGTAGCTGCGCAGCACCCCGCTCGCTCCCGAGTGCCGGCGCCCGGTGGACACCCGTAGCACCGGGCGGTAGCCGGGGCCGGGGCGCAGCGTCAGGTCCGCGAAGGCCTCCAGCACGGCGCGCTCGGAGTCCGGTGCGATGCACACCAGCCGGCCGTCCTTGCTGGCCAGCAGGACGTCCCGCTCGCCGAACCGCCCGGCCAGCTCCCGCTCCACCCGGTGCACCAGCGGATGGACGTCGGCGAACGGCTCGTCGCCCACCGCGACCGCCACCGTGTACGCGCCCGCCAGTCGCAGTCCGAACCGCTCCGCGCGCTCCGCCAGCAGGCCGAGGTCGGCGCGGCCGTGCAGCAGGTCGTCGATGAACTCCCGCCTGGCCGCCTCCTCATGACGGACCGCCAGACGCTGCGAGCGCTCGTGCCCCTCGCCCAGCGCGGCCAGCGCGGCGTCGGTGGCGGCCAGCACCGCGTCGCCCATCCGGCGCAGTTCGCCGACGCTGCCGGCGGCGGTCGCCCCGGGCAGCGTCTGCCAGGCCCGTCGGGCCGCGGTCAGACAGTGCGAGACCACCTCGCGCAGCCCGTAACCGGCCTCGGCGCACTGTTCACCGAGCCGGCGCAGCGCCTCCAGCTCGTCCCGGCGCAGCAGGCGCCCGGTGCGGGAGACGTCGGCGAGCAGGGTGAGGTACGCCTCCGCCAGTTCAGTGGGTATGTCGCACTCGTCCGTCTCGTTCACTGTGTCCTGCATCCCCCGTGCGGCCTGGAATTTCGGCGGTGAACCTTATCAGGATCCTGACGACCGGGGCCTTGCGCGCGGCGCGCGCTACCGTTCGCGGAAGTTCAGGACGAAGCGCGCGCTGCTGCCGTCGATCCGCCGCCGGACGTACAGTGCCGGGCTGCCGTCCGGGGTGCAGCTGACCCCCTCGCGGACCAGCAGCGGGGTGCCCGGCGGGACGCCCAGCAGTTCGGCGTCGGCCAGGTCCGCGCCGATCGCGCCGAAGGCCCGCCAGTCGTACTCCAGCTCCACCCCGCCCGCCCGGGCCAGCTCCCGCACCAGGTTCCCGGCGTGGCCGGGCCGCACCAGCTCGGTGGGCAGCGGGCCGAACGGCACCCAGTAGCTGCACGCCGCCCGGGCCCGCCCGCCGAGCCGGAGCACCGAGTCCAGCCGGAACAGCTCGTCCGGCGCCCGGCCGAGCTGGCGGGCCGCCTCCTCGTCCTCCGCCGAGCCGGTCACCGGCGGGGCGGCCACCACGAACTCGCCGTCGCCCCGCCCGCCCTCCGGCAGCGCGGTGTGCACGCTGCCCAGGTCGAAGCGCTGACTGCGCGGGTCCACCGCGATCGAGACCCGGACGGCGGGCGGGCGCACGAAGGTGCCCACGCCCCGGCGGATCTCCACCGCCGCCGCCCGCTCCAGCTCGGCGACCGCCTGCCGCACGGTCAGCCGGTTCACGCCGAACTCGGCGCTCAGCTCCGGCTCGCTCGGCAGCCGGGCGCCCGCCGGGTAGCCGCCGGCGTCGATCCGCTCCTGGAGCTGCCGGGCCAGCCGCCGGTACAGCGGGACGTTCGGGGGAGTGCCCGGGGGGTTCGTTGCCACGCACCCGATCCTACGAACCGGACGGCCGCTTCTCCGGCTCGCCGTGGCGGGCCGACGGCGGTGGGATGGAAGGGCGTCCCGAACCCGGCGGGGGATTGGACATCTAGACGTCTAGATGTCCTACTGGACGTCCTGCTCGCCCCGCGTGCGGCTCCATCCGAAAGGCCTCCCCATGTCCCTGGTCAACTTCCGCGACGCCGCCGTCCTCAGCGACCCCGAGGGCCTGCGGATCCGCTCCGGCGTGCTGTACCGCTCCGCCCAGCCCTACCCGGCCGCCGACGAGGCCGTCGTCGCCCAGCTGCGCGCCTGCGACATCCGCACCGTCGTCGACCTGCGCGACCCCCGTGAGACCCGGCCCACCGACTGGGCCGCCGCCGAGGCCGCCGGGATAGCCGTGGTCGCCGCCCCGGTGAACCCGGCCACCGACGCCCTCACCGCCCACATGGCGACCATGACCACCGCCGCCGACCTCGGCGAGTTCTACCTGCTGCTGGCCGAATCCGCCCCCGAGGCCGTCGCCGCCGCCGTGGAGGCCGCCGCCCGCCCCGGCGCCGTCCTGCTCCACTGCGCCGCCGGCAAGGACCGCACCGGCCTGCTCACCGCCCTGCTGCTCGACCTGCTCGGCGTCCCCACCGAGGCCATCGTGGCCGACTACGCCCGCACCGCCGACGCCCTCCCGCAGATCTTCGCCAACCTCGCCGAACGCCACCGCACCGCCCTCAACGACCAGGGCGAAACCCGCGTCACCGACTCCGACGGCCGCCGGCTCACCATCCCCGCCCCGCTGCTCCAGGCCCCCGGCGAGGCCATGTCCGTCTTCCTCACCCACATCCGCACCCGCCACGGCGGCGCCGCCGCCTTCCTCCCCACCTGCGGCGTCCCCGCCACCACCCTCGGCGCCTTCCGCGCCAAGGCCGCCGTCCCGGCCGCCTGAGCGGCGCGCCCCGGCTGGTTCCCGGGACTGAGCCCATCCCGGTTCCGGCCCCGACGGCAGCCCCGGGCGTCCGCCCCGGTGGGCCTCAGACGTCCCGGCGGCGGACCACGACCACCGTCACCGCGACCGCGACGGCCGCCCACACCCCCATGGTGATCCAGGAGTCCAGCACGCTCGGCGCCCACTTGCTGGTGGTGGTCGAGGAGTCGGGGTTGTAGGTGAGCCGGCCGACGGTGGACAGCGGCAGGTGGCTGCCGATCTCGTGCAGCCAGCGGTAGCGGTCGCCGCCGAACATCAGCGGCAGGATGAAGAACAGCAGCACCAGGGACACGATCGAGGCGGTGGCGTGCCGCAGCAGCGCGCCCAGGGCCATCCCGATCAGCGCGCAGACCGGCACGATCGCCGCGTAGGCCAGGACGGCCCGCAGGCTGACCCCCTCGGTGATGGAGAGCCCGACGTGCCGGGAGGCCAGCATCGCGTTGGTGGCGAAGAAGGACACCGCCGACACCACGGCCCCGGCCAGCGCGGTGATCCCGCCGATCAGCAGCACCTTGGCGGCGATCACCCCGCGCCGGTCGGGCACCGCGGCGAAGGTGGTGCGGATCAGGCCGGTGGTGTACTCGCCGAACACGGTGATCGCCCCGAGGCTGCCGGCCGCGATCGCCGTCAGGTAGCAGGCGATGTCGCCGAGGCCGTGGTACAGCGGGTCGTACCGGAACGGCGGGAAGCCGGGCAGCCGCGCGGGCGGATGGTCGATGTACGTCAGGTCGCTGTGCACGGCGTTGATGTTGACGACGATGGCCACCAGCGAGGCCAGCGCCAGCACCCAGTAGGTCGACCGCAGCGAGCGCAGTTTGATCCACTCGGCGGCGAGCAGGTCGGTGAACCGGGGCGCCGGTTCGACGGCCGCCCGGGCGGCCTCGGGGCGGACCAGGGTCATGGTGCTCATCGGGCTTCTCCAGCCGCGTACTCGACGCTGTGGGCGGTCAGGGACATGAACGCGGACTCCAGGGAGGAGGTCCGGGCGGCCAGCTCGTGCAGCACCAGGCCGTGCCGCAGGGCGAGTTCGCCGATCCGCGCGGCAGGCAGCCCGGTGACGACGCCGAACTGCGGCTCGACCACCTCGACTTCGGCGCCCTCGACCCGCAACACCTCGGCCAGAGGAGCCAGTTCGGGTGTCCGTACGGCCACGCTCGACTCCGCGTGCCGGGCCGAGAAGGCGGCCAGGCTCTCGTCGGCGATCAGCCGGCCGCGGCCGATCACGATCAGCCGGTCGGCGGTGTGCTCCATCTCGGCCATCATGTGGCTGGAGACGAAGACCGTCCGTCCCTCGTCGGCGAGCCGGCGGAACAGTCCGCGGACCCAGAGCACGCCCTCCGGGTCGAGCCCGTTCAGCGGTTCGTCGAAGAGCAGTACGGGCGGGTCGCCGAGCAGGGCGCCGGCGATGCCCAGGCGCTGCTTCATGCCCAGCGAGTAGCCGCCGATCCGCCGCCCGGCGGCCTTGCCGAGGCCGACCTCGGCGAGCGCCTCGTCCACCCGGGAGAGCGGGATCCGGTTGCTCCGGGCCAGCGCCGACAGGTGGGCCCGGGCGCTGCGTCCGCCGTGCACGTCGCCCGCGTCCAGCAGGGCGCCGACGTGCCGCAGGCCGCGCGGCCGGCCGGCGAAGGGCACCCCGTCGACGGTGACGCCGCCCTCGGTGGGGGTGTTGAGGCCCAGGATCATCCGCAGGGTGGTGGACTTGCCGGCGCCGTTGGGGCCGAGGAAGCCGGTGACGGTGCCCGGCCGGACGGTGCAGGTCAACTGGTCGACGGCCGTAGTGGCGCCGTACCGCTTGGTCAGTCGCTCGATCTCGATCACGGGGACAACGGTGCCGGTCGGGGCCGTGCGCGGGCATCGGGCGCCGGGCCACAACCGGGGGCCGCCACCCCCGCCCTCGGGATTACGCCCGCGGGCCGATGCTCCGTCCGACCGGCCGCCGCTACCATCGCGTCATGATCACCGAACCCCGCCCGCCCCTGCTCAGGCGCCTGCCCGCGGGCGTGTGGGTGGCGGCGTTCTGGACGGCCATCGTGGTGTTCCGGTTCTTCACCCGCGTGAACGAGTTGCACCACCTCTTCGACTACCAGGGCAACACCGAGGACATGCCCCTGGTGGTCACCGCCCTGGTCACCACCCTGGTCGCCTTCCTGCTGGTCCGGCTGCCGCTGGCGGCCGTCGCGGTGGCGCTCGCGGGCGGCGTCTTCTCGCTCGGGATGTGGACCCAGCCGGCCACCGCGCCGGTGCAGTTCCTGATCGCCGAGGCGGTGGTCGGCCACTGCGTGGCCACCCGCTCCCGGCTGCTCTCCACGCTCGCGGTGGCGATGCCGCTGGCCGTGCTCGCCACCCTGTACGCCTGGGGCGCCGTCAACGGCTACCCGGTGAGCCCGTACGCCTACCTGGGCCTCGCCGCCACCGTGCTGATCGCCTGGCTGATCGGCAACACCGTCCGCCAGGGCCGGGCCCACGCCGAGGCCCTGCGCGGCCGCGCCGCGGAGCAGGCGGTCACCGCCGAACGGCTGCGCATCGCCCGCGAGTTGCACGACATGGTGGCGCACAACATCGGCATCATCGCGATCCAGGCGGGCATGGGCAGCCGGGTCATGGCCACCCAGCCCGCCGAGACCCGCAACGCGCTGGACGCCATCGAGGCCACCAGCCGGGAGACCCTGGCCGGGCTGCGCCGGATGCTCGGCGCGCTGCGGCAGGGCGAGGGGGAGTCCGCCCCGCTCGAAGTCGCGCCCGGGGTAGAGGAGTTGGACCGGCTGGTGGAGCGGACGGCCGGTGCCGGGGTGCGGGTCGCGCTGACCCGCGGCGGCGAGGTCCGGCCGCTGCCGGCCGAGGTGGACCTCGCCGCCTACCGGATCGTCCAGGAGTCCGTCACCAACGTGGTCAAGCACTCCGGCACCCGCGACTGCCGCGTCACCGTCGAGTACGGTGCCGAGCGACTCGCCGTCACCGTCGTGGACCTGGGCGCCGGTACGCCGACCGCCACCCCCGGCACCGGCTACGGGCTGGCCGGGATGCGCGAGCGGGTCGCCCTGCTGCACGGTGAGTTCAGCGCCGGCCCGCGCCCGGGGGGCGGCTTCCGGGTCGCCGCCCTGCTGCCGATCCCGGCAGCACCGGATGCGGCACCGGATGCGGCACCGACCGCACCAGCCGTCGCGGAAACCGCCGCGCCGGCCGACCAGACCCCCCTGGAGGTGGGACCGTGATCCGCGTCGTCCTGGTCGACGACCAGCCGCTCATCCGCACCGGTCTGCGGGTGCTCATCGCCGACGCCCCCGATCTGGAGGTGGTCGGCGAGGCCGGCAACGGCGCCGAGGCCGTCGACCTGGTCACCCGGCTGCGCCCGGACGTCGCCGTGATGGACATCCGGATGCCTGGCATGGACGGCATCGAGGCGACCCGCCGGATCCTCGCCGACCCGGACCTGCCCACCCACGTGCTCGTCCTCACCACCTTCGACGACGACTACGTGTACGGCGCGCTGCGTGCCGGGGCGAGCGGCTTCCTGGTCAAGGACCTCGCCCTGGAGACCATCCTGGACGGCGTCCGGGTGGTCGCCGCCGGGGACGCCCTGCTCGCCCCCGGCATCACCCGCCGGCTGATCGGCGAGTTCGCCGCCCGGCCGGACGCCGCGGCCCGGCCGCGCAGGTCCGCCGAGGGCATCACCGAGCGCGAGCGCGAGGTGCTCACCCTGGTCGGCCGCGGCCTGTCCAACGCCGAGATCGCCGAGCAGCTCACCATCAGCGTGGCCACCGCCAAGGCGCACGTGGCCCGGCTGTTCACCAAGCTGGACGCCCGCGACCGGGTCCACCTGGTCATCCACGCCTACGGGTTCGGCCTGGTCGCCCCGTCCTGAGGAATCCGGGACAGCGAACCCGGAGCAGCGAGCCCGGAGCAGCGAACCCGGGGCAGCGGACCCGGGACAGCGCGAAGTGCCGGAGCGGGACAGCGCGAAGCGCCGGGGCGGGCCCGCACAGCCCGCCCCGGCGCCTGTTCCCGTACCGGATCCTCGGGGCACGAGACCCCTCTGTCCCCTCGGATCCGCCGGATCATTCAGCCCCTGAACCGCCCCACGCCGCTCAGGGAACGATCGCGTGCGAGATCTGGCAGCCGCTGACCGCGTTCGACCAGGTGCCCTGCATCGCGAACGAGCCGGTCGCGAAGGCCACGTTCTGCGAGCCGCCGGTGCCGCCGACGCCCTTCCAGGCGCACTTGTCGGCGTTCTCGGCGCCGGTCGAGTCGGTCCAACCACCGGCCGGGTTCTGGTCGGTGACGGTCTCCGCGTACTCGTGGCCGAACACCATGGTCACGCCGTCCAGCAGACCCGCGGTGCCGCTGTTGACGTAGTTCTGGCCGCAGGACGAGCCCATGTCGGTCACGTACGGGTCGTTGCTGAACGCCACGTCGCCGTACGGCGAGCTGGCCGCGCCGCCGCTCAGCGTGGTGTCGCCGTTCCAGTCGTGCCAGGCGCAGAAGTTGCCGCCGGTGGTGTTGAAGCCGTCCGGGTGGGTCCCGGTCGGCGAGAGCACCACGTACTGGACGTTGCGGTTGGCGGCCGCGGTGGTGTTGCCGAAGTGCCCGGCGGCCTTGATCGCCTCGTTGGCGATCTGGTTGCCGGTGGCCTGGGCCGGGGCGGCGGCCGAGGTGTCCACCCAGACGCCGGCCAGCGCGCCGCCGGTCGGGTAGCCGACGTGCGCGGCGGTGGAGCCGCAGCTGGTGGCGCCCTTGGCGACGCCCTCGCAGTACTGGGTCATGACGCCGGACCAGGTCTCGTTGTTGGTGCCGAGGCCCTTGTACAGCTGCTGCGCCCGGACGGCCTCGCCGGACGGGTCGCCGGACAGCGTGGTGTAGCCGTTGGCGTCGGTGCCCGCGGTGCCCCACTGGGAGCCCCAGATCACCACGTAGACCTTCGGTGCGCCGGTGGTGACGCCGATGCCGTCGACGGCGCCGCCGTACTTCAGGTTGCTGGTGCGGGTCGCGGCCGCGGAGGCGGCGTTGGCGTGCTCGGCGCCCTCCCGGGTGGGGACGGTGCCGTGCCGGTACGGGTGGGAGTTCCCGGCGAACTCGCTGCCCGGCTGGACCGCCTGGGCGGACGGGGCGGCGGCGAACCCGGTGGCGGCCAGTGCCAGCGCGCTCAGCCCGGTCAGGGCCCGGACTCGCGCCCGGCGGGAGGTGGGGGACATGCCCATCGTGAGGGTTCCTCTCTCATGCCGACCGCGCACCGGGTAGGGCGCGGCGGCACCGTGGGGGACGAACATGGAGAAACGCGGAGAAAACGACGACGGCAAGCCGGGCTTCACCGACCGTTCGTCATGAACGGTCAGGGAAGCGGGGATGGGGGACCGGTTTCACCGTCGAGCCGGAAGCAAAGCACCGGGGCTGAAACCGGGTCAACGAGGCCACGAGTAAGACCCGCCCCAAGGGCGGCCCCGGAAAACGTATCGAAAGTCAAAAACCCGCAGCTGACGGACCGTTGATGCGCGTAGCGAAGCGGAACCTCAACAGTTGAAAGCGGCTTCTACACCGTATGTCGGGCCGCTCGGCCGCCCCCGGGGCCATCGGCCGCCCGCTCAGGCCGCCGGCTCCGAGATCTCCGCGATCCGGATGATCCGCCCGTGCGAGTCCAGCACCACGTCGTAGGCGTTGCCGAAGCAGGCGTACGGGTCGGCCGGATCGCGTTCCGCGAGGCAGTCGTTGAGGTGGGTGACCAGTTCGTCCAGCTGGACGGGCTTGGCCGGATCCGCGTTCGGCCGGTCGACCAGGGTGGCGTCGACCCCGGCGGCGGCGAAGGCGTAGTGGACGGGCGTGCCGGTGGCCTCGTAGTGCGGCGGGGTGCAACTGTGCCGGGCGGGCTGGGCGGTGAGTTCGGCGGGGCCGGCCGAGACCACGATCATCACCTGGTGGCCGGGGAGCGGTTCCGGCGCGGTGCACTCCGGGGCGGGCGACTCCGGGGCGGCGATGGTGCCGGCCGCGGGGTAGGCCCCGTCGTCGTCGACGAAGTCGTCGTCGTCCAGCAGCGGGTCGTCCGCGCCCTCGTCGGCGAGGGCCGCGGCCGAGGAGGCGGCGGCCACCGTCGGGCGGGAGTCCGCCGGGGTGCAGCCGGTGAGTGCGGCGGCGGCCGTTCCGGTCAGCAGGACGGCGGCGAGGAGGATACGGGGCACGGCCATGGCACAAGTCTCCCCCGGGTTGCACTGGTGGTCGGCACCCGGGTACACGTCCGCCGGGCGCACAACGGTTCCCGCCCCCGCCGGATGTGCGGATCCGGCGGGGGCGGGAGGTCTCGGGGAGCGGGTCGGAGCCGGGAGTGGTCCGGAACCTGGGGCGGTCCGGAGCCGGAGGCGGTCCGGAACCAGGGGCGGTCCGGAGCCGGGGCGTCAGACCGCGACGGGCCGCTGCGCCTCGTACGCCTCGCGCACCCGGGCCTGCACCACGGCGTCCACGCCCAGGTGGTCGAGCCCGAGCAGCGCCGCGCCCAGCACCGGCGGTGCGACGACCACCCGCGGTTCGGCCAGCGGTGCGGCCTTCGCCAGCCGCGCCGTCACGTTGTCGAGCAGCAGCGGCTGCCGGGAGGCGAGCACCCCGCCGCCGAGCACCACCGGGGTCGGCGCGTCCAGCAGGTCCAGTCGGCCGAGCGCGACCACGGCGAGCCGGACGATCTCGTCGGCCTGCCGGTCGATGAGTTCCAGGGCGGTCGCGTCCCCCTGGTTCGCGGCCGCGAACAGCACCCGGACGATCTCGTGCAGCCGGGTGTTCGGCAGGTGCCCGAGGTGGACGGCCTCGGCGACCGCCCCGGCGCTGGGCAGCCCGAAGTGTTCGGCGATGGCCCGGGCGAGCCGGGTCGGCCCGCCCCGGCCGTCCTCGGCGCGTACGGCGTGCCACATGCTGGTGATGGCGAGCCCGGAGCCGCCGCCCCAGTCGCCGGTGAGTTCGCCGAGCGCCGGGAAGCGGGCGGTGCGCCCGTCCGGCAGCAGTCCGACGCAGTTGATGCCGGCGCCGCAGACCACCGCGACCCCGCGCGGCCCGTCGGTGCCGGCCCGCAGCAGGCCGAAGGTGTCGTTGACGACGGTGTTGCTGACGCCCCACGGGTGCGATTCGAGGGCGGTGCGCAGCGCCTCCTCCTCCACCGGGAGGTCGGCGTTGGCCAGGCAGGCGCTGACGTGGTCGGTGAGCACCCCGGTCCAGCCGGGGTGGCCGGCCGCCGCGGCGGCCTGTTCGACCAGCGGGGCGAGGCCGGCCACGGCGGCGGCGCCGCCGATCCGCTGGGGTGCGAAGCCGCCGCCGCGGGCGGTGCCGAGGACGGTGCCGTCGGCGCCGATCAGGGCGACGTCGGTCTTGGAGTTGCCCGCGTCGATGGCGAGGACGCCGGGCAGGAGTGGTTCGGGCTGGTGGGTCATCAGGTCCCCGCGGCTCGTACGTGGCCCGGCCGTAGCCCCGGCCGGGGTGATCGGTGTCTCCTCGCCGCCGGACCCCTGCTCGGGCGGGGGTCCGGCGCGGTGGGCGCTCAGGCCCAGGCGAGGTGCTCGCGGTTGTGGGCGAGCAGCCGGTCGGTGAGCCGGTCGGCGGTGTCGAGCTGGCCGACCAGCGGGTGGGCGAGCAGGGCGTCGAAGACCCGGTCGCGTCCGCCGCGAAGGGCGGCGTCGAGCGCGAGGTGCTCGTACGAGGTGACGGCGGCGATCAGGCCGGCGAACAGCGGCTCGACCGGCTGCTGCGGCAGCGGCCGCACGCCGGCGGCGTCGACCTCGGCGGGCACCTCGATGACGGCGTCGTCCGGCAGGAAGGGCAGCACCCCGTCGTTGCGGGTGTTGACCACCTGGACGGTGGTCCGGCCGTCGGTCCCGAGCAGCGAGGCGATCAGCTGGACGGCGGCCTCCGAGTAGAAGGCCCCGCCGCGCTTGCCCAGCAGCTCGGGCTTGGTGTCCAGGGCGGGGTCGGCGTACAGCTCCAGCAGCTGGCGCTCGATCTCGGCGACCTGGGCGGCCCGCGAGCCCTGGACCTTGAGCTCCTCGACCACCGCGTCGTGCTGGTAGAAGTACCGCAGGTAGTACGAGGGCACCACGCCGAGCCGCTGCACGAAGGCCTGCGGCAGGTGGAGGTCGTCGGCGATCTCCTTGCCGTGCGAGGCGAGCAGTTCCGGCAGCACCTCCCGTCCGCCGGTGGCGCCGGGCGCGTCCAGCAGGGTCACCCCGCGTTCCCAGGTCAGGTGGTTGAGCCCGACGTGGTCGAGTCGCACCAGCTCCGGGTCGACCCCGAGGTGGGCCGCGAACTTGCGCTGGAAGCCGATCGCGACGTTGCACAGCCCGACGGCCTTGTGGCCGGCGGTCTGCAGGGCCCGGGTGACGATGCCGACCGGGTTGGTGAAGTCGACGATCCAGGCGTCCGGGTTGGTGCGGCGGACCTGTTCGGCGATGTCCAGCACCACCGGGACGGTGCGCAGCGCCTTGGCGAGCCCGCCGGCGCCGGTGGTCTCCTGGCCGACGCAGCCGCACTCCAGCGGCCAGGTCTCGTCCTGGTTGCGCGCGGCCTGGCCGCCGACCCGCAGTTGGAGCAGCACGGCGTCGGCGTCGGCGACGCCCGCCACCAGGTCGGTGGTGGTGGTCACCGCGGCCGGGTGCCCCTGCTTGGCGAAGATCCGCCGGGCGAGGCCGCCGATCAGCTCCAGCCGCTCTGCGGCCGGGTCGATCAGCACCAGTTCGCCGATCGGCAGGGTGTCGCGCAGCCGGGCGAAGCCGTCGATCAGCTCCGGGGTGTACGTCGAACCGCCGCCGACGATGGCCAGCTTGAGACCGGAAACAACAGCGGACATCAGCCCTTGACCCCTGTCAGTGTCACGCCTTCGATGAAGGCCTTCTGTGCGAAGAAGAAGAGGATGATCACCGGGGCCATCACCAGCAGGGTGGCGGCCATGGTGAGGTTCCAGTTGGTGTGGTGGGCGGCCTTGAACGACTCCAAGCCGTAACTGAGCGTCCAGGCATCGTGGTTGTTGCTGGCGTAGATCTGCGGGCCGAAGTAGTCGTTCCAGCAGTAGAAGAACTGGAACAGGGCGACGGCGGCGATGGCCGGCTTGGCCATCGGCAGGACGACGCGCAGCAGGGTGCGCAGGTCGCCGCAGCCGTCGATCCGGGCGGCCTCGATGTACTCCTTGGGGATGGTCATCAGGAACTGGCGCAGCAGGAAGATCGAGAACGCGTCGCCGAAGGCCATCGGGATGATCAGCGGCCACAGCGAGCCGTCCATGCCCAGCTGCTTGGCCCAGAACAGGTACATCGGGATGACGGTGACCTGCGGGGGCAGCATCATCATCGCGATGACCGCCATCAGCGCCAGGTTGCGGCCGCGGAAGCGGAACTTGGCGAGCGCGTAGGCGACCGGCAGGCTGGAGACGATGGTGAGCAGGGTGCCGGCGCCGGCGTACACCAGGGTGTTGCGCCACCAGGTGAGGAAGCCGGGGGTGTCCCACACCTGGGTGTAGTTGCCCCAGTTCCAGGAGGTCGGCCAGTAGTCGGTGGTGAGCGCCTGCTGGTCGTTCATCACCGAGGTCAGGAAGACGAAGACGAAGGGCAGCAGGAAGAACAGCGCGGCGGCGATGGCCAGCGAGTGCACGGCGACCCAGTTGAGCAGGGCGCGGCGCCGGGCGGCCCGGGCGGCGGCGGTGCCGGTGGCGGTGCGGACCGGCGGCTCACCAGGCCTGATCGTGGGCGTGGGGGTGGAGCTGAGAGTCATGTCGGAGTCCTCATCCGTCCGCTAGTCGTCGCTCGCCATGAAGCCGGACCGGCGGCGGAGCAGGAGCGAGGTGACGGCCATCGAGATGGCGAACAGCACCAGGGCGACGACGCAGGCCGCGCCGTAGTTGAAGCGCTGGAAGCCGAGGTTGTAGACCATCTGCGGCAGGGTCCAGGTGGAGCCCTGCGGGAACCCGGGCTCGAACTGCTGCCCGGAGTTGCCGGCGATGCCGCTGGCGACCTTCCCGGCGACGTACGCCTGGGTGTAGTACTGCATGGTCTGGATGACCCCGGTGACCACCGCGAACATGATGATCGGGGAGATGTTCGGCAGCGTGACGTACCGGAACCGCTGGAACGCTCCGGCGCCGTCCAGTTCGGCCGCCTCGTACTGCTCCTTGGGGACGTCCAGCAGCGAGGCCATGAAGATGACCATCAGGTCGCCGATGCCCCACATGGCGAGCAGGGTGAGCGCGGGCTTGGACCAGTTCGGGTCGGCGAACCAGCCGGGCTGCGGCAGGCCGAGCTCGCCGAGCAGGTGGTTGAGCGGGCCGGTGCCCGGGTTGAGCAGGAAGGCGAAGGCGACGGTGGCGGCCACCGGCGGGGCCAGGTACGGCAGGTAGAAGACGGTGCGGAAGAAGCCCGCGCCGGTCTTGACCTTGGTGATCAGCAGCCCGATGCCGAGGCCGAAGGCGACCCGCAGGGTCACCATCACCAGCACCAGCCACAGGGTGTTGCGCAGGCCCTGCCAGAAGGTCGGCAGGTGGTTGAAGACGTAGTCCCAGTTCTTCAGGCCGTTGAAGGTCGGCGCGCCGAAGCCGTTGTACTGGGTGAAGGAGAAGTAGGCGGTGGAGATCAGCGGGTAGACGAAGAAGACGCTGAACCCGATGAGCCAGGGGGAGAGGAAGGCGAGGGTGCGGGCCGCCTCCCGGCGGCGCTTCCGGCGCAGCAGGTGCTGCGTGGAGGGCGCCGCCGGGTCGGTCGTCCCGGCGTCCTTGCGGGTGCCGAACGCGAGTGACATGGGAGCTCCGTGGACCGTTCCCGCTACTTCGCCTGGGCGATGTCGGTGTCGATCTGCTTGGCGGTCGCGGCGAGTCCGGCCTTGAGGTCGGTCTGCTTGCCGGACTCGTAGTCGTAGCCGAGGTTCTGCAGCGAGACGATGTAGCCGCCGCCGTTGACGCTGGCCGGGGTGGTGCCCGAGTTGGGGTTCTTGGCGACGTCCAGGAAGGTCTTGAAGTTCGGGTCGCTGACCAGCTTCGGCGAGTTGAGCGCGTCGAAGGTGCTGGGCACGTTGTGGATCGCGTTGGCGAAGTTCACCACCGCGTCGGTGTCGGTGGTCAGGAACTTGACGAACTCCCAGGCCGCGGCCTGCTTCTTGCTGGTGCTGGCGATGCCGACGATGGTGCCGGTCTGGTAGCCGCGGCCGTAGGTGGCGGCCTGGTCGTCCGGCACCGGGAAGGGCGCGGTGGCCCAGTCGAAGTCGGGCTTGCTCTCGGCGAGCGAGGCGGTGCGCCACTCACCGTCGATGGCCATCGCGACCTGGCCGGTGTGGAAGGGGTTCTTGGCGCTGAACTCCTCGCCGAAGGTGGCCCGGTACTTGTCCAGCTTGGCGTAGCCGCCGAGCTGGTCGACCATGCCCTTCTGCCAGTCGAGCATCGCGGCGACCTTCGGGTCGGCGGCGAGGTTCGACTTGCCGTCGGCGTCGAAGTAGGTGGCGCCGTACTGGCCGAGGAAGTGCTCGGTGGTGGACTCGTAGCCGTGGTACAGCGGCATGAAGCCGAGCTGCTTGTACGAGTCGCCGTCGGCGACGGTGAGCTTCTTGGCGTCGTCGGCGAACTCGCTGAAGGTCTTCGGCGGGGCGGTGATGCCGGCGGCGGCGAAGGCCTTCTTGTTGTAGTACAGCCCGTACGCGTCGCCGAGCAGCGGCAGCGAGCACTGGTTGCCCTGGAACTGGGTGTAGTTGAGCATCGCGGCCGGGAAGGTCTTGGCCGGGTCGATGCCGCTCTTCTGCAGCTGGGGCTTGAGGTCGATGAAGGCCTTGGTCGAGCAGAACATGCCGACGTTGTTGGTGGTGAAGGAGGACACCACGTCCGGGGCGCCGTCGCCGCCGGCCCGCAGGGCCTGGTTGACCTTGTCGTCCGCGACATTGCCGACCGGCTTGACGTGGATGTTGGGGTGGGCCTTCTCGAAGGCGGCGATGGTGTCGTTGATCGCCTTCACCTCGTTGTCCTGGCTCCAGCCGTGCCAGAAGGTGATGGTGACGTCCTTGCCGCTGGCGGAGTCGTCGCTGCCGCCCGACTCGCTGGAACCGGTGCAGGCGGAGGCGAGCAGGGCCAGGACGGCGCTGCCGGCGACGGCGGCGATGGTGCGGCGGCCTCTGCGGGAGGTGATGGCGTGCACTTCGAGGTCCTCCTGGGGGTGCGCGGGCAGGCGTCGTTGCCTCGGGTCCCGCGTAGGGGGTTGGGGGAGAGGTGGGTGCAGGGGGAGCGTCTGTGGGTCGATCCGTGGGTCGATCGGGTCGTGCTGCGGGTGGATCGGCGGGGTGGTTCGGCAGGTGGTTCGGCAGGTGGTTCGGTGGGCGGATCGGTGGGCGGCTCAGTGGGTGGAGAAGACCGCCTCACGGGCGTCCGAGAGGGCGCGTTGCAGGGCGCCGATCAGGACCGGCGAGCCGGGCAGGGCACTGCTGCGGATCTCCGGACGGGCGTGGCAGACCCGGGCCAGTTCGTCCTCGACGAGCGCGCGCAGGCGTTCGCCGCCCGCACTCGGCACCGCGCCGGAGAGGACCACCAGCCGGGGGTCGACCACGGCGACGATCACGGACAGCCCGACGGCGAGCCGTCCGGCCAGTTCGGACAGGAAGGTGTCGCCGGCGCCCGGGGTCTCCAGGGCCTTGGCGATCGACTCCTCCGCGCTGGGCGCGCCGAGCCCGTGCTCGCGGGCCAGGGTCCGTACGGCGGGTGCGCCGACCTGGTCCTGGAACCCGCCGAACTTGCGGCGCCGGGCGTCCCACTGGACCGGCGAGCCGGGCACCGGCATGTAGCCGACCTCGCCGGCGCCGCCGGTGAAGCCGCGGTGCAGCCGCCCGGCGAGCACGACCGCCGCGCCGACGCCCGCCCCGGCCCAGAGCAGCACGAAGTCCTCGAAGCCGGCCGCCGCGCCGGAGGCCTGCTCGGCGACCGCGGCCAGGTTCACGTCGTTCTCGATCGACACCGGCGCGCCGATCGCCGCGGTCAACTCCTCGACCAGCCGCGGGGAGTGCCAGCCGGGCAGGTGGGAGGCGTAGCGCAGCTTGCCGGTGACCGGGTCGGGGGCGCCGCCGACGCCGATCGCCACGGTGCGCAGGCAGCCCGCGGGCAGTCCGGCGGCGCGCACCGCCTCGGCGACGGCGGCGGCCACTCTCGGCACGGTCTCGGCGGCCGGGACGCCTCTGGTGGACACGCTGTGCTCGGCCAGCGTGCTGCCGGTGATGTCGGCGACGGCGACCCGGATCCCGCTGTTGGTGACGTCCAGTCCGGCGACGTACCCGGCGGCCGGATTCACCTGGTACAGCTGCGCGTTGGGGCCGGGCCCGCCCTCGGTGGTGCCGACCGGCAGCACCAGCCCGGCGACCTCCAGCCGGGACAGCAGCTGCGAGGCGGTGGGCTTGGACAGCCCGGTCAGGGAGCCGATCTGGGTGCGGGAGAGCGGGCCGTTCTCCAGCAGCAGTTCGAGGGCGGCGCGGTCGTTGATGGCGCGCAGCAGGCTGGGGGTGCCGGCGAGGGGAGCCTTGGCGGTGCTCTTGGTCATGCCCGGAATCCTCCCCTTTCGGCTGGTGGACCGGAACTGTTAGGAAACTTTCCAGTCGCTTGGACAGGACCGTACGGTCCGCGTCAGCGGGGTGTCAATGGCCGGTGCCCCGGAGGATGCCGAAGCGTTACCGCTCCGCGAGACCCCCGAGACCGGGCCCGGGAGGCCCTGTCGTTCGCCGCCCTCCCGCCCTAGGGTCGGGGCATGCGTCTGAGTGCGATGATCCTCCCCATCCACCGGTGGAGTGAGGGCCAGAAGATCTGGCGGCGGGCCGAGGAGCTCGGGTTCCACGCCGCGTACACCTGTGACCACCTGTCCTGGCAGTCCTTCCGGGACGGACCCTGGTTCGGCGCGGTCCCGACCCTGACGGCGGCGGCCTGCGCGACCGAACGGATGCGGCTGGGCACGCTGGTGACCTCGCCGAACTTCCGGCACCCGGTGACCCTGGCCAAGGACCTGATCGCGCTGGACGACGTGTCCGGCGGGCGGGTCACCCTGGGGATCGGGGCCGGCGGGATCGGCTTCGACGCGACGGCGCTGGGGCAGCAGGCGTGGTCGCCCAAGGAGCGCGCGGACCGCTTCGGCGAGTTCCTGCCCCTGCTGGACGAGCTGCTGACCAACGACGCCACCACCCGCGAGGGCACCTACTACTCCGCGGTCGAGGCACGGAACATCCCCGGCTGCCTGCAGACCCCCCGGGTGCCCTTCTACGTGGCCGCGACCGGCCCGCGCGGATTCCGGCTCACCGCCGAGTACGGGCAGGGCTGGGTGACCTACGGCGACCCCAAGGGCCCCGCGGCGATGCCGGCGGACCAGGCCCCCGCCGTGATCGCGCGACAGATCGACCAGCTGACCGCCGCCTGCGAGGCCACCGGCCGCGACGTCGCGACGCTGGAGAAGCTGCTGCTGCACGGCTCCACCCAGGAGAAGCCGCTGCAGTCGCTGGACGCCTTCGTCGACTGGGCCGGCGCCCACCGGGAGGCGGGCATCACCGAGCTGGTGATCCACTGGCCGATCCCGGACTCGGTCTTCGCCGCCGACCTCGCCGTCTTCGAGCGGATCGCCACCGAGGGCCTCGCCCAGCTCGGCTGACCGGACCGCCCCGCACCACGAAGCCCCGCCCCCACCGGAGTGGGAGCGGGGCTTCTGCAGCGCCGGGACGCCGAAGAACCGTTACGGCTTCTGCAGCGCCGGGTCGTCCATCGGCGGCTTCGGCACCGGGATCGGCTCCGCCGCTCGGTAGCGCGGCGAGGTCGGGTCCGACAGCGCGGACGGCGGCGAGGGGTCGACCGAGGTGATCGACACCCCGGTGGCCACCGCCGCGGCCTCCTCCTTGACCTTGATCCCGGCCAGGTCGAAGGCCGTCTTGAGCCGCTGGCGCAGGGCCCGGGAGACCGTCGGCGCCTTGCCCGGGGCCGTCCGGGCCTCGATCCGCACCATCACCGAGTCCGCCGCCACCGACTCCACGCCCAGGATCGACACCGGCGCCCAGACCAGCTCGTCGTACGGCGCCTCCTTGGAGAGCCCCTCGGCGGTCTCCTGGATCAGGTCCTCGACCCGCTGGAGGTCCTCCTTGTACCCGACCTGCACGTCCACCGAGGCGGTCGCCCAGCCCTGGCTCATGTTGGCGATCCGCTTCACCTCGCCGTTGCGGATGTACCAGATCTCGCCGTTGGCCCCGCGCAGCTTGGTGACCCGCAGGCCGACCTCCAGCACCGTGCCGCTGGCCACCCCGGTGTCGATGTCGTCGCCGACGCCGTACTGGTCCTCCATGATCATGAAGACCCCGGAGAGGAAGTCCGTCACCAGGTTGCGGGCGCCGAAACCGATCGCCACACCGGCCACACCGGCGCTCGCCAGCAGCGGTGCCAGGTTCATCCCGAGCGCGGAGAGCACCATCAGGGCCGCCGTGCCCAGGATGGTGAAGGAGGCCATGCTGCGCAGCACCGAGCCGATCGCCTCCGAGCGCTGCTGGCGCCGCTCCGGGTTCACCACCCCGTGGTTGGCCAGCAGGCCGCCCAGCCGGCTCTCCTCCCGGTGGTCGTGACTGCGGGCCATCCGGGTTATCAGCTGGGTGATCAGCTTGTTCACCACGGTCCGCAGCACCAGCGCCAGCAGGATGATCAGGATGATCTGCAGGCCGTGCGTCAGCCAGTTCTGCCAGTGGGTGTCGAACCAGCTGGCCGCCTGCTTGGTGGTGTCGGTGACCTCCTGCGCGCTGGTGGGGATGCGCAGCTGTGGCAGGTCCGGCGCGGTGGGGGAGGGGGCCGGCGTCGGGTGGGTGAGCGTCGAGGACGCGTCGGTCGGACCGGTGGCGCCGGAGCGGAACACGAGCGGGACCTTCCTTGCTGGGGACGTGACCGGTCCGTGCCGCGCAAGCGGCCCGCGGACCGTGCGCGCTAGCCTATCCGGCGCCGAACACCGGCCCGGACCCGCCGACCGGCGTGCGGGACACCCCGGACGCCCCGTCAACGCCCCGGTGCGCTCCCCCGGGGCGCCACCCCCGCACCACCGGCCCCACCTCCCCCGAACGGCCGCAGCCCCTGCGCCGCACGGCCCACGGCGCTGCGCCGACCGGCCGAGCCCCGATCCCGCCCGGACCACCGCCCCGGCCGGGCCGGGGCCCGCGTGCAACCGGACCCTCCCCAGGGCATACCGGGTATGACCGAGACCACACCCGAAGTTCGCGTCAGGTCCGTTACACAGGAGTGGTGGCGCCGTACGAAGGCGTAAGGCGACACTGGGGGAGATCACGCACTCGTTGCGCGATCCAACCGCTCGTCCCGGCGCGAGCCACGCGCCGCAGGCGTCCAAGGAGGCATCCGTGCCGCATGTCCTGGTCCTCAACGCGTCCTACGAGCCACTCGGCGTCGTATCGATGCGCCGCGCACTCATCCTGGTCCTCAACCACAAGGCGGTCAGCCTGGAGGACACGGGAGTCACTCTGCACAGCGCCACCAGCGCCCTTCCGGCGCCGTCCGTCGTCCGACTGACCCGCTTCGTGCGGGTCCCGTTCTGCGGGCCCGTCCCGCTCACCCGCCGGGCGCTGTTCGCCCGCGACCACGGCCGCTGCGTCTACTGCGGGGCCGCCGCCACCAGCGTCGACCACGTCATCCCGCGCAGCCGGGGCGGCCAGCACCGGTGGGACAACGTGGTGGCGGCCTGCCGCCGCTGCAACCACACCAAGGCCGACCGCCACCTGACCGAACTCGGCTGGCGGATGAAGCGCCCGCCCGCCCCGCCCAGCGGCCTCGCCTGGCGGATCATCGGCACCGGGATCAAGGACCCGCGCTGGCGGCCCTACCTGGAGCCGTACGGCGGTGGTGACCAGTTGCGCGCCCCACAGTGGGGCGAGTACGAGCACCACGACCATACCGAGCCGACCCATTCGGTCCCGATCGGCCGGGCGCACGTCGCCCACGCCGCCCCCGTCCGCCGCGGCGAGCAGCCCGAACCGCTCTCCGCCTGACCACAGCACCACAGGGCCCGCCCGTCACACGTCGGTACGCGCCTCATGGGCCGCCGCGCCCCCCACGAAGGGGAGCCCGGCGGCCCGCCGCGTTGTTGAGAGCCGGTTCGCCTCCGGGGCGCTCTTGATCCGGCGCCGACGGTCGGCGCTCCCTCGCTCCTTCGTCGCTCCCTCGCTTCTCCCTTTCGGCACCGGCGCGCCCCTTCGGCTCACCGCCTTTCTGGAGCCGGTTCGCCTCCGGGTTACGGCTCACCGGCTTTTGGGGCCCCTACGGCTTGGTGGTCGGCGGAGTCGCCGGCGCCCCCGGCTGGCCGGCCGGGTTGGCGGGCTGCTGCGGCGGGGCGCCCGGAGTGCCCGGGGCGGGCGGGGTGCCCGGGACGGCCGGCGTGGTGACGGCGTACAGCTCGATGCCGTACAGCGAGTAGCCGAACTTGGTGGCCCGCGCCACGCCCTGCATCCGCAGGTACCGGGCGTTCGGCGCGTCGAAGCGCACCGTCTCGTCCCCGCCCTTGCCGTTGTCCACCGTCGCGGCGTCCGTCCAGGTGCTGCCGTCCGCCGAGACCTGGATCCGGTACGACGAGGCGTACGCGGACTGCCAGTGCAGCACCGCCGCGCCCAGGTGGGTGGCCTGCGGCAGCTGCAGCTGCACCCAGGCGTCGTCCTTGGCCGGCGAGGACCAGCGGGTCTTCGGGTCGCCGTCGGCGATCGCCGCGGCCGGGAAGTTCGGCGTCTCGTCGCCCGAGGACGACGCCTGCGCGCCGAGCGCCAGGTCCGGCCCGCCGGTGGGCGGTACCACGTGCACCTGCAGCACCTGCTTGACGGTGGTGCCGCCGGCCACGTACGACACCGGCACCTGGTACGTCCCGGACGGCGTCCCCGCCGCCGCGGCGACCAGCAGCGGCACACCGACCCGGCCGCCGCGGGGCACCGTCACCGGGCCGGCCGGGGTCACGGTCAGTCCCTTGGCGGCGGGCGGCACGTCGACCCGCAGGTCGCCGGTGGTCCCCTCCGGGCGGCCGGCCTCCACGGTGGCCTGGGTCTTCGTGGGCGCGGCGGCGCCGGTGACCACGTCCAGGGCCGGGTCGGCGAGGTTCATCCGGGCCGCCGGGGCGTCCGCGTACCAGGGGATCACCTGGTTGACGACCGGCGGGTCGCCGCCGGGCTTCCAGGTCAGCCGGAACGCGTCGGCGGGCTGTCCGCCGGCCGGCAGCTCGTTGTAGCCGGGCTGCACGGTGCCGATGTCGGTCCAGCCGCCGTCGGAGCGGCGCACCGCGACGGTGGCGGTGGCGTGCACGTTGGGGTCGGTGAGCACGGTCAGCCGGTCCAGCGGGCGGGCGGCGCCGAGCTCGACCACGAGCGGCGCGTCCTGCGCGGTGGGCGGCTTGGCGGCCCGGTACGCGGTGTCCGGGTTGCCGTCCAGGACGGCGGCGGGCGAGGAACCCGGCAGTGCGGCGGGCCCGCCGGAGACGCTGGCCGGGGACTCGTCCGGGGCGGTGACGGTGAACTCGCGCACCGCGACGGCGGTCTTCTGCGCCGCGGTGGCCCGCAGCCGCACCGCCCGCACCACGGTGCCGGGCGGCAGCTGGGCGCCGACCGTCTTCTGGTTCTTCACCACGGCGAGCTGCTTCCAGCCGCCCTCGCCGGTGCTGTACTCCAGCACGCCGTCCCGGATGTAGTCGTCGACGGCGGTCCGGGCGTCCGGCCCGTCGCCCCAGCCGCCCATCAGCACGGTGACGCCGCTGATCGGCCGGCCGGCGCCGAGGTCCACGCCGACCGAGTCGCCGGGCTGCGGGGGAGTGGAGCTCCAGTAGAAGGTGTCGGCCTGGCCGTCGGTCATCAGCGCGGGCAGGTGGTCGTGGGCGGTGCCCATCGAGGTGGTGGGGGTGACCCCGCCGCTGACCACCCCGGACCAGTTGTCGGCGGCCCGCACGGCCCGGTCCAGGAACGGGCCGAGCACGCCCGCGCCGATGGTCGCCGGGGCCTGGGCGAGCTGGGCGCGCAGCCGGTTGAGCTGCACCCGGGCCTTCCAGGCCGCCGCGCCGTCGCCGCCGTGCTGGGCGAGCAGCATGTCCAGCGCGGCCTGCCCGGCCAGCCCGTAGTCGCGCAGCGGGCCGAGCCAGGGGCCGGCCTCGGCGGCCAGCTGGGCGGTGGCGTCGGTGCCGGCCAGGGTCTGCTGGGCGCCCGCCATCGCGGTGAAGGCGTCCCGCAGCGGGGCGGCGGCCGCGATCAGTTTGGTCAGGTCCGGCGCCGCGCCGGAGGTCGGTTCGGCGTTGGCCCAGAACTGGTCCAGCAGCGGCTGGAGGTAGCCGGACTCCTGCTTGGCCAGCGGCGAGGAGGTGCTGTTGCCGGCCAGCGCGGTGACGGCGGACAGCGCCGACCCGGCGGGGGTGGCGGCGGAGCCGGTCGGCCCGGCCAGCGAGCGCACCGCGGCGTGCCAGGAGTCGTCGGGCTTGTAGCCGGTCGGGTTCCAGGCGAAGTCGCCGGCGGTGGCGAGCGCTATCCGGGAGGCCACCGGCTGCTGCATGGCGCCGGTCAGCAGCACCGCCGAGCGGGTCGCCACCTCGGGCTCGCGGCCGGTGTAGGCGCCGAGGAACAGCCGGTCCGGGCTGGCGTCGTTGACCGGGTAGTTGTCCATGGTGACCAGCGGGTGCCCGTACAGGCTGCCGGTGTCCGAGGTCTCGGCGCCGGTGATCTTCTCCGGGATCACCCCGCCGCCGCTCCAGGCCACCTGCACCCCGGCCGGCAGCGCGTCGGCCAGCGCCTTGCGGTACGGCGTCGTGCCCTGCTTGTGGTACTCGGTCGGGACGACCGACAGCGGCGCCAGGCCCGGGTTCTTCGCGATCAGCCGGTCCTGCACCTTCTTGGCCAGCTCGGCCTGCGCCTTGGCGGCCGCGGCCGGGCCGGTGCCGTACTCGTCCCGGTCGTCGCCGCAGTGCCACTCGTCGTAGCTGACGTCCAGGAACTGCAGCTGGAACGCGGTGAAGCCGAGCTTGCGCAGCCCGTCCAGCTTGGCGACCAGCGCGTCGACGTCCTTGCCGGAGCTGAAGCAGAGCGACTGCCCGGGGTCGATCGCGTAGCCGAGGGTGACGTGGTTCTGCCGGGCCCGGTCGCCGAGCTCGCGCAGCTCGGACTGCTGGGGGACGGGGTAGGCGTCGCGCCAGCGGCTGAGCCGGAACGGGTCGTCACCCGGGGCGTAGAGGTAGAAGTTCTGCTTGGAGCGGCCCAGGAAGTCCACCTGGTCGAGCCGCTGCTGGGCGGTCCACGGGGTGCCGTAGAACGCCTCCGCGGTGCCGCGCACCGGCGCCCCGCTGGGCCAGTCCCGCAGGGTGATCCCGGGCAGCCCGAGCCCGGCCGCGCCCGGCCCCTGACCCTGATCGGCCGGTACCGCGGCGAGCAGCTGGCGCAGGCTCTGCGCGGCGTAGAAGGTGCCGGCCGCGTCCGCGCCCGCCAGCACCACCGCGCCGTACGTCCCGCCGCCCTGGGCGGGCAGTTGGCCGACGGACAGCACGTAGCCGCCGGGCGGCATGCCCGCGGTCGACGGCGCGGAGCCGTCCTTGCCGCCGGCCGCGGCGGTCAACTGGCGCAGTGTCCGGTCCGTCTCGCCCTCGGCGCCCTCGGCGGGTCCGCCGACGTACACCACCAGCGAGCCGGCGGCCGGTGTCCCGCCGTCCGGCTGCGAGGTCACCGCGGTGGCCCCGGCGATCGTCAGCACGTCGCGGACGGCGTCCACCGCGCCCCGGTCCGCCTTGGGCGCGGTCACCAGCGTCACGGTGGCGGGCACGGTGACCGCCCGCCCGGCGACGGTCTGCTCCTGCGGGTGCGGGAACACCTGGGGGTTCGTCACGCTGCCCAACGGCGTCTGCGGAGCGCTGCTCACCACGTCCGACCCGGGCACCGCCGCGTACGCCGTCGACGGCAGCGGCCCGGCCAGCAGCCCGCCGACCACCGCCGCGGTCACCACCCCGGCCGCGATCCGCACCGCCCGCCGCCCCGGCCGCCCGGGTCCCCGCTCCGCCCGCACCGACGCCAACAGCGGCTCCGTCCCCTTGAGATCGGCGATCAGCCGGTCCGCCGCCCGCGGCACCAGCTGACGGCAGGTCCGGGCGGTGGCCCGTCGCGCCGCCAGCGCCGCCGGGTGGTACAACACCTCGCGCAGTGCCGGACTCTGCTCCAACTGCTGTCGCAGCCGCCGCCCGGCCGCAACGGACACACGGGCTTGCACAGGGGCCTCCTCGCCAGGCCTGGACCACAACGGTCGCAACCCCACCAGCTCCCTGAACCGGTGTCAACGTGACGGACAGCGATGCCGGTTTTGCCTGGTTCGTCCCCTGTTCCGACCGTGCGTCGGAGCGCACGAAGGGCCCGCCCCGCCGGGTGGTGGGACGGGCCCTGGCACGTGCTCAGGACGCGGACGTCAGGAGCGCGGCGGAGCGGGCGGCGCGGCCGTCCGCAGGTTCGGGACGGTCCACTGCTGGGACCCCCGGAAGTGGCAGTCCCACAGCTGCAACCGGTTGCCGTTGTTGGTCTGCCAGCCCGGCAGGTCCAGGCAGCGTCCCGAAGCCGGGTGGTACAGCGCGTCGTTCGCCAGCGGGATCCACTTCTGCGCGGCGGTGCCGTCACAGGTTCGGTACTCCAACTGCGTGCCGTTGTCGGTACCGGAGTTCACCGGCGCCATGCACCCGTTCAGGACCCGGACGGTCCCGTCGTTGCCCAGCGAGATCTGCTGGGCGGTGCTCCCGTTGCAGTCGTAGAGCTGGATCGCGGTGCCGTTGCCGGCCACGGCGCCGTTGAGGTCCAGGCACTTGTTGGTGTCGACGTGCGAGCGGATGACGCTGGTCGCCGACGGCGCGCTGGGCGCCACGGCGAACGGGTAGACGGCGGTGCTGCCGATGCTCCCGTCGAAGCTCTCGCTCTGCTTGGACTGGTACTTGTACCGGCCCAGCTCGAACGGTCCGGCGGACGGCGGGCTGGTGCTCGCCCGGTGGACACCGGTCGCGGCGAGGACACCGTCCACGTACAGCGACATCGCCCCGGTGTCCGCGTTGTAGGACGCGGACAGCCTGGTCCACACGCCGGGCCGGAAGCTGGCGCCGGCGTTCACGGTGGACGTGTAGTCGTATGACCAGTTGTCGTCGTCGGCGTAGGAGAGGGCGAGGGTCCAGAGGCCGGTCCTGCCGTCGGCGTACAGGATGAAGTTGCTGCCGTGCACGGTGTCCTGGCTGGCGATGATGCCGCCCTTCGGGCCGGCTTTGGCCCAGGTGGAGACCGTGAAGCTCTTCCGCGTGTCGACCACCGGGCGGGACATCGTGATGTTCGATCCGGCGTCGGGGCTGAAGGCGCCCACAGTGGTGGCCCGACCGTCCACGGTGTCGCCGACCCAGCTCACGCCCGAGGCGGTGCCGTCGGTCCTCTTCTGGCCGTCCTTGACGGTGTTGCCGCCGTCGGGCGCGGCCAGCCAGTTGCCGATCGGGCGGTTGAGGTTGCCGAGCACGACCGGCTTCGTCTCCAGGCCGGTCACCGTCGGGCCGCTGTTGACGTCGGGTGCCTTGGTGCCGATACCGGCCCAGGCCACCAGTTGATTGTTGGTGTCGACGGCCCAGAGGTCCGGGACGCCGTCACCGGTGACGTCGCCGTTGGAGCCGACCTTCGGGTACAGCTTGGCGTCCACGCCGTTGGCCAGCCAGCCCTTGGTGGGCTCGGTGAACGCGGAGGCGTCGAAGGTGCCCTGGGTGCCGCCCTTCGCCAACTGGTAGGCGTGGATGGTGCCGTCCCACTTCGAACGGCCCCAGACGGTCGGGATGTTGGTGCCCTTGGCCGGGCCGGGGGTGATCAGGTCGTAGGAGTCCCAGGCCTGGCTCTGGGAGAGCAGGATGTTCGGACCGTCGAGCTTGCCGACGCTCGACGACAGCGCGAGCCAGAGCCGGCTCTTCTCGACGTAGAGCAGGGACGAACGCGGCAGGCCGGCCGTGACCGTGCCCGGATTCTTCGGAGTGTCTCCCGTAGGGGAGCCGAAGGCCGCGATCTGGGTCACCGAGGCCCAGTCCCCGCCGTTGCCGTAGTCCGAGCACGTGACCGGACTCCCGTCAGGGAGCGCGCAGCGGCTGGACTTGGCGAGGGAGACGGGCGCCTGACCGTCGAGGTGGGCGGCGATGTCGTCGTTGGAGTAGAGGTACAGCTCGGCGGCGCCGGGCGCGTGAGCGATCAGGTCGTCGACGTTCCGCTCGGTGAACGAGCCCCGGTGGGTGGTCTGGACGGTGCTCCAGTCCTGGTTGTCGGCAGCCCCCGGCGCCGAGGCCGGCTTGGTGTTCGGGGCCGCGTACGGGTCGGCGTTGGCGCCGACCAGCCGCAGCGAGCCGGTGCCGTCCGGCAGCAGGACGTCGGCCTTGCGGTCGCCGTCGACGTCACCCATGACCGGGTCGCCGGCGGCCGGGTTGCTCGGCACGAAGTAGGTGTAGGCGACCGGCTGCGACATGTTGCCGGCGTTGTCCTGGGTCTGCAGGTACAGGAAGTTGGTCCCCCAGTGCCAGGGGGTGTACTTCAGCTGGAAGCTGCCGTCGCCGTCCATCTTGACGACGTTGCCGCCGTCGTTGCAGTTCCACCCGGTGGCCGCGGCCTGGATCGGGTCCGTGGTCCAGCGGGCGCAGGCCAGGCCGGATGAACGGCCGCCGGTGGCAGGGGCCGGGTCGGTGCCGGTCAGGGTGAAGACACCCTCCTGGCCGACCGACTTGGGGTGCCCGCCCAGGGTGCCGGACTCCGGGAAGTCGGTCGAGGTGATCCGGGCGGTCGGCGGGGTGCGGTCGATACGCAGGAAGCACATCTGGGAGTTGTCGCTGTCGAGCGTGCCGTCGCCGGTGTGGGCGAGCCAGCCGTACTGGTGGCCGTCGATCAGCGAGCCGACGCTCACGTTCCGACGGCCCGAACTGGCGGCCCAGTCGGTCTCGTAGGTCTTCGACGAGCCGTTGTCGTCGTCGTCCCAGATCTTGAAGGTGGTCCAGAGCTGCTCGCCGGTCGGTGACCAGGTGTCGGCGCTCAGGGTCACGTCGGTGTTGACGCCGATCCAGCCCGGGTTGTCCCAGGGGTGCGCGGTGCCGGGGGTCTGGCACCGGTCGAAGGCCGCGTCACGGGCGAAGCCCGGCATGGGGCTGGCGCCGGGGCTGCCGATGTGGGGCGCGAAGTCGTAGGTGACGACGATGTGCGGGTTGTTGGCGAACCGCTGACGGAAGTACTTGTTGCCCTCGTCGTCGGGCGTGAACAGGAATGTCCAGCCGCCCCAGTGCTCGCGCGCGGCCTGGCCCATCTGACCGGTGACGTCGTACTCGACGCCGCCCTCGCCCTTGATCCAGTTGGTCAGGACCTTGGCGCATTTCCCGAGTTCCTTGCAGGGCTGGGCGTTCCAGGTGGTCCACTGGTTGATCGGGTTGCTGGTGCCCGAGCCGGTCGAGTAGAGGCCCATCGGTGTGGAGGTCGACGGGCTGGACGAGGCCGCGACGGTGGCGTAGAGCTTGGCGCCCAACACCGTCGAGTCCCAGAAGGCCGAGTTCAGACCGACCTGGAAGTAGGCCCGCTCCTTGCCCTCCTTCTCGCAGCGGTGGTTGCTGTCGATGTAGCCGCAGTAACCCGCGGCCGGCTTGTCCTGGCCGTACTGGGTGCCGTTGTACTCGGGGTTGTCGGGGTAGGCCGACTGCACCTGGGCCCAGGCCTGGTTGCCGTTGTCGACGCTGGGGTTCCAGCCCGGGTCGATGTACCAGGGGCCGGTGCCCTGCCCGAGCACCGAAGCGTCCGGCACCAGGTCGATGCCGCCGCCGCTGACGGTGGCGGCGATCGGCGCGGTCCTCGCGTTGGGGCCCGGCGCCTTGCTGCTGGACTCCGTCGGGACCGGTGCGTCCTCCGCCGATTGAGCGGCCGCGAGCTTGCTCTGGGCCTTGGGCTGGGCAGCTGCGGCGTCAGCCGTGGTGGTGGAGTCCCACATGACCGGCACGGGTGCGGTGAAGCGGGCCTTGCCGGCGGCGTCCTCGGCCGTCAGGCTCCCGCTGGCGCTCGCCTTGACGGTCAATCCGTCGGCCACGGTGTCGAGGTGGAGCTTCGTGACCTTCGGGTCCGCCGCTGCCTTCGCGCTGCGGACGATCAGGACCTGCCGCCAGCCGCCGGCCGGGGTCGCGCTCAACTCCAGGTCGACATCGGGCAGGACGGACCGGTAGAGCGCGCTGCTGCCGTCGAGTTCGGGCTTGGGCAGGTCGAACGGGGCCTTGACGGACAGCTTTTTGCCGTCCGCCGTCGTCATGGTCGCCAGTGGGCCGCTGCCACCGCCGGAGAAGGTCAGCGAGGAAGGGACGGCGGCTGGAGCGAGCGTCCCGTCCGGGTTGGCCCGGAGCGTCGCGTCCACCGGTCGCCAGCTGCCCTCGGCGTTCTTGACCCGCTCCACGACCGGGGTGGAGTCGGTGGCCACGGTGCCGTCCGGGTTGGCGGTGGTCCGGCTGCTGCCCGTGGTCAACGCATCGACGACGACGGGCTTTCCGGTGCTCCTCGCCGTCGCCTGGGCGGCACGGATCGCGGAGACCTGGGCGGCCCGGGGGTCGGACCCGTTCTTGGCGGGCTGGGTCGGTGTCACCGGCCAGGAGGGGTCGGCGGGGCCGTGGTTGCGGTCGGCCGGGGCCGCGGCCGCGACGGTCGGCACGGCCAACAGGCCTGCGCCGAGGGAAAGTGCGGCGGTGCAGGCGAGTGGAAGCAGGGTGGCGCCGAATATCCGTTTTCTCACTGTCCGTCGGCGAATTGCAGAAGAGAGAGGTTGTGGCCTCGACATGAAGAACCCGTCGTAGAGGAAGGTGTGAGCAGAGGTCAGCCGCACGCTGCCTTCACGGTTGCTCCACCGTCAAAGCATTTTGTCGACAGGTCGTCCGAGTTGTCGGACTGATTCCACATTGCTCTCCGTGTGACCCTCGTCACGCGATGAGATTTTAAGCTTTCCCTACCTTGAGTCGGTCGTGTGCGCCTAATGTGCCGGGGGCTTGGGCCGTTGGGGTCGGTCCGCTTAAAGGCTTGGCAATCTGTGGGGGAGTCAGGTGTCCCGTCGCTTTCGTCTGTTCACCCGAACACGCAGTTCCCGGTTGGCCACGGCCGCCGCTCTGGCTGTGTGCATGTCGGTGGTCACGCTCCCGTCGGTTCAAGCGGTCGCAAAGGCCGCCGCTCCGCCCGAGGTCTGGGTGCCACCGAACACGCCGGTGCCCGACGTCCATCCGGTGAAGGGCACGAACGGCAAGCCCGCGGGGCACACGCCCGACCCGGGCAAGAAGTGGTCGCCACCAGCCGACTCCGTTCCACCATCGGGGAGAGCGACCGCCGTGCTCGGCGGTGCGGTCGCCGGGAAGGCCGCCATGGCACCGGCGGCCGCCGATGCGTCGCCGACCGCCCTGCCCTCCCCGCCGGTCCAGGCGGGCTCGCTGCCGGTCTGGATCGCGCCCGTCGCGGGTGCCGGGACCGCCGCCAAGTCCGCATCGTCGGCTCCGGCGAACGACGCCCCCGCCACCGCGCCCACCCTCCAGGTCGACCTGGCCGATCAGGGCCGGACCAAGGCGGCGGGTGTCAACGGCGCTCTGCTCGCCCTCACCGACACCGGCGAGGGCGGTCGGGCCGACCGGGTGCAGATCGGGATCGACATCCAGGCCTGGGCGAAGAACGCGGGCGCCGACTGGGGTTCCCGTGCCCGGATCGTCCAGTTGCCCGGGTGCGCGCTGACCACCCCGGGCGCCGCCGGCTGCGCGACCCGCACCCCGGTCCGGTCCCAGCGTGACGGGGCCACCGGCCGGCTGACGGTCGAGGTCGACGTTCCGCAGCCGGCCGCCGCCAAGCCCTCCGCCGCCAAGTCCTTCTCCGCCGGGGCGTTCGACAGCCCGGCAGCCGGCTCCTCCACGAGCGTCGCACTCGCCGTCGAGGCGGATGCCAAGGGCAGCGGCGGTGACTTCACCGCCTCGCCGATCACCCCGTCCGCCTCCTGGCAGGCCGGTGCCAATGCGGGCAACTTCACCTACGGCTACACCGTCGAGCTGCCCTCCGCGCTGGCCGGTTCGGCGCCGGCCGTCTCGCTCGGCTACGACTCCTCCGCGGTGGACGGCAAGACCGCCTCCACCAACGCCCAGCCGTCCTGGATCGGCGACGGCTGGGAGTGGCGCCCGGGGTCCATCGTCCGCGGCTACAAGAGCTGCAAGGACGCGGGGGTCGAAGGCTCCGGCGACCAGTGCTGGGGTGGCGACCTGCTCCAGCTCTCGCTCGCGGGCCACGCGGGCCAGCTGGTCAAGGACGACAAGTCCTGCGAGTGGCACCTCCAGGGTGAGGACGGCACCAAGGTCGAGCGGCTGACCGGTCAGAGCAACGGCGCCTGGAACGGCGAGGCCTGGCGGATCACCACCAGCGACGGCACCCAGTACTACTTCGGTGCCAACCACCTGCCCGGCGGCGACGGCACCGACCAGGCCAGCAACTCGGTCTCCACGGTGCCGATCTACTGGCCCGGCGGTCAGGACCCGTGCCTCAAGGACGGCTCCCCGGCCACCAAGACCTGGAACCAGATGGGCTGGCAGTGGTCGCTGGACTACGTCGTCGACCCGCACCAGAACCTGATCACCTACCGGTACGAGCAGGAGCAGAACTACTACGTCCAGGGCGGCGGCCAGAACAACGGCAACGGCCCCCGGACCCAGTACCAGCGCGCCAGTTACCCGACCTGGGTCGGCTACGGTCAGCGCCTGCCCGACCAGATCGCGGCCAAGGGCAAGGCCAACCCGGCCGCCCAGGTCTGGTTCCGAACCGCCGAACGCTGCCTGCCGGACAGCACCTTCACCTGCGACCCGTCCCAGCGCACCAAGGACAACGCCAAGCGCTGGCCGGACACCCCGATCGACCAGAGCTGCGACGCGACCGGCGACTGCACGGTCTCCTCGCCCACCTTCTGGACCACCAAGCGGCTCACCAAGATCGACACCGAGGTCTGGACCGGCAACTCCTACCGCCCGGTCGACTCCTTCGCCCTCAACCAGTCCTTCCAGGACCCGGGTGACGGCACCTCCCCGGCGCTGTGGCTCGACTCCGTCCAGCGCACCGGCAGCAACGGGCGTACGCCGATCACCCTGCCGGCGGTCTCCTTCCAGCCCCTGCAGATCGCCAACCGGGTCAAGGGCAGGATCGTCCGCCCGGACGGCACCTCGGCCTCGATCGAGCCGTACAACCGCCCGCGCATCCAGACGATCACCACCGAGACCGGTGGCCTGATCAACGTGGTCTACGCTCCGGCGGAGTGCTCCCGGGAGCCCGGTGGCACGATGCCGGCGTCCGAGGACGGCAACACGAAGGCCTGCATGCCGGTCAAGTGGTACCTGCCCGGACAGAGCGACCCGGACCCGGTCAACGACTGGTTCAACAAGATCCTCGTGCAGTCCGTGACCCAGGAGGACAAGGTCGCGGGCGGCAACCCCGTGGTCGTCACCACCTACGTCTACGGCGGCGGCGCCGCCTGGCACCGCAACGACTCCGAGATGCCCAACCCCAAGGCCCGCACCTGGGACCAGTTCCGCGGCTACGCGACGGTCACCACCCTCACCGGTAGTGGCAGCGACGTCGAGGCACCACGCACCAAGTCGGTGGCCACCTTCCTGCGCGGCATGGACGGCGACGTCCTCGCCAACGGGTCCACCCGCCAGGTGAGCGTCAAGGACGTCAACGGCGGCAGCATCAAGGACGAGAACGTCCTGGCCGGCTACATCCGCGACTCCGCCGAGTACAACGGTGAGAACGGCGAACTCCTCGCCACCACGGTCTCCGACCCGTGGATCGGGCCGATCACCGCCACCCGTGCCCAGTCCGGCGGGATGCCCGCGATCACCGCCCGGGCGGTCAACTCCCTCAAGGTGACCAACCGGGAGAAGCTGGCCAACGGCTGGCGCACCCGCGAGCGCTCCACCACCTACGACTCGACGCCCTTCGCCCGTCCGCTGACGGTCTACGACAACGGCGACCTCGCCCACCCCGAACAACTGCTCTGCACCTCCTTCGAGTACGCCACCGGCCCCGGAGGCGCGCCGACCCAGCTGGCCTCGCACACTCTGGTCCTGCGGGGCGCCTGCGGGCAGACTCCGACCAAGGACAACACGGTCGCCGACACCCGGGCGTACTTCGACGGCCTGCCGCTCGGCAAGGCCGGTGCCATGTCGGAGCAGTCCTCGACCGAGGTCCTGGAGCGCTACGACGGCAACGGGCGGCCGGTCTACCGGACGACCGGTCGGGCCACCTTCGACGCCTACGGCCGCGTCACCAGTACGGTCGACCCGAGCCGCACCGACGCCACCCACCAGACCGGCGCCGAGACCAGGACCGCCTACTCCCCGGCCACCGGCCAGCTGCCGACACAGGTCACCCACACCAACCCGATGGGCTGGCAGACGGTCAGCACCCTGGACGTCGGCCGCGGCTCGCCGCTCAAGATCAAGGACGAGAACGGCCGGATCAGCGAGCAGGACTTCGACTCCCTCGGCCGCGCCGTGGCCGCCTGGAGCCCGGGCAACGACCGGGCCAAGAACCCGGACCGTCCCAACCGCAAGTTCTCCTACGCGGTCAACGGCGCCAACGCGCCTTCGCAGGTGCTCAGCCAGGCGCTGATGGGGGACCTGAAGACCTACACCTCCAGCTTCACCATCTACGACGGCCTCGGCCGCGTCCGCCAGACCCAGGCCAGCACCCCCTCGGGTGCCACCGGCCGCATGATCACCGACGCGCTGTTCGACTCGCACGGCTGGCAGACCAAGACCAGCGCCGCCTACTACAACGACCAGGCCCAGCCCGGCGGCCAACTCTTCCTCCCCAATGGCGGGGTACAGCCGGACGGCAAGATCCCTGCTCAGACCGTCCAGAAGTTCGACGGCATGGGCCGCACCGTCGACTCGATCTTCCAGTCGTACGGCATCGAGCAGTGGCGCACCCACACCGACTTCGTCGGCGCCGACGAGGTCCGGGTCACCCCGCCGGTCGGCGGCTACGCCTCGGCCACCGTCAAGGACGCCCGCGGCAACACCGTCGCACTGCGCCAGTACAAGTCCAACACCCCCACCGGCGCGTACGACGAGACCACGTACGGCTACTCGCCGGAGGGCAAGGAGCTCTGGCGCAAGGACGCGGCGGGCAACACCTGGTCCTATGAGTACGACCTGCTCGGTCGGCCGGTGAAGACCACCGACCCCGACTCGGGCACCGGGACCACCTCGTACGACGACAGCAAGAATCTGACCACCGCCACGGACTCGCGCGGCAAGAGCGCGACCGCCGTCACCGACCTGCTCGGCCGCACGGTCGCGGCCTACGAGGGAACGGCGGTCGACCCGGCAAAGCAGGTCGCCGGCTGGACGTACGACAGCCTGGCCCTGGGGAAGCCGACCTCCTCCACCCGGTACGTCGGCGGGGCAAGCGGATCCGCCTACCGGTCCGAGATCACGGGCTACGACGTCGGCTACCGCGAGAAGGGCAGCAAGACCACCATCCCGGCCACCGAGGGCAAGCTCGCCGGGGTCTACCAGAGCGACAACACCTACGACGCGGCCGGCCGCCTCGCGAGCACGGTGATGCCCGGCGTCCCGGCGGCGAACCTCGGCCGCGAGACGCTCAATTTCACCATCGACACCGGTGGACAACTGGTCGGACTGAGCAGCGCCTTCGGCTTCGACCCGTCGACCACGTACATGGCCGACGTCCGCTACGACCCCTACGGTCGGCCGTACCGCACCACCGTCGGCGGCGCCGGCACTCAGGTCGTCGCCACGATGGTGATCGACGACGCCACCGGTCGGGTCATGCGCTCGATCCTCGACAAGCAGACCGCCACCACCGCCCACGTCGACTCGGTCGACTTCACCTACAACCCGCTGGGCCAGGTCACCTCGGCCCGCAACGCCCAGGACGGCGAAGTCGCCGACCTGCAGTGCTTCACCCACGACTACCTCGGCCGCCTCACCCAGGCCTGGACCGACACCGGGACCCAGACCACCAAGCCGCAGCCGAGCGTGCCCGGCATCGGGGCCTGCACCAACACCGACGGCCCGTCCATCGGCGGCGCGCCGAGCGTCGGCGGTCCGGCCCCGTACTGGCAGCAGTACGAGTACGACCTCATCGGCAACCGCACCAAGCTGGTCCAGAAGGACGTCACCGGCAACGCCGACAAGGACGTCACCACCACCCAGACCTTCGGCACCGGCCCCAACACCCCGTCCAGCGACCCGAAGACGGGCGGTGGTACGGGCGGCCCGCACGCGCTGATGAAGTCCACCCGGACCGGTCCGGCCGGCACCGCGGTGACCTCGTACACCTACGACGCGGCCGGCAACACCACCGCGATCACCGACACCCCGGGGACCAGGACGCTGACCTGGAACGCCCAGGGCAAGCTCGACCAGATCACCGGCACCGGCGAGAACGGCGCCACCAGCTACCTGTACGACGTGTCGGGCAACCAGCTGATCCGCCGTGACCTCGGCAAGACCACGCTCAACCTCGGCGCGGACCAGATCACCCTGGACACCAACAGCGGCGTGGTCACCGACGTCCGCAGCTACGCGGCCTCCGACGGCCTCTCCATCACCCGCACCACCAGCAGCGGTTCGTCCACGCTCGCTTACCAGAGCGCGGACCCGCACGGCACCAACGGCGTCCAGTTCGACGCAGGAACCCTCGCCCACGTCCGCCGCCCCACCGACCCCTTCGGCAACGACCGCGGCACCCCGCCCGCGGCGGGCGTCTGGGCCGGCGACAAGGGCTTCGTCGGCGGCACCAAGGAGAAGTCCACCGGCTTCACCCTGCTCGGCGCCCGCGAGTACGACCCCGGCACGGGCCGCTTCATCAGCCCCGACCCGATCACGGACCCCGGCGATCCCCAGCAGTGGAACGCCTACGCTTACGCCAACAACAGCCCGATCAACAAGTCGGACGCCAACGGCCTGCGGCCCACCTGCGACACCCCGGCCGAGTGCAAGGGGCTAGAGGCTGAGCGGGACAACGGCCACGGCTACTCCTACATCACCCCGGCGACCGTGCAGCCGCCGTCCACGGCGGAGGAGCAGACCGCAGTACACGCGGCCTTCGAGGCGCAGAAGAACCTCAACGAGACCAAGCGCAAGCGCGACGAGCTCGTGCACAAGGTGGTCGACATCGTCGGCGACCTGATCGGCTTCAACGACGCCCGTGACTGCTTCACCAAGGGCGACGTGATGGCCTGCATCAACACCGCCCTCAACGTGGTGCCCTGGGGCAAGATCCTCAAGGCCATCAAGGTGGGCATCCAGGCGCTCAAGATCTACAAGGAGATCACCCGGGTCTTCGACGCCATCAGGAGCGGTGAACGCGCGGCGAAGGAGGCCGAGGCGGCCCTCGTCACGGCGAGGACAGCCGCATCCGAGGCCCGCGCGGCCGAAAGAGCAGCAGCCAAGGCAGCCGAAGAAAAAGCAGCAAAGGAAACAGCAACCGACGCGGCGGGAACAGAGAGCAAGGCGGCAGCAAAGGAAGCCGACGACTCGGCGGCAGCCAGTTGCCCGTGGCGCCCGAACAGCTTCCCGACCGGCACCAAGGTGCTGATGGGCGACGGCACACTCAAGTCGATCGAGGACATCCACGAGGGCGACGTCGTCATGGCGACCGACCCCCAGACCGGTGAGACCCACCCCGAGCCCGTCACCGCCACCATCACCACCCCCGACGACAAGGACTTCACCGACCTCACCCTCACCGACGACGCCAACCCCCGCGGACCCCCGGCCGCCGACCAGCCGAAGATCACCTCCACCCACCACCACCCCTACTGGAGCGAGACCCGCAAGCAGTGGGTCGACGCCGGCGACCTCACCCCGGGCGAACAGCTCCGCCGACCCGACGGCACCACCCTCACCATCCAGTCCGTCCGCAACTACCCCTACGCCGTCACCACCCACAACCTCACCGTCAGCCTGCTCCACACGTACTATGTGCTGGCGGGGGCTGCGCCGGTCCTCGTTCACAACTGTGGGGAAACGGGCGATGAGGTAGCCCATGTTGGTGACGAGGCTGCGCAGGAATCTCAAGAGAAGCTGCTGCATGGGCCGTTTCATCGACTTTCGAACGGAAGCAGTACACAGACTGTTGAAACCCTAAATCTGGTTGAGTCTTCTGGCGAGTTGTGGGGAAATCCATCAAGTATTTTCTGGCCGGAAGAGGGAATTGTTCAGGCTCACAGGGGGCCGCTTCCGGACACGGCTGGGCCGGGAAGCTTTGAGTTCTACACGACGGTCCGCCCGTATAAGGAAAGGGCTACTCTTGGAAATCAAGCATGGTGGCCGGCTCATATGGCTGGCGTCACTTCGGCAAACCATGGAGATAGGGCCATCATTCCTGTCATCATTTCTCGGACCGTGAGGTAGTGATGGTACCTCTGCGATTTGATAGATGGGCACCGCGCAAGGTGACCGTCTGTGCTCTGCTGGACATTGACCGGACGGATGTCGAGGCGATGGGAGGTGTGATTGAGTCCGTCTTCGAGGAGCACGCGGAGGTATCGGTTGCCGTATTCTCCCTCGATTCCGGCCGGCTTGTTTCCCTCGTACAGATATCCGGCGATTCCGCTCCGGGGTTCACGCTTCTGCTTGATGGGGACGGGAGTTCCGTCGAGGTTCTCCATGAATTTTTGGCAGAAGCGAGAATGGGGGCGAGCGCCGTGATATCGGTCAACTCTGGTGATTGATTCCTCGGTTCTGGGATCTGACGCGGGTTGTGGATTTCGATCAAGTGGTTGATCCTTCGGTGTCGACCACCACCCCGTGTCGCGCAGCGTGATCGAGGCGTCACCCGGGTAGGACTTGGGGGTCCTACCCGGGCGTTGCCGAGACATCGCAGGAGCCGCGAGTGGCCGCTTACCACGACAGTGACGGAGCCGACGGGCTGAAGGTCCCCGCGCAGGACGCGCCGCCGCCGCCCGCCGAACTGCTGGCGCTGGCACAGGCGTACGGGGTGGACACCCGGTATCCGGGGGCGGGTGGGCAGACGGTGGGGGCGCGGACGCTGGTGGCCGTGCTGGCGGCGCTGGGGGTGGCGGCGGGTACGCCGGAGGAGGTGCGGGAGGCGCTGGAGCGTCACCGGGTCGAGCAGCAGGCGCGGTTGCTGCCGCCCTGCATCGTGGTCCGGCAGGGCCGCCGCACCGCACTGGACGTGCCGGCCGACGCCCGGCTGCACATCGAGCTGGAGGACGGCGGCAGTTGGGAGCTGCCCCGCGGCCACTCGCACTGGCTGCCCGCCGACCTCCCGCTCGGCCGGCACACCCTCACGGCGGAGTGCGGCCCCCGCGAACAGCACGCCCCGCTCATCGTCGCCCCGGACCGGCTCCCCCAACTCCCCGGCCGCAGCTGGGGTTTCCTCGCCCAGCTGTACTCCGTCCTGTCCGCCCGCTCCTGGGGCATGGGCGACCTCGGTGACCTCGCCGACCTGGCCCAGTGGGCGGGTGCCGAACTCGGCGCCGGCTTCGTGCAGATCAACCCGCTGCACCAGGCGCTCCCCGGCACCCCCTCCGACCCGTCCCCCTACCGCCCGTCCTCCCGCCGCTTCGCCGACCCGGTGCACCTGCGGATCGAGGCGGTCCCCGAGTACGGCTACCTCACGGCCGAGCAGCGCCGGCAGACCGACGACCTCACCCACCGCGCAGCCCGCCTCCGCGAGGAGGTGCTCACCCACGACGGCCTGGTCGACCGCGACGCCGTCTGGGCCCTCAAGCGCGAGGCCCTCCACCTCCTCCACGAGGTCCCGCGCACCCCCGGCCGGCAGGCCGCGTACGAGGCGTACCAGCGCCGCGAGGGGGAGTGGCTGCGTCGGCACGCCCTCTGGAACGCGATCGCCGAAGCCCACGGCGCCGACTGGCACCACTGGCCGAAGGGCCTGCGTCACCCGAACGGCCCACACATCGACCAGGCGGAGAAAGAACTCCAGGAGGGCGTCGAGTTCCACCGCTGGCTCGCCTGGCAGGTCGACCAGCAGCTCGCCGCCGCCCAGCGCGCCGCCCGCGACTCCGGCATGCCGGTCGGCCTGATCCACGACCTGGCCGTCGGCGTCCACCCGGACGGCGCGGACGCCTGGGCGCTCCAGGACGTGCTGGCCGGCGGCATCTCGACCGGTGCCCCGCCGGACGCCTTCAACGCCCACGGCCAGGACTGGGGCCTGCCGCCCTGGCGCCCGGACGCCCTGGCGAAGGCCGGTTACGCTCCGTACGCGGAGCTCCTGCGGGCCGCCGCCCGGCACGCCGGCGCGATCCGGATCGACCATGTGATGGGCCTCTTCCGCCTCTGGTGGGTCCCGAACGGCCACCCGCCCACCGAGGGCGCGTACGTCCGCTACGACGCCGAGGCGATGCTCGGCGTCCTCGCGCTGGAGGCGCACCGGGCGGGCACCGCGGTGATCGGCGAGGACCTGGGCACGGTCGAGCCGGGGGTGCGCGAGGAGCTCGCGGCCCGCGGCATCCTCGGCACCTCCGTCCTCTGGTTCGAACGGGACTGGCAGGCGGAGGGCGGCATCCTGCCCCCCGACCGCTGGCGCCCGGGCTGCCTGGCCACCCTCACCACCCATGACCTGCCGAGCACCGCCGCCCGGCTCTCCGGCGAGCACGTCGAGCTGCGCCACCGCCTCGGCCTGCTGGCCCGCCCGCTCCCGGAGGAGCAGCAGGAGGCCGCCGCCGAGCTGGCCGCCTGGCGGGCCGAGCTGGAGACCCTCGGCCTGCTCGCCCCCGGCGAGCCCCTCTCCATGCCCGCCCTCTACCGCTTCCTCCACCGCACCCCGGCCGAGCTGGTCGGCGTCTGGCTGCCGGACCTGGTCGGCGACCCGCGCCCGCAGAACCTGCCCGGCACCTGGGACCAGTACCCGAACTGGCGCCTGCCGGTCGCCGACGGCGCGGGCACCCCGGTCACCCTGGACCGCCTCGCCGTCACCCCCGCCGCCCGCCTGCTCGCCCGGCTCCTCGACGTGGCCGACTGACCGAAGCGGAACCCGCACCCCCACCCCGACGCGCGCCGTCCCATAAGTGGCGGGTAAGTTGGAAACGTGGACAAGAGGAACGCTTTGCGAGCCGGCGCGGTCTCCGCAACGGTCACGCTGATGATGCTGCTGTCGTCGCCCGCCATGGCCCTCACCAGGGATGACGGCGACGACCCGGGTCCTGGCCTGAGCGTCGGCCAGACCATCGGCCTGTACGTGCTGATCCCGCTGGTGGCGTTCGCGATCATCGCGGCCCTCGCCGGTCTGCCGTACGGCAAGAAGAAGAAGTAACCGCGTCCACTCCAGGACACGCACAACGCCGAAGGGGCGCCGGACGATCCGTCCGGCGCCCCTTCAGGTGTCACCGCGAGGCGTAACCGCGAGGCATCACCGCAAGGCGCGTCAGCGCGCCCCGGCCGCCCGGTCGACGGCCTGCGCCTTGAGCGCCCGCTCGATGCCGGCCCGCGACTCGATCACCTGGCGCCGCAGCGACGGTGCCGGCTCGGCCGAGGCCAGCCACGCGTCGGTCGCCGTCAGCGTCGCCTCGGAGACCTGCAGCGCCGGGTACAGCCCGACGATGATCTGCTGCGCGATCTCGTGGCTGCGGTCCTCCCAGACGCTCTTGACCACGGCGAAGTACTTCTCCGCGTACGGCGCCAGCAGCTCCCGCTGGTCCGACTGCTGGAAGCCGGCGATCATGGCCTCCTGCACATAGTTGGTCAGGTTGTCCGACTCCACCACGGCGGCCCAGACCGCGGCCTTCGCCTCCGCGGTCGGCCGGGCGGCGCGGCAGGTGGCCGCGTGCTCCTGGCCGGCCGCGGTGTTGTCCCGCTCCAGCTCCGCGAGGACGGCGGCCTCGTCGGCCCGGCCGGTGGCGGACAGCCGCTGCAGCAGCGTCCAGCGCAGCTCGGTGTCCACGGCGAGGCCCTTGAGCTCCACCGAGCCGTCGAGCAGCCCGGCCAGCAGGCCCAGCTGGCCGTCCGTACGGGCGACCGAGGCGAGGGCCCGGGCCCAGGCCAGCTGGTGGTCGCTGCCGGGCTCGGCGGCGCGCAGGAACTCCTCGGCGGCGGCGGCCCAGCGGCCGAGGCCCTCCTCGCTCCAGTCCGGGTCGGCGTAGGCGTCCAGGGCCAGCTTGACCTGGCGCTGCACGGACTGCACCACGCCGATGTCGCTCTCCCGGCCGAGGCCGGACAGCGCCAGCGCCAGGTAGTCGCGGGCGGCGAGCTCGCCGTCCCGGGTCATGTCCCAGGCGGAGGCCCAGCAGAGCGCGCGCGGCAGCGAGTCGGTGAAGCCGCCGAGGTGCTCGGTGACCACGGCCATCGAGTCCTCGTCCAGGCGGATCTTGGTGTACGTCAGGTCGTCGTCGTTGAGCAGCACGACGGCCGGCCGGTGCCGTCCGACCAGCTCCGGCACCTCGGTGCGCGGGCCGTCGACGTCCAGCTCGATCCGGTCGGTCCGCACCAGCGAGCCGTCCACCAGCTCGTACAGGCCGATGGCGATCCGGTGCGGGCGCAGCACGGCCTCGCCCTTGGCGCCGGCCGGCAGTGCGGGGGCGTCCTGCAGTACGGCGAAGGACTCGATCTCACCGTCCGTGTTCAGCACGATCGACGGCCGCAGCACGTTGATGCCGGCCGTCTCCAGCCAGGACTTGGACCAGGCCTTGAGGTCGCGGCCGCTGGCCTCCTCCAGGGCGCCGAGCAGGTCGCTGAGCCGGGTGTTGCCCCAGGCGTGGCGCTTGAAGTAGGCCCGCACGCCCTCGAAGAAGGCGTCCTGGCCGACGTACGCCACCAGCTGCTTGAGCACCGAGGCGCCCTTGGCGTAGGTGATGCCGTCGAAGTTGACCTGGACGTCCTCCAGGTCGTTGATCTCCGCCATGATCGGGTGGGTGGAGGGCAGTTGGTCCTGCCGGTAGGCCCAGGTCTTCATCTGGTTGGCGAAGGTGGTCCAGGAGTGCGGCCACTTGGAGCCGGGGGCCTCGGCCTGGCAGACGGCCTCGGCGAAGGTCGCGAAGGACTCGTTCAGCCAGAGGTCGTTCCACCACTCCATGGTGACGAGGTCGCCGAACCACATGTGGGCCAGCTCGTGCAGGATGGTCGCGGCGCGCGACTCGTACGCGGCGTCGGTGACCTTGGAGCGGAACACGTACTGGTCGCGCAGGGTGACGGCGCCCGCGTTCTCCATCGCGCCGGCGTTGAACTCCGGGACGAAGAGCTGGTCGTACTTGGCGAACGGGTACGGGTAGTCGAACTTCTCCTGGAAGTAGTCGAAGCCCAGCTTGGTGACCTCGAAGATCGCCTCGGCGTCCAGGAACTCGCGCAGCGAGGGGCGGCAGTAGACGGCCAGCGGCACGCGCTGCTCGCCGTTCTCGTAGGTGTCGAAGACCCCCACGTACGGTCCGGCCACCAGTGCGGTGATGTAGCTGGAGATCCGGCCGGTGGGCTCGAACTTCCAGACCCGGGTGGCGCCTTCGCCGACCGGCTCGGGGGTGGGCGAGTTGGAGACCACGACCCAGCCGGCGGGGGCGGTCACGGTGAACGCGAACGTGGCCTTCAGGTCGGGCTGTTCGAAGTTCGCGAAGACCTGCCGGGCGTCCGGCACCTCGAACTGGGTGTACAGGTAGGTCTCGCCGTCGACCGGGTCGACGAACCGGTGCAGGCCCTCACCGGTGTTGGTGTAGGAGCACTCGGCGACCACCCGCAGCTCGTTCTCGGCCGCCAGGCCGGGGAGCGGGATGCGGCTGTCGGCGAAGCTCGCGGGGTCGAGTTCGGTGCCGTTGAGGGTGATCGACTCGACGCTCGGGGCGACGAGGTCGATGAAGCTGTCGGCGCCGGGGGTGGTGGCGGTGAACCGGACCACGGTCGTGGACCGGTAGGTGCCGCCCTCGCGGGCCGAGCCGAGGTCGAGCTCGATGTCGTACGCGTCCACCCGGATGAGTTCGGCCCGGGTGCGGGCCTCTTCGCGGGTCAGGTTGGTGCCGGGCACTCGCTGCACTCCTTCGTCAGGCTGATGAATCGAATCCTCGCATGCCCGACCGGTGCTCCGACCCGGTAATCGAAGGCGGGGCGGGCCCGGACCGATCGGTCCGTACCCGCCCCGCCCCTGTCGGCCTCCCGACCTCACGGTCGGGCCGGCACCGCGCTACCGCGTCACTTCCGGCACCGCGCTACCGCGTCACTTCCGCCACTTGGTCAGCGGACCGTCGGTGCTGGTGTAGCGGCGGAACGCGTACACCGCGTTGCCGTCGTCCGAGATGAAGTACACCGAGGTGCTGGTCTCCAGGTCGTACTTGCCGTTCGGGTTGGCCAGGGTGCCGATGTCGGTCATCGAGCCGTCGGTCGGCGAGAGCGTCACCAGCCGGGCCGGCTTGTTGTAGCCCTGGGACACCACGGCCCGGACCTTGCCGTCCTTGTCGGTGCCGGTGACGATCCGGATGTCGGAGCCGCTGTCCGTGCCCGGGCTGGCCGACCACAGGCGCTTGCCGGTGTTCAGGTCGTAGGCGTTGATGGCCGGCTTGGTCGGGTTGACCTGGACGTACAGGGTGGAGCCGCTCACCACGTTCTTGGTCTGCGCGGTGTCCTGGCCGGACAGGCGCAGGCTGTCCGAACCGGGCTCCTTGACGGACATCTGGGTGCCCGGCTTGTTGTCCTTGTCGAACGGCAGGACGTAGTCGCCGTTCGGGCCGTTGGTGATCAGCAGCACCAGCGGCTTGTCCTGGATGACCGAGTCGACCTGCTCGATGGTGCCGGTCAGGGTGATCGGCGTGCTCACCGGCTTGCCGGAGTCGGCGTTCACGATGACCAGCTGCGACTTCGGGCCGCTGGTCATGTAGCAGCGGTCGCTGATCGCGATCTGGCTGCCCGCGGCGCGGGCGCGCATCGTGCAGTCCTTGTCGCGCGGCTGGTACTGCCAGGCCGGCTGGCCGTTGGAGACGTTCAGCCCGGCCACCGCGTTGCCGCCGACCACGACGACGTTGTCGGTGACGCTCAGGGTCGGCTGGGACAGCCGGTCGGCGGTGGCCTTGACGGTCCACAGCAGCTTGCCCTGGCTGAGGTCGATCGCGCCGACGGTGGAGCAGTCGTAGTCACCGGTGTTGAAGGCGACGGCGGCGATGTTCTTGGAGTTGGAGGTGTACGAGGCGCTGCACACCTCCTTGCTGCCGGACGGCACCGGGATGTTCCAGGCCTGCTTGCCGTCGACCAGGTTGTAGGCCTTGATGCCGTCACCGTCGACGCGCACGGCGTACTTGTCGGTGCCCCAGATGCCGAGCAGCTGGTTGCCGGGGTCCGTGTTGCCCGAGGTCGCGGCGCTCCAGGCGACGTTGAAGGTGGCCTTGGAGTTGTTGCCGTCCGGGGTCGGGGCGACGTTGTTCCCGCCGGTGTCGCCGCCGACGCCGGTGGAGCCGCTGGAGTTCGCCACCGGGCCGGGGCCCGGGGTCGGGGCGGGCTTCGGGGACGGCTTGAGCAGGACGACCAGCCCGATCACGATGGCGATCGCCAGCACGCCGCCGATGATCCCGCCCCAGAGCATCACCGGGTTGCGCTGCTTGGGCGCCACCGGCACCGGCGCACCCGGGTAGTACCCGGGCTGCTGCTGGTAGTTGTACCCGCCGGTGTTGTAGCCCTGGGCGTCCGGCGCGGGGTAGCCGCCCCCGGGCACCGGGTCGTACGGGCCGACCGGCGCACCGGGCGGCGGCGGGGCCTGGCTGGGGAAGCCGGCCGCGGTCGGCGCGTACGCCGCGTAGTCGCCGCCGCCGACCGGCGGCTGGGCGGGCGGCTGGGCCGGCGGTGCCGGCGGCTGGGCGGGCGGCGGCGGGCTCATCGGCGGCGGGCCCACCGGCCCGGCCTGCCCCGGGACCGCCGAACCGTCGAGCTGTGTCATCTGGTCGGCGACGGCGGCCGGGTCCACCCCGCCCGCCGGACGTCCGAACGAGACGCCCCGCTTCTCCTGCGGGCCGCTGCCCGATGCTTCGCCTGCCCCCGGCGTAGGGTGATCCCCTGCCATCTGATTCCCCGTCATGTCTGGATCCGTCCCCCTGCCCGGTACCGTCCACGGTCCGGTGGGACGGGTGAGATTCGGCACCATGCTAGTGGCGGGTGATTTTCGGCCGTTGCCAGGACCGCCCACCCCGGCCCCCGGCACCCCCGACCACGCAACACTTTCACCGCCCCGGCACCCCACCGCCACGGTCGCCCCGGGGTCCGCCCGCCCCCGGCCGTCCCGCGCCCCCGTCCCGCACCCCGCGCACCCGCGCACCGCGGATCCCCGCCCCCGAGCCTTAGGCTTCAGGAGTTGAAGGGGAAGCCCGGCGGAGGGTTCCCCGCCCCTGGGAGGGTGGATCATGTCGACGGACACACCGGGCTCGCAGTCGTCCCTGCACCGGGCGAACCTGGAGCGCGTGCTCCGGGCCGTACGGATGGCCGGTTCGCTCACCCAGGCCGAGATCGCCCGGGGCACCGGCCTGTCCGCGGCCACCGTCTCCAACATCGTGCGGGAGTTGAAGGAGAGCGGCACCGTCGTGGTCGCCGACACCTCCTCCGGCGGCCGCCGCGCCCGCAGCGTCTCGCTCAGCGGCGACGCCGGCATCGTGGTGGGCATCGACTTCGGCCACACCCACCTCCGGGTGGCCGTCGGCAACCTCGCGCACCGGGTGCTGGCCGAGGAGAGCGCCCCGATCGACGTGGACGTCTCCGCCGCGCAGGGCTTCGACCGGGCCGAGGCGATGGTCGAGCGGCTGCTGGAGCAGGCCGGCTTCCGCCCGGAGAAGGTGATCGGGGTCGGTCTCGGCGTGCCCGGCCCGATCGACGTGGAGACCGGCGCGCTCGGCTCGACCGCGATCCTGCCCGGTTGGACGGGCATCGCCCCGGGCCGGGAGCTGGCGGAGCGGCTCGGCATGCCGGTGCACGTGGACAACGACGCCAACCTGGGCGCGCTCGGCGAGCTGGTCTGGGGCGCCGGCCGCGGGCTGAGCGACCTTGCGTACATCAAGGTCGCCAGCGGGGTCGGCGCCGGCCTGGTGGTGAACGGCCAGATCTACCGCGGCCCGGGCGGCACCGCGGGTGAGATCGGGCACATCACCCTGGACGAGGCCGGCCCGGTCTGCCGCTGCGGCAACCGCGGCTGCCTGGAGACCTTCGTCGGCTCCCGCTACCTGCTGTCGCTGCTCAGCTCCACCCTCGGCCCGGACCTCACCCTGCCCCGGGTGGTCGAGCTGGCCCACCAGGGCGACCTGGGCTGCCGCCGGGTGATCGCCGACGCCGGCCGCCAGATCGGTACGGGCGTGGCGACCCTGTGCAACCTGCTCAACCCCCGCCGGGTGATCCTCGGCGGGGACCTCGCCGAGGCCGGTGAGCTGGTGCTCTCCCCGATCCGCGACTCGGTGGCCCGCTATGCGATCCCCAGCGCCGCCCGCCAGCTCTCGGTGGTCCCCGGCACCCTGGGCGGCCGCGCCGAGGTGCTCGGCGCACTGGCCCTGGTGATGAGCGAGATGGGCGAGTCCGGGGCCCTCGGCCGGCCCTGACCGGGGCCCTGACCGGGGCCCGGTCCGAGGTGCGGTCCGCGGTGCGGCCGCGCCCGGTACCGAACGTCCGTACGTCAACGAGGATTGACCGCCATTCCCCGACCGACCTCCAGGAATGGCGGTAACCGGTCGGCGGCACCGGGCGTGCCGCTCGGTGTCCGCCAAGCGGACATTAGACTCGACCGGTCGGCACCGGCCGTGACCACCGGCCCGCCGCCGGACCGGGCAGCGACGCCGGTCGGACCGTCCGTGGTCCGCGAACACTGAACGAGGAGGAACGGGTGGCCCTGCTGACCCGCATTCGGGGACCGCGCGATCTCGACCGGCTCACGCCCGGACAGCTGGCCGCACTGGCCCAGGAGATCCGGACCTTCCTGGTGACCGAGGTCTCCAAGACGGGCGGCCACCTCGGCCCCAACCTCGGCGTCGTGGAGCTCACCATCGCGCTGCACCGGGTCTTCGACTCGCCGCGCGACCGCATCCTCTTCGACACCGGCCACCAGAGCTACGTCCACAAGCTGCTCACCGGCCGCCAGGACTTCTCCCGGCTGAAGATGAGCGGCGGCCTGTCCGGCTACCCCTCGCGCGCCGAGTCCGAGCACGACGTGATCGAGAACTCGCACGCCTCCACGGTCCTCTCGTACGCCGACGGCCTGGCCAAGGCGAACAAGATCCAGGGCAAGTCGGACCCGGTCGTCGCCGTCATCGGCGACGGCGCGCTCACCGGCGGCATGGCCTGGGAGGCGCTCAACAACATCGCGGACGCCAAGGACCTGCCGGTCGTCATCGTCGTCAACGACAACGAGCGCTCCTACTCGCCGACCATCGGCGGCCTGGCCAACCACCTCGCCACCCTGCGCACCACCCAGGGCTACGAGCGCTTCCTGTCCTGGGGCAAGGACGCCCTCCAGCGCACCCCGGTGGTCGGCCAGCAGCTGTTCGAGACGCTGCACGGCGCCAAGAAGGGCCTCAAGGACTTCATCGCCCCGCAGGGCATGTTCGAGGACCTCGGCCTCAAGTACATCGGCCCGATCGACGGCCACGACCAGGCCGCCCTGGAGTCCGCGCTGACCAAGGCGCGCGGCTTCGGCGGCCCGGTGATCGTGCACTGCCTCACCGAGAAGGGCCGCGGCTACCACGCCGCCGAGAACAACGACGAGGACCGCTTCCACGCCGTCGGCGTGATCCACCCGGACACCGGCCTGCCGGTCAAGAACTCGGGCAAGGACTGGACCTCGGTCTTCGGCGAGGAGATGGTGGCGCTCGGCCACGAGCGCGAGGACATCGTCGCGATCACCGCCGCGATGCTCCACCCGGTCGGCCTGGCCCCGTTCGCCAAGGAGTTCCCGGACCGCATCTTCGACGTCGGCATCGCCGAGCAGCACGCCGTCACCAGCGCCGCCGGCCTGGCCACCAACGGCCTGCACCCGGTGTTCGCGGTCTACGCGACCTTCCTCAACCGGGCCTTCGACCAGGTCCTGATGGACGTCGCCCTGCACAAGCTGGGCGTCACCTTCGTGCTCGACCGGGCCGGGGTCACCGGGACGGACGGCGCCTCGCACAACGGCATGTGGGACATGTCGATCCTCCAGGTCGTCCCCGGCCTGCGGCTGGCCGCCCCGCGCGACGCCGACCAGGTCCGCGCCCAGCTGCGCGAGGCCGTCCTGGTGAAGGACGCCCCGACGGTGGTCCGCTACTCCAAGGGCTCGGTCGGTCCGGCCGTCCCGGCGGTCGGCCGGGTCGGCGGCATGGACGTGCTGCGCGCCGCCGGGGAGCCCTCCGGCGCCCACCGCGCCGACGTGCTGATCGTCTCGGTCGGTGCGATGGCCCCCACCAGCCTGGAGGTCGCCGACCTGCTGGCCGCCGAGGGCGTCACCGCCACCGTGGTGGACCCGCGCTGGGTCAAGCCGGTCGACGAGGCCCTGCCGGGCCTGGCGGCCGAGCACCGGGTGGTCGTCACGATCGAGGACAACGGCCGGGTGGGCGGCGTCGGCGCGGCCGTGGCGCAGGCGCTGCGGGACGCCGAGGTGGACCTGCCGGTGCGTGACTTCGGCATCCCGCAGGAGTTCCTGGACCACGCCAGCCGGAACGAGATCCTGGCCGAGATCGGTCTGAACGCCCCCGACATCGCCCGGAAGGTGACCGCCCTGGTCGCCAAGCTGGACGCGACGCCGGTCGAGGCCTGAGCCGACGGTCGGCGGAACGGGGACGGCGGCCAGCCCCCCGTTCCGCCGCCGCCGGTGGCACCACCGGCACCGACGACCGATTGTCGTGAGTCCGTAACAGTTGGCCAGGGGACAAGCCGACAATCGCACTGAATGGCGGGACCGGCGCCGTCCGCGCCGATTCCGCCCGGTAGGTTGTCAACCGTGCCCACCCCCACCCGCCTCCGCCTCGCCGGACTGGCCGACCGCCTGCCCGCGCGTGCCCGTACCCACATCCGCCAGGGGTACTGGACGAGGCTGGTGCCGCTGCTGACGCTGGTCGCGGTGGTCACCCACATCCCGTCCTTCGCCCGGCCCGTCTGGAGCCCGGACGAGGGCTTCCTGGCCACCCAGGCCCGGATGCTCGCGGACGGCGGAGTCCTCTACGACACCGTGGTGGACCGCAAGCCGCCGTTGCTCCCCTGGCTCTACCAGGCCTGCTTCGCCGTCTTCGGCTCCGCCTCGCTGTGGCCGCTGCGCACCCTCGCCGTGGTCGCCCACCTGGTCACCGCGATCCTGCTGGCCTCGATCGCCCGCGGCCGCTGGGGCAACCGGGCCGGGGCCGGCGCCGGACTGCTCTACCTGCTGGTCTCCATCGGGCTGTCCCCGGAGGACACCCAGGCGGCGACCTTCGAGGTCTTCATGCTGCCCGCGATGGTGGCCGCCTTCCGGTACGCCGAACGCCGCCGCTGGCTGGCCGCGGGCATCGCGGTCGCGCTCTGCTCGCTGACCAAGCAGACCGGCGGGGCGGTGCTGCTGCCGGTGCTCTGGATGCTGCTGCAGGACGCCCGCCGTCGTGGGGTGCGCTGGCCGCCCGCGCTGTTCAAGATCGGCTTCGGCTTCGCCGTCCCGATAGCGCTGGTCGCGGTCATCCTGACCAAGCCCAAGGGCTTCCTCTTCTGGGTGGTCACCGGCAGCGGCGACTACGCCTCGTTCGGCGGCGCCTGGCTGCAGATGCTCGGCCGGGCCTTCGGCAACCTCGGCATCCTGGCCGCGGCGGGTCTCGGCTTCCTGTACCCGGTCGGCCGCCGGATCTGGTTCAAGTACCGCCACCGCCCGCTGCCGGTGGCCGGCGAGGAGCACGGCTCGACCACCGACCTGTGGGTGTGGCTGCTCTCCTCGGTCGTCGCGGTCAGCGTGGGCTTCCACTTCTTCGGCCACTACTACCTGCAGCTGATCCCCCCGCTGGTGCTGCTGGGCACCGGCGCGGTCGCCACCTCGGCGGTCCGCTGGAAGCCCGTCCTGGTGTACACCACGGTCGCCGCCACGGTGTTCTGGGGCCTGGCGCTGGCCTGGCCGGGGGAGCAGATGAGCCGCAACACCGAGGTCGCCACCGCGGTCGCCGCCCAGACCACTCCCAAGGACACCATGCTGGTCTGGGGCATGCACCCCGAGCTGTACTGGCTGGCCGACCGCAAGCCGGCCAGCCGCTACCTGACCGCCGGCTTCCTCACCAACTACAGCGGCGGCAAGGACGGCAGCGCCAACGTCGGCGAGCAGTTCAGCGTCAACAACGCCTGGCAGACCTTCGACAAGGAGCTCGCCAACGGCCTGCCCGAGATCTTCGTGGACGACTCCGGCGTCGCCCCGTACCAGCCGCTGCTGGTGCCCCGGATCGAGAACCTGCTGGACACCCACTACGAGATGATCGGCGTCATCGGCGACACCGTGGTGTACCGCCTCAAGCACTGACGGCGGCGACGGCCGGGTCCACCCCGCCCGCCCGTACGAAGGAGCCCCGGTGACCGAGTGGTCACCGGGGCTCCTTCGTGCTGCTACGCCTTACGCGGGCACCGAGGCCACACCGGGGGCGAGGAACTTCTTGCCGTTCACCCGCTCCGAGACGCCCTCACGGTCCAGGTACGGGGTGATCCCGCCCAGGTGGAAGGGCCAGCCGGCACCGGTGATCATGCAGAGGTCGATGTCCTGGGCCTCGCCGACGACACCCTCCTCCAGCATCAGGCCGATCTCCTGCGCCACGGCGTCCAGGGCGCGGTCGCGGACCTGCTCCTGGGTGAGCACCGAGTCGCCGAAGGACAGCAGCTCCAGCACCTCGGGGTCGAGGACCTGCTGGCCGTCCACCCAGGTGTAGAAGCCGCGCTTGCCGGCCTTGACCACCTTGCCGAGGTTCTCGGAGACGGTGAACCGCTCCGGGAAGGCGCCGGCCAGGGTCTCCGAGACGTGCAGGGCGATGGCCGGACCGACCAGCTCCAGCAGCACGATCGGGGACATCGGCAGGCCGAGCGGCTCGACGGCCTTCTCGACCTCGGCGATCGGGGTGCCCTCGTCGATGATGCTCTGGATCTCGCCCATGAAGCGGGTCAGGATCCGGTTCACCACGAACGCCGGGCGGTCCTTGCACAGGACCGAGGTCTTCTTCAGCTTCTTCGACACCGCGAAGGCGGTGGCCAGCGAGGCGTCGTCGGTCTGCTCGCCGCGGACGATCTCCAGCAGCGGCAGGATCGCGACCGGGTTGAAGAAGTGGAAGCCGACGACCCGCTCGGGGTGCTGCAGCTTCGAGGCCATCTCGGTGACCGACAGCGAGGAGGTGTTGGTCGCCAGCACGCAGGTCGGCGAGACCACCTTCTCCAGGTCCGCGAAGACGGTCTGCTTGACGCCCATCTCCTCGAACACGGCCTCGATGACGAAGTCCGCGTCGCCGAAGGCGGCGGCCTTGTCCAGCGAGCCGCTGACCAGGCCCTTGAGACGGTTGGCCTTGTCCTGGCCGATCCGGCCCTTGCCGAGCAGCTTGTCGATCTCGGCGTGGACATAGCCGACGCCCTTGTCGACGCGCTCCTGGTCGATGTCGGTGAGGACCACCGGCACCTCCAGTCGGCGGGCGAACAGCAGCGCCAGCTGCGAGGCCATCAGACCGGCACCGACGACGCCGACCTTGGAGACCGGGCGGGCCAGCGACTTGTCCGGGGCACCGAACGGACGCTTGGCCCGGCGCTGCACCAGGTTGAAGGCGTAGATGCCGCTGCGCAGCTCGCCGCCCATGATGAGGTCGGCCAGGGCCGCGTCCTCGGCGTCGAAGCCGGCCTGCAGGCTGGCCTTGTCGGCGAGGTCGGCGTCCTTGACGGCGGCGATGATGTCCAGCGCCCGGTAGGCGGCCGGAGCGGCGCCGTGCACCTTGGCGTCGGCGACCATGCGGCCCCAGAGGACGGCGTCGTCCCAGGCCTTGCCGCGGTCGATCGCCTCGCGCTCGACGGCGACGTCACCCTTGAGGACCTTGGCGGCCCACAGCAGCGACTGCTCCAGGAAGTCGGCCGGCTCGAAGATCGCGTCGGCGATCCCCAGCTCGAACACGTCCTTGCCCTTGAGCTGCTTGTTCTGGTTCATCGAGTTCTCGACGATGACCTTGACGGCCTTACCGGCACCGATCAGGTTCGGCAGGATGGTGCAGCCGCCCCAGCCGGGGACCAGACCGAGGAAGACCTCGGGCAGCGAGAAGGCCGGGACGCCCGCGGACACCGTGCGGTAGTCGCAGTGCAGGCCGACCTCGACGCCGCCGCCCATGGCCGCGCCGTTGTAGAAGGCGAAGGTCGGGACGGGCAGCGCGGCGATCCGCTTGAAGACCTCGTGGCCGCCCTTGCCGATGGCCAGCGCGTCCGCGTGCCGGCCGAGCAGCTCGACGCCCTTGAGGTCGGCGCCGACCGCGAAGATGAACGGCTTGCCGGTGATCGCGGCGCCGACGATCGTGCCCTCGGCGGCCTCGGCCTCGACCTGGTCCAGTGCCTCGGACAGCTTGAGCAGCGAGCCCGGGCCGAAGGTGGTCGGCTTGGTGTGGTCGAAGCCGTTGTCCAGGGTGATCAGGGCCAGCTTGCCGGCCTGCAGCGGCAGGTCCAGGTGGCGCACGTGCGCGGTCGTGACGACCTCGCCCGGGAACAGCTCGGCGCCGTGCTGGAGCAGCTCAGTGGTGCTCGTCATGATCACTTACCACCCTCGAACTCGGCAGACTCTTCCGCTCCGCTCCAGTGCGGGTTCTCCCAGATGATGGTGCCGCCCATGCCGAAGCCGATGCACATCGTGGTGAGGCCGTAGCGGACGTCCGGGCGCTGCTCGAAGCGGCGGGCCAGCTGGTTCATCAGGCGCACGCCCGAGGAGGCCAGCGGGTGACCGAAGGCGATCGCGCCGCCGAACGGGTTGACCCGCTCGTCGTCGTCCGCGATGCCGTAGTGGTCCAGGAAGGACAGCACCTGGACGGCGAAGGCCTCGTTGACCTCGAAGGCCTGGATGTCGTCGATGGTCAGACCGGCCTTGGCCAGCGCCTTCTCGGTGGCCGGCACCGGGCCGATGCCCATGACCTCGGGCTCGACGCCCGCGAAGGCGAAGGAGACCAGGCGCATCTTGACCGGGAGGCCGAGCTCCTCGGCGACGTCCTCGGCGGCCAGCAGCGAGGCGGTGGCACCGTCGTTCAGACCGGCCGAGTTGCCCGCGGTGATGTTGCCGTGCGGACGGAACGGGGTCTTCAGACCGGCCAGCGACTCCATCGTGGTGCCCGGGCGCATCGGCTCGTCCACGGTGGCCAGGCCCCAGCCGGTCTCGCCGACCTCGGGGTTGGTGTTGCGGATCGTGATCGGCACCAGGTCGGGCTGGATGTCGCCGTTGGCGTACGCCTTGGCGGCCTTCTCCTGGGAGCGCACGGCGAAGGCGTCGCAGCGCTCCTTGGTGATGTGCGGGAAGCGGTCGTGCAGGTTCTCCGCGGTCATGCCCATGAACAGGGCGGACTCGTCGACCAGCTTCTCGGAGACGAAGCGCGGGTTCGGGTCCACGCCCTCGCCCATCGGGTGGCGGCCCATGTGCTCGACACCGCCGGCCACGACCACGTCGTACGCGCCGAAGGCGATGCCGCCGGCGGTGGTGGTCACGGCGGTCAGGGCGCCGGCGCACATGCGGTCGATCGCGTAACCGGGGACGGACTTCGGCAGGCCGGACAGCAGGGCGGCGGTGCGCCCGATGGTCAGACCCTGGTCGCCGATCTGCGTGGTGGCCGCGATGGCGACCTCGTCGATGCGCTCGACGGGCAGGTTCGGGTTACGGCGCACGAGCTCCCGGATGCACTTGACGACGAGGTCGTCGGCGCGCGTCTCGTGGTAGATGCCCTTCGGGCCGGCCTTGCCGAACGGGGTGCGGACGCCATCGACGAAGACGACGTCCCTCGCGGTACGAGGCACGGGGGCTCTCCTCCCAGGGACCAACATTTGAAGTGGGCAGGCTGCCGCCGGAAGAACCCGAGCGGCGCCGCGTCACCGCCATGCTACCGGTCGGTAACCAACCTGCCCAGGCCCCTCGGCGGGTTCTGACCATGTGTCCCGCGACACGTCCGGTGGCGCCTTCGACCAGCACGGCTTCCCGGGGACGCCGAAGGGGATGCCGTCCGGGCGGACGACATCCCCTTGTCGGAGCCGTGGGTGGGGACCTGCTCAGTCCTGGGCGGTCGCGGCGGTGACGAAGGCGGCGGCCACCGCGGGCGCCACCAGGTCGACCTGCCACTGCCGGGCGCCGAGCCGGCGCAGCGCGGCGGCCACGCCGTCGGTGCCCGGCTCGGCCGGCGGCTCCCAGGAGACCCGGCGCACCAGGTCCGGGGTGATCAGGTTCTCGGCCGGGAGGTGGTGGCGCTCGGCCAGCTCGCTGACCGCGGCCCGGGCGCCGGAGAGCCGGGCGGCCGCGACCGGGTCCTTCTCGGCCCAGGCCCGCGGCGGCGGCGGTCCGTCGTGCGGCGCGGCGGCCGGCGGCAACTGGTTCTCCGGGACCTCCCGGCCGCGCTGCACGGCCGCCAGCCACTGGTCCAGCTGACGCCGGTGCAGTCGCGGGCCGAAGCCCTGCACGGCCTGCAGGGCGGCGATGTTCAGCGGCATGGCCAGCGCGGCGTTGACGATCGCGGCGTCCGAGAGCACCCGGCCGGGGGAGACGTCGCGCTCCTGCGCCATCCGGTCGCGGGCCAGCCACAGTTCGCGCACCACGGCCAGCTGGCGGCGCCGGCGGACCTTGTGCAGCTGCGAGGTGCGCCGCCACGGGTCGGTGCGCGGGGCCGGGCGGGGCGCGGCCGCGATCGAGGCGAACTCCTCCAGGGCCCAGTCGAGCTTGCCCTGGGCGTCCAGCTCCTGTTCGAGTGCGTCACGCAGCTCGACCAGCACCTCGACGTCCAGAGCCGCGTAGCGCAGCCAGGGCTCGGGCAACGGACGGGTGGACCAGTCGACCGCCGAGTGCTCCTTGGCCAGGCTCAGCCCGAGCACGTTCTCGGTCATCGGTCCGAGGCCGACCCGGGCGAAGCCGGCGATCCGCCCCGCCAGCTCGGTGTCGAACAGGCGAGCCGGTCTCATGCCGACCTCGGCCAGGCAGGGCAGGTCCTGGGTGGCGGCGTGCACCACCCACTCGGCGTCCGCGATGGCGGCGCCCAGCCCGCTCAGGTCGGGGCAGGCGATCGGGTCGATCAGGGCGGAGCCCGCGCCCGAACGGCGCAGCTGGATGAGGTACGCCCGTTGTCCGTAGCGGTAGCCGGAGGCCCGCTCGGCGTCGACGGCGACCGGTCCGGTGCCCGCGGCGAAGGCGGCGACCGTAGCGGCCAGCGCCTGCTCGTCCGCCACGACGGGTGGGATCCCCTCCTTCGGTTCGAGGAGCGGGACCGGGGCTGCTTCTTCTGGGATGGCTGCTACGGCGTCGGTCACTCACCAAGGGTACGACGGTCACCGGAACTGGGAGTGTTGTCCGACTGGTCAGACTGCCATTCGCCCGCTCGCCTCCGGGCCGCTGTGACCCGGTGCCGACGGTCGGCGCTCCCTCGCTCCTTCGTCGCTCCCTCGCTTCTCCCTTTCGGCACCGGCGCGGCCCTTCGGCTCGGGGCGGGATCGCCCGCTCGCAGGAGGAACGCTCGGGGCGGGGGATTCGCCCGCTCGCCGCAGCACGTCGCTGCGGCGGCTCAGAAGGAACGTTCCTCCTGTGCCGCCGCAGCGGCCCGGGCCGACCGGCTCAGTGGATGATGCCGGTGCGCAGCGCGACCGCGACCATCCCGGCGCGGTCGCCGGTGCCGAGCTTGCGGGCGATCCGGGCCAGGTGGCTCTTCACGGTCAGTGCCGACAGGCCCATCGCCACGCCGATCGCCTTGTTCGACTGGCCCTCGGCGACCAGCCGCAGCACCTCGACCTCACGGCCGGACAGCTCGCGGTAGGCGGTCTGCTGCGGGCCCGGCGCACCGGGGGCCCCGGGAGCGCCCGGCGCACCGGCGGCGCCCGGCATGCCCGGCATCCCGGGGCGGCGCATCCGGCCGGCCAGTCCGGCGGCACCGAGCGGCAGGCCCGGGCGGCCGGGCATCGCGACGTTGGTGCGGGTGCCGGTGACCACGTAACCCTTGACGCCGCCGGCCAGCGCGCTGCGGACGGCGCCGATGTCGTCGGCGGCCGACAGGGCCAGGCCGTTGGGCCAGCCCGCGGCGCGGGTCTCGGCGAGGATGGTCAGCCCGGAGCCGTCCGGCAGGTGGACGTCGGCGACGCAGATGTCACGCGGGGTGGAGACCCGGGGGCGGGCCTCGGCGATCGAGGACACCTCGATCACGTCGCGGACGCCGAGCGCCCACAGGTGGCGGGTGACGGTGTTTCGGACGCGGGGATCGGCGATGACCACCATGGCGGTGGGCTTGGTCGGGCGGTAGGCGACCACGTTTGCGGGGTGCTCAAGAAGGACCGACACCAGGCCTCCTGCGGGGAGTGGCGGACGGAACCCCGAGGGGGCGGTCGGAGTGTTCCGCGTTCGGAAAGGGTCACAGTCTGCTTCGGCAGCTACCGTGCCCGGCTTTAGCGAAAGATCACGATCTAGTGAGTAACAATACGGACAAATCGCGCATATGACTGATGGGACATGCCCGGAATTCGTACAAAATCGATCAGATTCGTCGCAGATCGGTCGGATCTGACCGGTTAATTGACGCAGAGCAGGACCGAAGTCACACTCCGTCAGCCCTGGGGGTGGCATCGGGGCGGGAGGTGTCGTCCGGCCCGGACGCCACCCGTCAGTGCGACCGGGGGCGTCGCCGGGCGGGCATCGGGACCACCCCACCGAGTGACGTGACCTCGGCCGGGGTCGGCAGGGCCGGGGTGGCCGGCGGCAGCCCGGCGCTGATGCAGAGCAGGTCCCCCCAGGCCGCCAGGTGCCGCTCGAACCGGCCGTCGGCCGGCGTCCAGGAGGCCCGGATCTCGATCTCGGTCGAGGACGGGCGGTCCGCCAGACCGCCGAAGTACTGCGACATGCAGCGGGTCACCGTGCCGGAGGGCTCCGCGTACCCGGCGCCGTGCGCCTGCAGCGCGTCCAGCAGCCAGGCCCAGCCGACCTCGGAGAGCAGCGGGTCGCCGGCCATCTCCGGCTCCAGCTCGGCCCGGGTCATGGTGACCACCCGGAACTCCCCGTTCCAGGCCTCCTGCCCGGCCGGGTCGTGCAGCAGCACCAGCCGGCCGTCGGCCAGCTCGTCGCCGTCCACCTCCACGGTGGCGGTCAGCGCGAACGCGTACGGGGCGAGCCGGCGCGGGGCCGGCGCGGGGGAGAGCTGGACCTCGGGCCGCAGCCGCGCCCCGTCGAGGGCCTCCACGGCGGCCCGGAACTCGCTCGGCGCCCCCTCCCGACCCGTTCCGCCACCTGTTCCGCCACCCTGCGCGGGGTGCCCGCCGACCGCTGCCATGACCCGAAGACTAGGTCGAAAACCCGGGTTATCGCCGCAACTTCCGTCCGAGCGGCGTGCCGGAACGGCAAACCCGGCCAGATCTTGGAGGAACCGACGAGACCGCCCGGGAAGGGCGCCCCCGGGCGCGTGCGAAGATTTGACCCGTGAGCGAGACTACGGCAGACCAGACGGCGGCCACCCTCGACGGCCGGACCACCCCCGCGCGCCGCGGCGCCGCGTACGACTCCGCGTTCCTGCGCGCCTGTCGGCACGAGCCGGTGCCGCACACCCCGGTCTGGTTCATGCGCCAGGCCGGTCGCTCGCTGCCCGAGTACCTGAAGGTCCGCGAGGGCGTCCCCATGCTGGACTCCTGCATGCGGCCCGAACTGGTCAAGGAGATCACCCTGCAGCCGGTGCGCCGGCACAAGGTGGACGCGGCGATCTTCTTCAGCGACATCGTGGTCCCGCTCAAGGCCGTCGGCATCGACGTGGACATCAAGCCCGGCATCGGCCCGGTCATCGCCGACCCGATCCGCACCTTCGAGGACCTCAAGCGGCTGCGCCCGCTGGAGCCCGACGACGTCCCCTACGTCACCGAGGCCGTCGGCCTGCTGGTCGACGAGCTCGGCGGCACCCCGCTGATCGGCTTCGCGGGCGCGCCGTACACGCTCGCCAGCTACCTGATCGAGGGCGGGCCGTCCAAGAACCACGAGAACACCAAGGCCATGATGTACGGGCAGCCCGAGCTGTGGGCCGCCCTGCTGGACCGGCTCGCCGACATCACCTCCGCCTTCCTGAAGGTGCAGATCGAGGCCGGCGCCTCCGCGATCCAGCTGTTCGACTCCTGGGTCGGCGCGCTCGCGCCGGACGACTACCGCCGCTCGGTCATGCCGTCCAGCGCCAAGGTCTTCGACGCCGTCGCCTCCTACGGGGTGCCGCGGATCCACTTCGGTGTCGGCACCGGTGAGCTGCTCGGCCTGATGGGCCAGGCCGGCGCGGACATCGTCGGCGTCGACTGGCGGGTGCCGCTGAACGTCGCCGCCGAGCGGGTCGGCCCCGGCAAGGGCCTTCAGGGCAACCTCGACCCGGCGGTGCTGTTCGCGCCCACCAAGGTCGTCGAGACCAAGGCCCGCGAGGTGCTGCACGCCGCCCAGGCGCTCGGCAGCAGCGGCCACATCTTCAACCTCGGCCACGGCGTGATGCCGTCGATGGACCCGGACGCGCTCAGCCGCCTGGTCGCCTTCGTGCACGAGGCCAGCGCGCGCTGACGCCGCCGTGGTGGCGGGCCCGTCCGGTTTCCGGGGGCCCGCCATCGATGCGGGTCAGCCCGTCGGTCCGGTGGGCCCGGCCTCCTCGTTCTCCTTGTTCTCCTTGTTCTCCTCGTTCTCCTCGGGAGTGAAGGGCCGGGGCCGGGTGCGGCGCCAGTAGCGGAAGAGCAGCGCCCCCGGGACCGCCAGGACCAGCAGGAACGGCGCCGCCGCGGCCAGCGCCACCACCAGCGCGGAGACGATCGTCACCAGCACGTGCCAGCCGCCGCCGAGCGCCGAACCGACCGAGTCGCCGAAGCCCTTCTCCTCGGCCTTCGGGGCCGGCGTCGGAGTCGGGGCCGCGACCTCGTGGCGGACGTCCAGGGTGACGGTCGAGTACGACGTCCGGGCGGACAGCTCCTTCTGCTGCTTCTGCAACGACTCCAGATCCGCCTCCCGGCGGCTCAACTCGCTCTCCAGCGAGGTGATGTCGCTCAGCGACTTGGCCTGCTGCATCAGCGCCCGCACCCGGTCCACGCTCGCCTGCTGGGTCTGCACCCGGCTCGCCACGTCCGCGACCTGCTGGGTCAGATCGTCCGCCTGGCTCTTCCGGGACACCACCTCGCCCAGCGCCGCCAGCTGGTCCACGGTCTGCTGGTAGGCGGCCGAGGGGATCTTCAGCGTCAGCTGCCCGACCTCGTCCGCACCACCGCCGCCGACCGCCTCACCGTCCACGTAGCCGCCCGAGGCGGTGGTCAACTCCCGCGCCTTGGTGAGGAGCTGCCCGACGTCCTTGGCGCGCAGGGCGAGCTGCGCGGTGTACGAGATCAGCCGGGTGTCGGCGGCCGGAGTGACCCCGGCCGCCGCCGGGGCGCCGGACGGCTGGGCGCTCGCGGCCCCGTTCGCGCTCCCGTTCGCCGGCGGAGGCGCCCCCGGTCCCGCCGCCTTCGCCGGCACCCCGACCGAGTCGTTCCGCCCCGAATCCCCGCTGCTGCTCGCACTGCAGCCCCCCACCAGCAGCACCGCCGCAGCCACCGCCGCCCCCAGTGCGCCGGCTCTCGCCTGTCTTCCCATTCCCGGGCCCTCCCCAAGTCCGTTGACGGTTCTCGCCATTGGACGCAAGAGCCTGCCCGAAGGACCCGCCCGGTGGATCGCGGGTCCATCACAGCTCGGTGGCGGGACGGACACGACCTACCCGGCGCGCACCTCGATCCCCGCCCGCCGCAGCAGCGCCGCCGTCACCCCGTCCCCGGGCCGCAGCTCCCCGGAGAACGTCCCGTCGTACAGCTGCCCGCACCCGCAGGACGGACTGCGCGCCATCAGCACGGCCCGCCGCGCCCCCGCCGCCTCGGCCGCCGCCAACGCCGCCCGCGCCCCGGTCACGAACTCCTCGGTGCGGTCCGCCCCGGTCGCGTCCACCACCCGCGCCCGCCCGTCCAGCACGTCCGCGCCGTCCCCGCCCACGATCTCCGCCGCCGCCCGCGGCGTCGGCAGCCCACCCGCCCCCTCCGGACACACCACCACGGCCCGCCCCTCCTCGACCAGCCGCACGGCGTCGGCGGAGGTCTTCGCCCGCCCGTCGTACCGGCAGGGGATCCCGGCCAGACAGGCACTCACCACGATCGGTTCCATGGGAGCGAGTCTACGAAGCGTGGCGCACCCACTACTTTGGGGTCATGGACGAGTTGCCGGACTGGATGTACCCGCCGCGCGCTGAGGGCTGGTTCGCCGACGACCTCGATCACCTGCCGCAGGCACCACCGCACACCGAACTGCTGCACGGCGCCCTGGTCTTCCGACTGGCGCCTCAGCACCCCTGGCACAACGGGCTCGCGACACGGCTGACGTCGGCCCTGGCCGAGCTCGCCCCGGACGGGGTCCTTGCCCGGACCCGGAGGTCGGTCACGCTGGACGAGTGGAACCGCCTGGAACCGGACGTGCTGGTGTCCGCGGTGACTGATGATCCATCCTGTACCGGGTACCGCCCGCGCGAGGTGGTGCTCGTGGTCGAGGTGGTCTCACCGGAGTCGGAGTGCCGTGACCGCGGGGTGAAGTTCCACAAGTACGCCGAGGCCGGGATCCCGCACTACTGGATCGTGGACGAGGAGGACGGTGCTCCGGTGGCGCACGTCTACGAACTGGAGCAGGCGACCTCCTCGTACGCTCCCGCCGGGATCTTCCGCGGCGTGCTGGAGCGGCCGGTGCCGTTTCCGATCTCCATCGACCTGGCGCGTGCAGCGGATTGAGGCTTCGGTGTAAAGACCTGCGAGACTGCGGGGCATGTCGGAAGCACAGGTCGTCGTCGTCGGTGGTGGGATCGCGGGGCTGGCTGCGGCCGCCTTCCTGAGCGGGGCGGCCGGGGGGCCCGCGCGGGCGCGGGTGACGGTGCTGGAGGCGTCCGGGCGGGTCGGCGGGAAGCTGTGGGGCGGCGAGGTCGGCGGGGTCCGGGTGGACCTCGGGGCCGAGTCGGTGCTGGCGCGGCGGCCGGAGGCGGTGGAGCTGGCGCGGGCCGTCGGGCTGGGCGCGGAGCTGGAGCCGCCGACCACCGCGAAGGCGGCGATCTGGACCAGGGGCGCGCTGCGGCCGCTGCCCGGCGGGCAGGTGATGGGCGTCCCGGGCGACCTGGAGGCGCTGGCCGCCTCCGGGGTGCTGAGCGCCGAGGGGCTGGAGCGGGCCCGGCACGAGCGGCCCACCGAGGTCGGGGCGGACGTCGCGATCGGCCGCTACGTCGCCGACCGGCTGGGCCAGGAGGTGGTGGACCGGCTGGTCGAGCCGCTGCTGGGCGGCGTCTACGCGGGCCGCGCCGAGGAGATCTCGCTGCGCGCCGCCGTACCGCAGCTGCTGCCGATCGCTCGGGGCGGCGGCTCGCTGGTCGCCGGGGTGCACGCGTTGGCGTCCCGGCCGCAGGTGGTCGGCACCCCGGTGTTCAGCGGCCTGCGCGGCGGCCTCGGCACCCTGCCGGAGGCGGTCGCCAAGGCCTGCGTCGAGGCGGGTGTGGACCTGCGCACCGACACCCCGGTCGACGAACTGCGCCGCACCCCCGAGGGCTGGCGGGTGGTGGCCGGCGGCGAGGTGCTGACCGCGGACGCCGTGGTGCTGGCCGTCCCGGCACCGGCCGCGGCCCGGCTGCTGCGCGCGGACGCCCCGGCGGCGGCCGTCGAACTGGACTCCGTCGAGTACGCGGGCATGGCGCTGGTGACCCTGGCGTTCCGCCGCGCCGACCTGGCCGAGGTGCCCGGCGGCAGCGGCTTCCTGGTGCCGCCGGTGGACGGCCGCCGGATCAAGGCCTCGACCTTCTCCTCCAACAAGTGGGGCTGGCTGGCGCGCTCCGCGCCGGACGCCTTCCTGCTGCGCACCTCGCTCGGCCGCCACCGCGAGGAGCAGGCGCTGGAGCTGCCGGACGAGGAGCTGGTGGCCCGCTCGCTGGCGGACCTGGCGGAGGCGATCGGACTGACCGCTCGGCCGTACGACACCTTCGTGTCGCGCTTCACGGCCGGCCTGCCGCAGTACCCGGTGGGCCACGCCGACCGGGTGGCCCGGGTGCGGGCGGCGGCGCGGGCGGTGGGCGGGCTGGCGCTGTGCGGCGCCGCGTACGACGGGGTGGGGATCCCGGCCTGCATCGGCTCGGCGGCCGCCGCGGTGGCGGCCATCGACAATCTGTTGACCCCGGCGACCGGGGACGGTTCCACGGAGAGGACAATGGGCGCATGACTGAGAGCGTTGAGCGGGAGCCCGAGCAGCGGCCCGAGAAGAAGAAGGCGCGCGACCTGAACCAGGTCATCCGCTACACCATGTGGTCGGTGTTCAAGCTCAAGGGCGCCCTGCCCGAGGACCGCACCGCCCTGGCCGCCGAGGTGGACGAGCTGTTCGCCCAGCTCGACGCCAAGGACGTGACCGTCCGCGGCACCTACGACGTGTCCGGGCTGCGCGCGGACGCCGACCTCATGATCTGGTGGCACGCCGAGGACTCGGACGACCTCCAGGAGGCGTACAACCGCTTCCGCCGCACCGGCCTCGGCCGTCAGCTGGAGCCGGTCTGGTCGAACATGGCCCTGCACCGCCCGGCCGAGTTCAACAAGTCGCACATCCCGGCCTTCCTCGCCGACGAGCGCCCGCGCGACTACGTCTGCGTCTACCCGTTCGTCCGCTCCTACGAGTGGTACCTGCTGCCGGACGCCGAGCGGCGCGCGATGCTCGCCGAGCACGGGCAGATGGCCCGTGGCTACCCGGACGTGCGGGCCAACACGGTCGCCTCATTCGCGCTCGGCGACTACGAGTGGCTGCTCGCCTTCGAGGCGGACGAGCTGCACCGGATCGTCGACCTGATGCGCGACCTGCGCCCCTCCCGGGCCCGGCTGCACGTCCGCGAGGAGGTGCCGTTCTACACCGGCCGCCGCAAGCCGGTGAGCGAGCTGCTGAACGGCCTGGTCTGACCCGCGACGCAGTGCACGGGGCCCGCTTCGGCGGGCCCCGTGCCGTTTCCGCGGTGTCCGTCGGGTCCGTCGGGTCCGCTAGGTCCGGTGGGGGCGGAGGGCGGCGCGGAGGCGGGGGTCGGGGAGGACGGCGGCGCCGTTCATGGCGACGGCGGTGAGGAGTTCGCGCTCCTCGTCGTCGGCGAGGCCGCGTTGGCGGGTCGGGCGGACCTCGCGCAGCACCTCCTGGCCGATGGGGGAGGCCCAGCGGGTGTACGGGTAGACGTCGACCCGGGCCATCAGCAGGGTGCCCGAGGTCAGGATCAGGGGCAGGGAGAACCAGGCGAGCGGGGCGAGGGTGTCGCCGCCGGTGAAGCCGCTGAGCGAGATCGCGGCGGCGAGCAGCACCACGGTCAGCAGCATCGCGTGCCGGACCTGGCGGACCACCACCACGGTGTTGCGCTGGATCAGTGCCGGGGTGGCCAGGCCGGCCAGCGAGAGCCGGGCGCCGATCTCCAGCACGGTGGGGTGCTCGCCCATCGCCCGGCGCAGTTCGTCGGTGCGGCACTGGCCGTCCGGGCCGACGGTGGCGATGATCGCGCGTTCCAGGCGGCTGCGGCCCTTGGGGTCGACCACGGTGGTCCAGCCGGTGTGGGCCAGGTGGAGGCGGCCGCGGCCGGCCATCAGGACGAGGGCCAGCTCCACCACCCGGTCCGGGCCGCCGGCCAGGTACGCGGTCTCGTAGAGCCCGATCCCGACGGCCTCCGGCGGGCGCGACCGGTCCTGGTCGGCGAGGGCGTCGGCGGTGGCGGTCATCCGCACCAGCCGGAGGCAGGAGAGCACTGCCGCGACGCAGGCCGGTATCAGGAACAGCAACCACATGGGCTTGTTCTATGCCTGGGGCCGGGCCGGGCGGAACGGCTTCCCGGAGCGCGATACCGAACTGTGACGTCAGGAGCCACCGCAGCTGCTTCCGCAACTCGACCCGCAGCTGGACGAGGAGGACCCGCAGCCGGAGTGCGAGCCGCAGCTGCTGGAGTGCGAGGAGCCGCACGAGGAGTGGTGGTGCGAGGAGCCGCAACTCGACCAGGAGGAGCCGCAGCTCGACGAGGAAGAGGACGAGGACGAGGAGGAGGACGACGAGGAGGAGAAGAACGAGGAGGACCAGGTGCCCCCGGAGGCCTGCCGGATCGCCTCCTCCTGGACGGTCGCGGCCACCATGGCCGCCTCCAGCTCCGGGTTCCCGAGCCCGGCTGCGGCCAGCCCGCCGAGCGCGAGGGCGCCCAGCATCGCGCCGCCCGCGAGCTTGGGCGAGATGCCGTGGCTCGGCTGCCACGGGGTGCTGCCCTGCATCAGGGCGAGCTGGCGCTGCCCGGCCGGGGTGATCCGGCCGTCGGCCCGGGCGCCGGTGGCGAGGGCGACGGCGCCGATGAACAGCAGGAGGGCCGGGTACCAGAGGTCGGGGCGGTCGTAGAGGGCGTCGTTGTCGTCGAGCAGCAGGGCGATCCCGGCGAAGAGCACGACGTCGAGCATCGCGAGCCAGAGCAGTCGACGGGCGATCAGCGCCCGGCGCAGCAGTTCGGGGCGGCGCATCAGGCCGCGGTCGGCGAGCCGGTCGCCGATCTCCTGCACGGCGGCGGAGCGCATCACCGTGCGGCGCAACGGGGCGAGTTCACGGCTGCCGGTCCTGCCGACGGCGTCCTGGACGGCCTGGTCGACGGCGTCGTACGGCCGGGCGCCGGTGAGGGTGACCAGGCCGGCGCGGCTGATCACGGCCTGCTCGGAGAGGTGCATCCGGACCAGCGCGGTGTCGAAGACCCGGCCGGGCCCGCCGGCCAGGAAGGCGGTGTCCAGTAGCGGCAGGCCGCGGCCGGGCAGGCCCTGCGGGTCCGGGACGTGCCGGACCCGCTGCCGGGTCCGGGCGGCGTACAGGGCGGCCGCGAGCAGCAGGACGGCCGGGATCAGGAAGTAGCTGTTGTGCCACATGGGCGGTCCCCCGAGAAAGCGTCGGATCAGTGGCCGCGCAGGGCCCGGCGGAGCCGGGTGAGCGGGCCGGGCGGTCGTCGCACCCGCGCCGGTTCGGAATCCGGGTGGAGCCACTGCTCCAGGGCGCGGCGGTGGTCGGCGGCGGGCGGGCCGCCGTCGGTGAGCACCCACTCGGCGAAGGCCCGGGCGTCGGCGCGGTAGCCGCCGGTCTGCGGGTGGGTGCGGGCGTACTCCAGGAAGAGCGGCCCGTACTGCGCGCCGAGCAGGCGGGGCAGGTCGGGGGCGGTCTTCGCGGTGGTGTCGCGCCGTTTGGCGGCGAGGCCGGTGGACTGGGCGCGGACCTGGTCCGGGTCGAAGCCGGGCGGGACGGGTCCGCCGGCCACCAGGGCGGCCAGCAGCTCGGCCTGGCGCCGGGCCAGGCGCTCCCGGGCGGTGGTCAGGTCCGGCATCGCGGGGTGCTCCCCTCCAGCACCCTGCGGATGGCGTCCAGTTCACCGGCCAGTTCGGAGGGCGGCGGGAAGGCGGCGTCCCGTTCCAGCAGGACGCCGGGCGGTTCGACCCGCGCGCAGAGTTCGGCCAGCACCTCCAGCACCGGTGCGGTGACGGGGTGGGCGTGGGTGTCGTGCCACACGCCGTCGACCAGGACACCGCCGGCGACGTGCACGTAGGCGAGTGCCTCCAGGGGCAGGCGGTCGAGTTCGGCGGCCGGGTCGGTGCCGAGGTTGACCCGGTTGGTGTGCAGGTTGGCGACGTCGATCAGCAGCCGGACGCCGGTCCGGTCGACCAGTTCGGCGAGGAACTCGCCCTCGGTGAACTCGTCGTCCGGCCAGGCGAGTTGGGCGGCGATGTTCTCCAGGGCGAGTGGCACCGGGAGCTGGTCCCGGGCGATCCGGATGTTCTCCGCGATCACCCGCAGCGAGTCCCGGGTGCGCGGGACGGGCAGCAGGTGGCCGGCCTCCAGGCCGCCGGCCCGGACGAAGGCCAGGTGCTCGGTGACCAGCGGGGAGCCGAGCGCCAGGGCCGTCCCGGCGAGCCGGCCGAGCCGGTCGGGGTCGGGCCGGTCGGCGCCGCCGAGGCCGAGGCCGACGCCGTGCGGGACGACGGTGACGCCGCGTTCGCGCAGGACGGTGAGCGAGGCGGGCAGGTGGTCGGCGCAGATGTTCTCGGCGACCACCTCGACCCAGTCCAGGCCGGGTTGGCGCTCGACCACGGTGTCGATCTCGCTGCGCCAGCCGAGGCCGACGCCGAGCCGGGGCGAGGAGCCCGTGCCGGCGGGGCGGTCGGCGGTGGTGGGGCCGGGCAGGTGCAGGGCAGGGGAGGTCATCGGTTCGCCCCCTTCGGAGGGCTGGGCGGGGAGGCCGTCGGGCGGTGCGGGCGTCGTCGCCAGGACTGCGCGGCCGTGTTGCTGAGGATGTCCCCGGGTGGGGTGGCTGCCAAGCCTCACCCGGTCTTCTCAGAGCATTATTTGAGCTTGCCGCCCCGGGGGAGAGGGGTTTTGGTCCCGGGGTGCGGCCGTCCGCGCAGGTGGCCGCCGTGGCGGGGCGAAATTGGGAGGCGCCGGACGGGGGGCGCGGATAGCGTGCGAATCCATGACCGAGACCTCCTTGACGATCCGTGACTTCCGCCCCGAGGACGCCGAGGCGGTGGCGGCCGCCCACCGCGCCGGGCGCGAGCACCTGGTGATGAGCGCCGAGGTGCTGCGCTGGCTGAACGCCCGGCCGGGTACCGACGAGCACTTCCGCACCTTCGTCGCCGAACTGGACGGCCGGGTGGTCGGCGGGGTGCGCTGCGGGTTGGTGACGGGGACGACGACCGCCGGCGTCGGCTACGCCAACGGCAGCGTGCTGCCGGAGTTCCGGCGGCGCGGCGCGGGCACGGCGTTGCTGGCCGCGGCCGAACAGCACCTGATCGCCCTCGGGGTGGCCGAGTTGCACTCCTGGCTGGACGAGGAGCCCGCCGCACTGGCCTTCGCCGCCGCCCGGGGCTACGAGCAGGGGCGTGCCGCGCATTTCAGTGCACGGGACCTGACGCTGCCGCTGCCGCAAGCGCCGGAGCGCCCGGCCGGCGTCGAGCTGCGTCCGGCGACCGACTGGGCGGACGACCCGCGGCCGCTGTTCCTGGTCGACGCGGACGCCGTTCGGGACGAGCCCGGTGAGGTGCCGATGGACGCCTTGGAGTACGAGGACTGGCTCCGGAGCACCTGGGAGCGGCCGGACCTGGACCGGGCGCTGACCGTGGTCACCGTGGTGGACGGCGAACCGGCCGCGCTCAGCCTGGCGCAGACCGACGGGGTGGACCGCTACTGGTCCGCGTTCACCGCCTGCCGACGGGCCTTCCGCGGCCGAGGTCTGACGAAGCTGGCCAAGCTGGAGTCGCTGCGGCTGGCGGCGGAGGCGGGTCACCGGCGCGCGTACACCAGCAACGACACCACCAATGCGCCGATGCTGGCGATCAACGCGTGGCTGGGATACGAGCGCTGTGCGGGGGAGCGCAAGGGAATCAAGCGCCTGACGTGACCCCCGGTGAATGTTCGTGACGTCAAGTACCGGCTGAAGTGGGTAATTTCGGCCACGGGCGGGGACATGACCAGAGCGCACAGTTCGTGGTCGAGTCTTCCTCCGGGGGGATCATATGGAGATCCTGCTCCAGGTGCTGATCGCATCCGTTCCGGCCGTGATCGGCTTCCTCGCGGCCCGCTCCCTCGCCCGTACCAGGCTGTTCCTGCGCTACGGCTTCCTGCGGGCGCTGCTGGCGCCGTACGGGCGGGTGCAGATCGTCATCCCGAGCCTGGAGGTGGCGGAGTTCGCCTTCACCTCGGACGGCTGTCAGCTGACCAGCCGCGGGCCGAAGAACGTGCTGTTCGTGCCGATGGCCGAGGCCAGGGCGATAGCGGAGCTGACCGACCTGCTGCGGAAGGTCAACCGGAAGGCGACGATCGAGCTGGTGGTGGCGGGCGCGCAGGACCCGCGGATGCCGACCTTCTCGATCGGCGGTCCGGGGGTCAACTCCTACTCCGGCGGGGTGCTGGACGCGGTGTTCCCGGACTTCGCGGTCGAGTTCCCGGAGGAGGCCCGGGCCCGCTGGGGCGGCATGACCTTCGAGGCGCTGTACAACCCGGCCGGGGAGCTGATCCGCGACCACGGCTTCATCTTCGTCACCCGTACGCCCCGGCACGCGCCCTGCGTCGTGCTGTGCGGGGTGTTCGCCTTCGGCTCGGCGATGGCGGTGGAGGCGCTGACCTCGGCGAACCGGAGCTCGCCGCTGGCGGCGCTGTTCCGCTCGGGGGAGAAAGGATTCGTCGCGGTGGAGGGGCGGGTGATCGGGCTGGACACGGTGGACGTCACGGTCGAGGTCTGCCGGGTCCTCCCCGCGCCGCGGTCCGACGTCCCGTCCGGGTTCCGCGGTGAGGTGTCCATCAGTCGTCCCGAGCAGTGAGACAATTGGTCTCGACCACGTGGTGCGAAACCGGACAGTGCGGGAGAGACCGGGGCATGAACTCCAGCCGTTCGTACAGGTTTTGCCCCATCCCTGACACATCATGGGCATAATCGCGCGCATGACGATCAACCGGGCGAACGTGAGCGCGATTGCCGAGGACCTGTATGTGTGGCTCCCCCCGAAGCGGGGCTGGGGCCTGGCCAACTGCGGCCTGCTGGCCTCGGAGACCACCGCGCTCTGGATCGACACCCCGTACGACCCCTCGCTGGCCGGCGAGTTCCTGGCCGCCAGCCGGCGCCTGCTGCCGACCGGGGTCGACGTCGACCGGGTGGTCGTCACCCACGCCAACGGCGACCACCTGTGGGGCGCCGGAGTGCTCCCGGACGCCGAGGTGATAGCCACCCGCGAGGCGCTGGAGCACATCCACTGGGAGCCCACCCCCCAGCAGCAGCACGCCCTGCTCACCGACAGCGACCCGGACTCCCCGCTCGGCGGCTACCTCCGCGAGCACTTCGGCCGCTTCGACTGGTCCACCACCGAACCGGTGCACCCGGACACCGTCTTCACCGGTGAGCTGGAGCTCAAGGTCGGCCGCTACCCGGTGCAGATCACCAGCCTGCCCGCCGCCCACACCGGCGGCGACCTGATGGTCCACCTCCCGCACCAGCGAGCGGTGTTCACCGGCGACGTGATCTTCTCCTCGACCCCCGAGCAGCCCGGCGACCACCCCTCGCACTGGGCCGGCCCGCTGGAGAACGTCATCGGCGCCTGCGAGCGGGCGCTCGCCACCGGCGCCGAGATCTTCGTCCCCGGCCACGGCCCGGTGCTCGACCGCGACGGCGTCCAGGAGCACATCGGCTACCTGGCGTACGTCCGCGAGCGCGCCCACGCCCTGCATGCCGCCGGGATACCCGCGCTGGACGCCGCCCGACGGGTGATCGCCGAGCAGCGCCACCCCGAACTCGGCCTGCCCGAGCGGCTGGTGATCACCGTCGGGGCCGAGTACCGGCACCTGGACGGCTCCGCGCTCCCCGGCATCCTGGACGCCATGGGCCAGGTCGCCCTGGTGGCCCGCGAACTGGCCGAGGACGCCGCCCGCATCCCGCGCCCGCGCGCCGGCCGGAACTGACGCCGGAGCGCCGCCCGGAACCGACGCCGGCCCGCCGCCCGGACGCGAACCCGGCCCGGCCCCGCAGCCGTTGACGGAGACGGGCCCGGAGACCGCCGGGTGCGGGCACCGGGCGCGCCCCGGACGGACACCGGGCGACGCCCCAGACCGAGCAGCAAGGACACCTGAGGACCCCGATGACGCTGATCGCGCTGATCGCCCTGGCGCTGGTCGCCGCCGCGGCCACGGTCGTGCTCTCCCGCAGCCGGGCCGCGGCCGTCGGCCGGGCGGTGGCCGCCGAGGCCGCGCTCGGCCACGGCGAGCAGCAGGCCCGTGCCGCGGAGGCCAAACTCGCCCGCGCCGCCCGCCAGTTGCACGAGGCCCAGGAGGCCGTACGGAACTCCGCCGAGCAGGCCCGGCGGGCCGAGGAGCACGCCCGGTCCGCCGACCAGCGCGGTGCCGCCGCCAACGCCCGGGCCAAGGAGGCGAACGCCGGCGTCGGGGAGGCGAACACCCGGGCCGAGGAGGCCGAGGCCCGACTCGCCGCCGCCGACCGGCGCGCCGCCGCACTGCTCGCCGAGATCCGCCACCTCGCCCAGGAACGGGTCGCCGCCACCGCCGTCCGGCTCACCCACGCCAACGCCCCGCAGGTCGGCCCGCTGGACGCGCAGACCGTCGGGGTCGAGGCGGTCCGGGCGCTGCAGTCCGTCCTGGACGCCACCACCGCGGCCCTCGCCGACGAGCGCGAGCGCGTCGACGCCGCCGCCCGGGCCGCCATGCGCGGCTCCACCTCCCGGATCCAGACCCTGCTGTACCAGATCCAGAGCCTGGTCCAGCAGCTCCAGCACGAGAACGACGACCCCCGGCTGCTGGAGGTCGACTTCCGCAACGAGGTCGCGCTGCGCCGGATCCAGACCGTCGCGGTGCTCTGCGAGGCCTGGCCGGGCCTGGCCCGGACCGACTCCCCGCTCGCCGAGGTGGTGGTCGGCGCGCTGTCCCGGGTGCCCGGCTACGCCCGGATCAAGGTCGCCAACCACCTGCGGGAACAGCGGCTGGCCGTGGTCGCCCGGGCCGCCGAGCCGATCGCCATCGCGATCGCCGAGCTGCTTGCCAACGCCACCGCGTACTCCCACCCGGAGACCGACGTCCCGGTCACCGTGCAGCAGGGCGGCCGCGGCGCGCTGGTGATCGTCGACGACAGCGGCATCGGCATGGACGAGGACCAGCTGCGCCGGGCCCGCCGACTGCTGGCCGGCCCGTCGGACCTGCTGCTCACCGAACTGGGCAACCCGCCCAAGACCGGCTTCGCGGTGGTCGGCAAGCTGGTCCGCCAGTACGGCTTCACCTGCCACATCGAGCCCTCGCCGTACGGCGGCATGCGGACCATCCTGCGCATCCCGGCCGCGCTGGTGACGACGGTGGACGACGAGCAGCAGCTGTCGGTGCTCACCCCGCTGCCGCTGCGGGCCGGCAGCGGCCCGGCACAGGCGCCTGCGGTCGCGGCCGTCCCGCCGATGCGCGACGCCGACGAGCAGGACGGGCCGGTGCTCGCCGACCGCCACCACCAGCCCGGCCCGCACCCGGCGCCGACCATCCACGTGGTGCCCGACCCGGTGCCCGAGCCCGCCGCCGAAGCCGCTTCGGCCGCAGCACCGGACGCCGCCCCGGGCACGCTGTCGGACGCGACCCCGGAGGCCGCCCCGGACGCCGCTCCGGACCGAAACGGCAGCGGCCTGCCCAGTCGGCGCCGCCGCCGTCCGCTCACCGCCGAGGAGCCGGGGCGGGCGAGCAGCCCCGGGGAGCGGCCCGCGCCGTACCTGCGCAGCCCCGAGCAGGCCGCCGCCCGCTGGCAGGCGCTGCAGCAGGGCACCGGCTCCGGCCGGGTCGCCGCCGCCCGGGCCGACCTGCCCGACCGCTCCGACGAGCCGGACCGCACCACCGGTCCCGGCGACGCCACCGCCGCCACCGGCGACCACACCACCGGCGACCACACCACCGGACCGACCTTAGAAGGAGCCGAGCAGTGAGCAGCTCGCCCAGCCCGACCGCGACCGACGAGATCTCCTGGGTGCTGAACCCGCTGCTGGAGCTGCCAGGGGTGCTGCACGCCGTGGTCGCCACCGGTGACGGCCTCGTCGAGGGGGCCTCCGAGGGCCTCGGCCGGGCCTCCGCCGAGCGGACCGCCGCGATGACCGCCACGGTGCACGCCGCCGCCCGGGCCTTCACCACCGCCTTCACCGACAACGAGCGGCCGCGGCTGGCCCAGACCGTGGTGGAGTCCGACCTCGGCTACGCCATCGTCGTCCCCGCCGGGGAGAACACCTCGCTCGCCGTGTTCGCCGCCCCGGACGCCCAACTCGGCAACGTGGCCTACCAGATGCAGCTCCAGGTGGCCGCCCTCGGCCGCGCGCTGGCGAGCCCCTCCCGGCAGCAGGGGGCCGGGGCGCCGACCGCCGCCGCGGCACCGGCCACCGCGGGATCCCCAGCCGCGGCACCGGCCACCGAGGAATCAGGTGCCTCGGGCTCATGAACGCCGTCCCCCGCAGGCGGATGGTGCCCGCCTACCTCGCCACCGGCGGCCGCAGCCGCCCCGGCACCGAGGGCTTCGAGCGGCTCACCGTCCTGTTCGCGGACCGGGCCGACCGGGCCGAACCGCCGAGCGACCTCGAACCCGAACACCGTAGGCTCTGGGAACTGCTGCGCCCCGGCGCGCTGACCGTGGTGGAGGCCGCCGCGCACCTGCGCCTGCCGGTCAGCGCCACGGTCTTCCTGGCCGCCGACCTGGTCGAGGCGGGCTGCCTGCACGCCCGCGCGCCGATCCCGCGCGCCCAGCAGACCGACCGCTCCATCGTCGAGAGGCTCCTCGTTGGACTCCGTGCGCTCCGCTGACCGGGCCGGGGGGCCGAACCGGGTGGGCTACCTCCCCGACCGGGACCAGACGCTGATGAAACTGGTGGTCGCCGGCCCGTTCGGGGTCGGCAAGACCACGCTCATCCGCACCCTGTCCGAGATCGCCACCCTGCACACCGAGGAGGCGATGACCGAGACCGGGCGCCCGGTGGACGACCTGGCCGACCTGCCCGAGAAATCCACCACCACCGTCGCGGTGGACTTCGGCCGGCTCACCCTGCCCGGCAACACGGTGCTCTACATGTTCGGCACCCCCGGCCAGCGCCGCTTCTTCCCGCTCTGGCAGGACATCGCCCGCGGCGCCCTGGGCGCCCTGGTGCTGGCCGACACCCGCCGGCTGGCCGACTCGTTCGAGATCATGGACATGGTCGAGGAGCAGGGCCTGCCGTACGCCGTCGCCGTCAACCGCTTCCCGGGCTCGCCGGACCACCCGCCCGAGGTGCTGCGCGCCCACCTGGACCTGCACTCCGCCACCCCGCTGCTGCTGTGCGACGCGCGCGAGCGCGGGAGCAGCCTCGACGCGCTGATCGCGCTGGCCGAGCACGTCCTGGACACCCTGCCCGTCGGCCTCGACACCCACGAGGGACAGTGACCACCGAAACCCGACCGACCCCCATCCACGGCCCGGTCTTCGCCGCCGACCCGCAGCTGGTGTACGAGCGGCTGCGCCGGCACGGCGCGGTCGCCCCGGTGGAGATCGCCCCCGGCGTCGAGGCACTGCTGGTCACCGACTACCAGGCCGCCCTGGACCTGCTGCGCGACAGCGACACCTTCTCCAAGGACTCCCGCGCCTGGCAGGCGACCGTCCCACCGGACTCCCCGCTGCTGCCGGTGCTCGGCTACCGTCCGACCGCGCTGTTCAGCGACGGCCCGACGCACGCCCGCTACCGCGCGGTGATCACCGACGGCCTGGCCCTGTTCGAGCCGCACCGCCTCCAGCGCCAGGTCGCCACGGCCGCCCACCAGCTGATCGACCGCTTCGCGGCGGTCGGACACGCCGACCTGATCGCCGAGTACGCCCGCCAGCTGCCCGCCTTCGTGCTCACCACCTGGTTCGGCGTGCCCGAGGAGGAGCACGCCGAGGTGGTGGCGGCGATCACCGGGCTGATCGAGTCCACCGCCCGGGCCGGCGCCGCGTACGGCAAGCTCGTCGCTGTGGTCACCGCGATGGTCGCCGAGCGCCGCGCGCGCCCCCGGCACGACCTCGCCTCCTGGTTCGTCACCCACCCGGTCGGGCTGGACGACGACGAGGTGATCCGGCAGATCACCCTGACCATGATCGCCGGGCACGAGCCGACCACCAATCTGATCGGCAACGCCCTGCTGCGCCTGCTCACCGACGCCCGCTACGCCGGCTCGCTGTTCGGCGGCGCGATGACCGCGTACCAGGCGATCGACGAAGTGCTGTGGCACGAGCCGCCGTTGGCCAACCTCTCGGCCCACTACCCGCGGTACGACATCACCTTCCACGGCCGCGAGATCAAGGCCGGCTCGCTGGTGCTGGTCTCGTACGCGGCCGCCAACTCCCAGGCCGCGCCGCCCACCGACGGCAACGAGCTGCGCAGCGGCGAGAGCGCCCACCTGGCCTGGGCGGCCGGCCCGCACGCCTGCCCGGCCCGGGACCCGGCCCTGCTGATCGCGATCACCGCCATCGAGCAGCTGACCAGTCGGCTCAGCGACCTCGAACTCGCCACCCCGGCGGAGGACCTGCTCTGGCGCCCGGGTCCCTTCCACCGCGCCCTGGTGCACCTGCCGGTCCGTTTCGCCCCGCTCGCCGGATAGCGGCCGGACCGCGCCCGGACAGCGCGAAGGCCCGGACGGCGACCGTCCGGGCCTTCGCACTCAGGTCCTGCCAGCTCCTACGGGCCTACTCGGCCGGCCGCAGCGTCAGCGAGATGCTGTTGATGCAGTACCGCTGGTCGGTCGGCGTCCCGTAGCCCTCGCCCTCGAAGACGTGCCCCAGGTGCCCGCCGCACGCGGCGCAGCGCACCTCGACCCGGCGCATCCCGAGCGAGGTGTCCTCGATGTACTCGACCCGGTCCTGGGCCAGCGGCGCGTAGTACGAGGGCCAGCCGCAGTGGCTGTCGAACTTGGTCTCGGAGCTGAACAGCTCCGCCCCGCAGGCCCGGCAGCCGTACACGCCGACCGTCTTGGTGTCGGTGTACTCGCCGACGAAGGGGCGCTCGGTGCCGGCCTCGCGGAGTACGTGGTACTCCTCGGGGCTGAGCTGGGCGCGCCACTCGGCCTCGGTCTTCTCGATCTCGTAGCTCATCACGACTCCCGCTCGCGGCGTACGTAGGTCAGACGTTGGAGGCAACGTTCGCGAGGTGCTCCAGGCTTCCCCGCAACTTGTCCAGGATGGCGGGCCCCAGGTTGGTGACGTCACCGGCGCCCATGGTGAGCAGCAGGTCGCCCGGGCGGGTCAGGCCGGCCAGCAGGGCGGGGGCGGCGGCGAAGTCGTGCTCGGGGGTGACGTCGGCGCCGGCCCGGCGGGCGGCGTCGATGATCAGCTCGCTGGTGACGCCGGGGATCGGGTCCTCGCGGGCCGGGTAGATGTCCAGCACCACCGAGGCGTCGGCCAGCGCCAGGGCCGCGCCCATCTCCTCGGCCAGCTGCTGGGTGCGGCTGAACAGGTGCGGCTGGAAGACCACCAGTACCCGGCCCTCGCCCTCCAGGCCCTCGCGGATGGCCTCCAGGTCGGCGGTCATCTCGGTCGGGTGGTGGGCGTAGGAGTCGATCACCTGGACGCCGGCCGCCTCGCCCTTGAGCTGGAGGCGGCGGCGCACGCCGGTGTAGGCGCTGAGCGCCTTGGCCAGGTCGGCGGCGGGGACGCCCAGCGCGACGCCGGCGGCCAGCGCGGCCACCGCGTTGTGGGCGTAGTGCCGGCCGGGCACGGAGACGGTGAAGGTCAGCTCGGCGCCGTCCAGCAGGACGGTGACCTCGCTGGTCATGCCGTGGGCGACGACGGAGAGGACGCGCAGGTCGGCGTCCTCGGCGGCACCGACGGTGACCACGCGGAGGCCCTCGCGCCCGGCCACCCGGGCGGTCAGCTCGCGGGCGCCGTCGTGGTCGGCGGAGATCACCAGGGTGCCGCCGGGGGTGATCCGGCCGACGAAGGTCTCGAAGGACTCGTAGATCTCGTCGATCGAGGCGTAGTTGGCGTGGTGGTCCAGCTCCACGTTGAGCACGATCGCCACCTCGGGCGCGTACTTGTGGAAGCTGCGGTCGCTCTCGTCGGCCTCGGCGACGAAGATGTCGCCGCCGCCGTGGTGGGCGTTGGAGCCGGGCGCGTCGAGGTCGCCGCCGATCGCGTAGGACGGCTCCAGGCCGAGCTCGCCGAGGGCGACGGCGAGCATGCTGGTGGTGGTGGTCTTGCCGTGGGTGCCGGCCACCGCCAGCGCCCGGCGGCCGCCCATCAGCGCGGCCAGCGCGTCGGAGCGGTGCACCACCGGGATGCCGCGCTCGTGGGCGGCGACCAGCTCCGGGTTGTCGGCGCGGATCGCGCTGGAGACCACGATGCTGCTGGCGCCGTCCGGCACGTGCTCGGCCGCGTGGCCGACGTGCACGGTCGCGCCGAGGGCGCGCAGCGCGAGGACGGTCTCGGACTCCTTGGAGTCGCTGCCGGAGACGCTGGCACCGCGCACTGCGAGGATCTTCGCCAGGCCGGACATCCCGGCGCCGCCGATGCCGATGAAGTGCGGGGCGTGCAGGTCGTGCGCGGCGTCGTTCAAGGCGTGGCTCCGTACGGGCGATGGCTGGCTGGGCGGGTGGGTCCGGCGAGGCACGGGGCCTGCGCGGGGCGCGACGCGCACGAGACGCGCGAATCGTCCTCGCGGACGGACCGCAAGGACGATTCTGCACCACCGGCGCGCGGAGCCGGGGCGCTACGAGTCGCTGGCGAAGAGCCTCAGCACCGGCACCCCCACCTTGTGGCGGGCCTGGGAGGCCCAGTCGCGGTGGAAGAACTCCTCCACGAAGTGCGGGGAGGTGAGCACCACCACCTCGTCCGCCTCCTGCTGCCTGACCACCTCGCGCAGCCGGTCCAGCGGCTTCTCCTCGACCAGCTCGCCGACCGCCTCGGCCCCGGCCCGGCGCAGGTGGCGCAGGCTGTGCTCCAGCGATTCGCCGGCCACGGTCGGGCCGCCCCCGGACTCGTCGTGCTCGTGCACCACCTTGTCGAGGTGGCCGAGGGCGACGTCGTCGAGCGCCCGCAGCAGTTCGTCCTGCTTGCCGCGCGGCTGCATCAGGACGACGAAGGACACCTTCTCGTCGCTGTGGAGCGTGGTGACCAGCTCCACGTCCGCGTCCGAGAGCGCCTTTTCGATCATCAGTACCGTCTTGAACACGTGAGTCCCTTCCAGTGGCCGGCCCCCGGGCCCCGGCATCGCATAACGGGATCACGATCGGGGGGTCACGGGGTCATCCGAACCCAGGTGACGCAGGTAGCGGGTGAAGAGGAATCCTTTCTGCTCGATCAATGAGACCAGCCGCATCCGCTGCACGTCAGGCATTTCCGCATCGTGGACTATGCGCGGCGCGTCGCCCCCGGCGATCAGCGGGGCCAGCGACAGACACAGCTCGTCCAGCAGGCCGGCCGCCGCCAGCTGACCCAGCAGGCGCGGCCCGCCCTCGGACAGCAGCCGGGTCCAGCCCCGCTCCACCAGGGCCGCCACGGCCGCCCGCAGATCCACCGAGCCGCACCCCGCGAGCACCAGGTCGGCCACCCCGGCGACCTCCCGGCGGCGCTCCTCGGGGGCGTCCGCCACGGTGATCACCACCGTCCTGACCAGCGGTTCCGTGAACAGCGGCGCGGTCAGGTCGAGGTTCAGCGAGCGGCTCACGATCGCGATCGCCGGGGCCGGCGCCTGCCCCGCCGCCGCCCGCGCGGCCGCGAACTCCCGGCGGGCCCGGGCCGGCCGGTAGCCCTCCGCCCGGACCGTCTCGGCGCCCACCAGCACCACGTCCGACAGCGCCCGCAGCACACCGAAGATCCGCTTGTCGGCGTCGCCGGACAGCCCCTCGGACAGCCCGTCGAGCTTCGCCCCGCCGTCCAGCCCGGCCACCATGTTGGCGCGCAGCCAGGCACGCCCCCGATTCACCTGGTCGGGGTACGCGTAGACGGCGGCGAGCGATTCCAGGTCGGACGGATCGGCGACCGGGGCGTCCAGCGGGCTGATCAACTGTTGCATGGGATCAGTCTTCCACCGGAGCCGCTCCGGAGGAGGTCCGGAGGCGTTTCGGAGGCGGCCGGGACCAGGCGTACCCTCTACTACCGTGCCCGCAGCCTCCCGCCCCGCCACCGCGACCGACCCGATAGCCGCCGCGAGCCCGGCCGGCGCCCCGATCGCGCTCACCGAACGCCGCCCCGTCGTGCCCGCCGAGCGGCTGGTCGCCGAGATGGTCCCGCCGCCCCGCTTCGCCGACGTGAGCTTCGGGACGTACATCCCGGACCAGACCCAGCCGAGCCAGTACGAGGCCGTCCAGGTCCTGGAGCAGTTCGCGGCCACGCTCGGGGGAGGAAACGGTTCCGCGCCCAAGCGCAGCTGGTTCCGCCGCTCCGCCCCCGCGCCCACCGGCCCGGCCGGGGTCTACCTCGACGGCGGCTACGGCGTCGGCAAGACCCACCTGCTCGCCTCGCTCTGGCACTCCGCCCCCGGTCCCAAGGCCTTCGGCACCTTCGTCGAGCTGACCAACCTGGTCGGCGCGCTCGGCTTCCAGCAGGCCGTCCGGACCCTCTCCGGGCACACCCTGCTGTGCATCGACGAGTTCGAACTGGACGACCCGGGCGACACCGTGCTGGTCTCCACCCTGCTCGGCCGGCTGGTCGAGAACGGCGTCAAGCTGTGCGCCACCTCCAACACCCTGCCGGAGAAGCTCGGCGAGGGCCGCTTCGCCGCCGCCGACTTCCTGCGCGAGATCCAGGGCCTGTCCGCGCACTTCCGCCCGATGCGGATCGACGGCCAGGACTACCGCCACCGCGGCCTGCCGGACGCCCCGCCGCCGTACGCCGACGACGTCGTCGAGGCCGTCGCCGCCCGCACCCCCGGCGCCTCGCTGGACGACTTCGACGCCCTGCTCGCCCACCTCTCCGCCGTTCACCCCAGCCGCTACGGCGCCCTGCTGGACGACGTCACGGCGGTCTGCCTGCGCGGCGTGCGCCAGGTCGACGACCAGTCCACCGCGCTGCGCCTGGTCGTCCTGGCCGACCGGATGTACGACCGCGAGCTGCCCATCACCTCCTCCGGCCTGCCCTTCGACCAGGTCTTCCCGGAGGACATGCTGCGCGGCGGCTACCGCAAGAAGTACCTGCGCGCGGTCTCCCGCCTGGTCGCACTCGCCCGCGACAGCGCGAAGAGCTGAGAGCGTAACCACCGTCCCGGCCGTTCGTTGCCCCTTGTCGAACCAAGGGGGGCGGATGGTCGGTGACGGGGCCCGAGCCGGGTACGAGATCGAGATCGAACCGGAGGTCCGTGAGTGGTTGCACGGCTGCTCGCTCTCCGAGTACCGGGCGGCCGAGCGCGCCGCCGACCGACTCGCCGAGGACGGTGAGCTGCTGCCCTTTCCGCTCGCCAGCCACCTCGGTGGGTCACTGCGGGAGTTGCGGATCGGGCCGATGCGGATCACGTACTGGCTCGCCCCCGGGCGGAGGGCTGTGCTGCTGACGGTCTTCCGCAAGACTGGGAACCGTGAGACCGATCAGGTCGAGCGGGCCCACCGGGCCCAGAAGCTGTGCGAGGCCGAGCACGCTCCGGCCGGCGCCCACGAGGTCTACGACAGGGACGAGGAGCAGCGATGAGCAGCGGCTACCACACCCGCTGGGTCGTGCCACCGGAGCACCGCGAGAGCGAGGAGTACCGGGCGGCCGGGCGGCGGATGGCGCTGGCCGAGGCCGTCCACGCCCGGCGCTCCGCCCTCGGGTGGACGCTCACCGAACTCGCCGAACGGGCGGGGCTGGACGAGGCGACCGTCGAGAGCATCGAGGAGAGCGGCGTCGACCCGACCCTGCCGCTGATCGAGCTGCTCGCCGCCGCCTTCGACGCCGCGGTCCGCATCGACCCCGCCCGCGAACCCGCCATTAGGTTCGAGGCCCACGCGGCCTGACCGGAGCGGCACCGGTTGTCAGTGCGGGGCCGTACGGTGGAGTCGTGCGTCCCATCACGAGTATTGAGCGGTCCGTGGCGCCCTTCGAGGTCGTCAGTCCCTTCCAGCCGAACGGCGACCAGCCGGCGGCGATCGCCGAGTTGGAGCGGCGGATCAGGGCGGGGGAGAAGGACGTCGTGCTGCTCGGTGCCACCGGTACCGGCAAGTCGGCCACCACGGCCTGGATGATCGAGAAGCTGCAGCGCCCCACCCTGGTGATGGCGCCGAACAAGACGCTGGCCGCCCAGCTGGCGAACGAGTTCCGCGAGCTGCTGCCCAACAACGCGGTCGAGTACTTCGTCTCGTACTACGACTACTACCAGCCGGAGGCCTACGTCCCGCAGACGGACACCTACATCGAGAAGGACTCCTCGATCAACGAGGAGGTCGAGCGGCTGCGGCACTCGGCGACCAACTCGCTGCTCACCCGCCGCGACGTGATCGTGGTCGCCTCGGTGTCCTGCATCTACGGCCTCGGCACCCCGCAGGAGTACGTGGACCGGATGGTCCCGCTCAAGGTCGGCCAGGAGATCGACCGCGACGTCCTGCTGCGCCGCTTCGTCGACATCCAGTACGCCCGCAACGACGTGGCCTTCACCCGCGGCACCTTCCGGGTCCGCGGCGACACCATCGAGATCTTCCCGGTCTACGAGGAGCTCGCGGTCCGGATCGAGATGTTCGGCGACGAGATCGAGTCGCTGTACACCCTGCACCCGCTCACCGGCGAGATCATCAGCCAGGACGAGCAGATCTACGTCTTCCCCGCCTCGCACTACGTGGCCGGCCCCGAGCGCATGGAGCGGGCGATCACCGGCATCGAGCAGGAGCTGGAGCAGACGCTCGCCAAGCAGGAGAAGCAGGGCAAGCTGCTGGAGGCCCAGCGGCTGCGCATGCGCACCACCTACGACATCGAGATGCTGCGCCAGATCGGCACCTGCTCCGGCGTCGAGAACTACTCGATGCACTTCGACGGCCGCGAGCCCGGTTCCCCGCCGAACACCCTGCTGGACTACTTCCCGGAGGACTTCCTCCTGGTCATCGACGAGTCGCACGTCACCGTGCCGCAGATCGGCGCGATGTACGAGGGCGACGCCTCGCGCAAGCGGACGCTGGTCGAGCACGGCTTCCGGCTGCCCTCCGCGATGGACAACCGCCCGCTGAAGTGGGAGGAGTTCCTGGGGCGGATCGGTCAGACGGTGTACCTGTCGGCGACGCCGGGCCCGTACGAGCTGTCGCGCGGCGACGGGCAGGTCGAGCAGATCATCCGCCCGACCGGTCTGATCGACCCCGAGGTGATCGTCAAGCCGACCGAGGGCCAGATCGACGACCTGGTGCACGAGGTCCGCAAGCGGGTGGAGAAGGACGAGCGGGTCCTGGTCACCACGCTGACCAAGAAGATGGCCGAGGACCTCACCGACTACATGCTGGGCCTGGACATCCGGGTCCGGTACCTGCACAGCGACGTGGACACCCTGCGCCGGGTGGAGCTGCTGCGCGAGCTGCGGGCGGGCCGGTACGACGTGCTGGTCGGCATCAACCTGCTGCGCGAGGGCCTGGACCTGCCCGAGGTGTCGCTGGTGGCGATCCTGGACGCGGACAAGGAGGGCTTCCTGCGCTCCGGCACCTCCCTGATCCAGACGATCGGCCGCGCCGCCCGCAACGTCTCCGGCCAGGTGCACATGTACGCGGACCGGATCACCCCGTCGATGGAGAAGGCGATCGACGAGACCAACCGCCGCCGGGCGGTCCAGCAGGCCTACAACCAGGAGCACGGGATCGACCCGCAGCCGCTGCGGAAGAAGATCGGCGACATCCTGGACACCCTCGCCCGCGAGGACGTGGACACCGACGAACTGCTCTCCACGGGGTACCGCGGTTCCGGCAAGGCCAAGGCCCCGGTGCCGAGCCTGGGCGCGGAGCGCAAGCCCGCCAAGTCGCTGCCGGCCGCCGAGCTGGCGGAGCTGATCCAGGAGATGACGGACCGGATGCACACGGCCGCCGCCGACCTCCAGTTCGAGGTGGCGGCCCGGCTGCGCGACGAGGTGAAGGAGTTGAAGAAGGAGCTGCGCCAGATGCGCGAGGCCGGTGTGGCCTGACCGCCGGGGCGTCTGGCTTGGCCGGTTCGACACCGGTCAAGTCCGGCGGTGTCTCAGCCTTGCCACAAACCGGGTAACTCGGAGGAGTCGCGGGTGCCGCAGGCCCTAGGCTGGCCTGCGGCATCGCGCCCTCGGGACGGGGTTGCGGGCCGTCAGCAGAGGGGGCCTCAGCCGGGGGACGGCGACGGGGTGTTCCACCGTGGAGCCGTGCGGCAGCGACCGCGCGGCCGGCAGAGAGGACAACGTCGTGTCGGTGAACCTGGCCAAGGGGCAGCGGGTCAGCCTCCAGAAGGGGGGCGGCGCCCTGACCGTGGTCCGGATGGGGCTGGGCTGGCAGGCCGCCCCCAAGCGGGGTCTGTTCGGCAGCCGGACCCGGAAGATCGACCTGGACGCCTCGGCGCTGCTGTACGCCGAGCGCACCCCGTCCGACGTGGTGTTCTTCCAGCACCTGGAGTCCACCGACGGCTCGGTCCGGCACACGGGGGACAACCTGGAGGGCGGCTCGGGCGAGGCGGACGACGAGGCGATCCTGGTCGACCTGCTGCACGTGCCGCCGCACATCACCCAGGTGGTGTTCACGGTCAGCTCGTACACCGGGCAGACCTTCGCCGAGGTGCGGCAGGCGCACTGCCGGCTGGTGGACGAGGCCACCGGGGTGGAGCTGGCCCGGTACGAGCTGGCCGGCGGCGGGCCGCACACCGGGCAGATCATGGCCAAGGTGGTGCGGGACGGCAACGGTGGCTGGGAGATGCAGGCGATCGGCGCCCCGGCCAAGGGGCGGACCTTCCAGGACCTGCTGCCGGCCATCGAGCCGTTCCTCTGACCTCTCCTTTACCTTCTTTACCTTTCTTTGCCTTCCCTGTTACTCTCGATGGCAGCGGAGGGGAGTATTCCTCGACAGCCGACCCCGTCATCACGGGTGCCCGTCGTGGCACCCCGGGGCGCTGGCCCGACGGGCGGAAGAGACCTCCGGCAGTGACGATGACTGTCTCGCCTACCTGCCGGAGGAGCAGTAGTGGACGTTTCCGTAACCATGTGGGCCACCACGATCGGTGTGCTGATCGCACTGATCGTGGCGGACTTCTTCATCGGAGGGCGCAAGCCGCACGAGGTCTCGATCAAGGAGGCCGGGATCTGGACGGTCGTCTGGATCGTCCTGGCGCTGCTCTTCGGCGGGTTCCTCTGGTGGCACTCCGGCGCCCGGCCGGCGGGTGAGTTCTTCGCCGGCTACATCACCGAGAAGTCGCTCAGTGTCGACAACCTCTTCGTGTTCATCCTGATCATGGGCAAGTTCGCGGTGCCCCGGATCTACCAGCAGCGCGTGCTGATGTTCGGCGTGATCATCGCGCTGGTGCTCCGGGCGGTGTTCATCGCCGGCGGTGCCGCGCTGGTCACCCAGTTCTCCTGGGTGTTCTTCATCTTCGGCGCCTTCCTGATCTGGACGGCCTGGAAGCTGATCAAGGAGGCCCGGGCCGACGAGGAAGAGGAGGAGTTCGAGGAGAACCGCCTGCTCAAGTCGATCACCCGGCGCTTCCCGTCGACCGACACGTACCACGGCACCAAGCTGTTCATCGTGGAGAACGGCCGCCGGCTGATCACCCCGATGCTGATCGTGATGCTGGCGATCGGCACCACGGACGTGCTGTTCGCCCTGGACTCGATCCCGGCGATCTTCGGCCTCACCCAGGACCCGTACATCGTCTTCACCGCCAACGCCTTCGCCCTGATGGGCCTGCGCCAGCTGTACTTCCTGATCGGCGGCCTGCTGAAGAAGCTGGTCCACCTGAGCTACGGCCTGTCGGTGATCCTCGGCTTCATCGGCGTGAAGCTGGTGCTGCACGCTGCCCACGAGGCCGGCGCGCACGTCCCGGAGATCGGCATCCCGTTCTCGCTCGGCTTCATCGTGGTGGTGCTGGCCGTGACGACCGTGACCAGCCTGATGGCCTCGAAGAAGGCCGAGCAGCGCGAACTCCGGGAGTCGCAGAAGCTCGACGCCTGACGCCCGCGAAGGGGCCCCGCGACCGCAAGGGTCGCGGGGCCCTTCGCGTTGCCGCGGCCGTCACCAGCCGCGCTCGCGCCACTCGTCGAGGTGCGGGCGCTCCGCGCCGAGGGTGGTGTCGCTGCCGTGGCCGGGGTAGACCCAGGCCTCGTCGGGCAGCACGTCGAAGATCTTCTCGTTGACGTCCCGGAAGAGGGTCCGGAAGGCCTCCGGGTCGCCCCAGGTGTTGCCGACGCCGCCCGGGAAGAGGCAGTCGCCGGTGAAGACGTGCTGGTGGCCCTGCGGGTCGTCGTAGACCAGCACGATCGCGCCGGGGGTGTGCCCGACCAGGTGCCGGACGGTCAGCTCGACCTCGCCGACCCGCAGCGTGTCGCCGTCCGCGAGCGTCAGCTCGGTGGGCACCTCGATGCCCTCGGCGTCGTGCTCACCGGCGGCCGTCCGGGCTCCGGTGGTGGCCACCACCTCGGCCAGCGCCCCCCAGTGGTCCTGGTGCCGGTGGGTGGTGACCACCGTGGCCAGGTCGTCCCCGACGGTCTCCAGCAGCACCGGGGCGTCGGCGGCCGCGTCGATCAGCAGCTGCTCGTCGGTGGCCCGGCAGCGCAGCAGGTAGGCGTTGTTGTCGTACGGGCCCACGGCCACCTTGGTGATGATCAGGTGGGCCAGCTCGCGCACGTCCGGCGGCCCGCCGACCTTGACCGCTCCGTGGTACGTCATCCGTCCGCTCCTCGTCGTCGGGGTCCTGGGATCATCCTCGCGCCCTCAGCCCATGGGGGGAAGCCGGGGGAGGGCGGTGTCGGGGGTGCGGTGCAGGTCGGCGCCGGCCGAGCGGCCGGAGAGCCAGGCGAGCAGGGCGCGGACCGGGCCCCGGACGGCGAGCGGGTCCGGGCCGGAGCCGATCACGCCGGTGTCCCCGGTGTCCTCGGCGGTCAGCTCGACCCGGGGCAGCTCGGCGCCGTGCAGCTTCGTCGCGAGCTTGTGGAACTCGGTGACGGCGAACTCCTCCGGCCAGCGCGCCGGGGTGTAGCCGCCGGCGAGGTCGACGTGGTGGTACTCGACCTCCAGCAGGCGCTTCATCGGGATCTCGTGGGCCGGGAAGAGGTAGCCGGAGCGGTGCTTGACCTCGGTGCCCCAGTATTCGGCCGACGTCGCGGCGGCCGCGGCGGCGAACCGCGCGTGGGAGTCGCGCAGGTCGGCGAGGTGGACGTCGAGCGGGCGGGGCGCGTCGCGCTCGATGTCGGCGTCGCGGACCTCGTTGCTGGCGTACTGCGGGCGGCCGTTGAGCAGGTTGACCAGGGAGTCGGCGTTGCGGGCGAGGTGGGCCAGCACGTGGCCGCGGGTCCAGTCGGGGAGGGCGGAGGGCCGGGCGACGTCCTCGGGTGCGAGCCCGGCGACGGCGGTCAGCAGGCGTGCGGTGGCCTCCTCGACCTGGTTCAGCCAGGAGGCGGCGGCGGACTGCGGGTCGGTCATCGAATCTGCCTTCTGTGACGGATCGGGGCGTTGCCCGGAGCGGGCCTCGCTCGTTGACCAGCCGACGCTATCGCCGAATCGGGCCCCTGAGCAGGGGGTTTTCGGTCCGGGTACGCACGGCCCGGGGGCGGTCCTCACTCGTTCGGGTGGTCTCCGCTGGACAGAGTCGAGATTCGAACGTCTGAGCTATAGGCTGGCTGCCGCATCCTGGAAGAAGCAACCCGAACTCACCGCAAGCCGTCCTGCCCCGGAGAAAGGCGCCAGAAGCAGTGGCCGACCGCCTCATCGTCCGCGGTGCTCGCGAGCACAATCTCAAGAACGTCTCGCTCGACCTGCCCCGCGACTCCCTCATCGTCTTCACGGGCCTCTCCGGCTCCGGCAAGTCCTCGCTCGCCTTCGACACGATCTTCGCCGAGGGCCAGCGCCGCTACGTCGAGTCGTTGTCCTCGTACGCCCGCCAGTTCCTGGGCCAGATGGACAAGCCCGATGTGGACTTCATCGAAGGCCTCTCCCCGGCCGTCTCGATCGACCAGAAGTCCACCAACCGCAACCCCCGTTCGACCGTCGGCACCATCACCGAGGTCTACGACTACCTGCGCCTGCTGTTCGCCCGGATCGGCAAGCCGCACTGCCCGCACTGCGGGCGCCCGATCGCCAAGCAGTCGCCGCAGGCGATCGTCGACAAGGTGCTGGAGCTCGCCGAGGGCACCCGGTTCCAGGTGCTCAGCCCGGTGGTGCGCGAGCGCAAGGGCGAGTTCGTCGACCTCTTCGCCGACCTCCAGTCCAAGGGCTACTCCCGCGCCCGGGTGGACGGCGAGACGATCCAGCTCGCCGAGCCGCCGAAGCTCAAGAAGCAGGAGAAGCACACCGTCGAGGTGGTCATCGACCGCCTGACCGTCAAGGAGAGCGCCAAGCGGCGGCTCACCGACTCGGTGGAGACGGCCCTGCGGCTGTCCGGCGGCATGGTCGTGCTCGACTTCGTCGACCTCCCGGAGGACGACCCGGAGCGCGAGCGGATGTACTCCGAGCACCTCTACTGCCCGTACGACGACGTGTCGTTCGAGGAGCTGGAGCCCCGCTCGTTCTCCTTCAACTCGCCGTTCGGCGCCTGCCCGGACTGCTCGGGCCTGGGCAACCGGATGGAGGTCGACCCGGAGCTGGTCGTGCCGGACCAGGAGCGCTCGCTGGACGAGGGCGCGATCCACCCGTGGTCGGCCGGGCACGCCAAGGACTACTTCCAGCGGCTGATCGACGCGCTCGCCCAGGAGCTGGGCTTCCGCACCGACATCCCCTGGGCCGGGCTGCCGGCCCGCGCCAAGAAGGCGCTGCTGTACGGGCACAAGCACCAGGTCGAGGTCCGCTACCGCAACCGCTTCGGCCGCGAGCGCTCGTACAGCACCGGCTTCGAGGGCGCCGTCCCGTTCATCCAGCGCCGGCACACCGAGGCGGAGAGCGACAGCAGCCGGGAGCGCTTCGAGGGCTACATGCGCGAGGTGCCCTGCCCGACCTGCCAGGGCACCCGGCTCAAGCCGGTGGTGCTCGCGGTCACCGTCGAGGAGAAGTCGATCGCCGACGTCTCGTCGATGTCGATCAGCGACTGCGCCGAGTTCCTGGGCGCGATGAAGCTCAACGACCGGGACAAGCAGATCGCCGAGCGGGTCCTCAAGGAGGTCAACGAGCGGCTGCGCTTCCTGGTCGACGTCGGCCTGGACTACCTCTCGCTGGACCGCGCGGCCGGCACCCTCTCCGGCGGCGAGGCCCAGCGCATCCGGCTGGCCACCCAGATCGGCTCCGGCCTGGTCGGCGTGCTGTACGTGCTGGACGAGCCGTCCATCGGCCTGCACCAGCGGGACAACCACCGGCTGATCGAGACGCTGGTGCGGCTGCGCGACATCGGCAACACCCTGATCGTGGTCGAGCACGACGAGGACACCATCAAGACCGCGGACTGGGTGGTGGACATCGGCCCGGGCGCCGGCGAGCACGGCGGCAAGGTGGTGCACTCCGGTTCGCTGAAGCAGCTGCTCTCCAACAAGGAGTCGCTGACCGGCCAGTACCTCTCCGGCAAGCGGTCGATCCCGATCCCGGCCGGCCGCCGCGACCGGGACAAGAAGCGCCAGCTGACGGTGCACGGCGCCCGCGAGCACAACCTCAAGGACGTCACGGTCGGCTTCCCGCTCGGGACGCTCACCGCGATCACCGGCGTCTCCGGCTCCGGCAAGTCGACGCTGGTCAACGACATCCTGTACACCCACCTCGCCCGGGAGCTGAACGGCGCCCGCAGCGTGCCCGGCCGGCACACCCGGATCACCGGCACCGACCTGGTGGACAAGGTGGTGCACGTCGACCAGTCGCCGATCGGCCGCACCCCGCGGTCCAACCCGGCCACCTACACCGGGGTGTTCGACCACGTCCGCCGGCTCTTCGCGGAGACCCAGGAGGCCAAGGTCCGCGGCTACCTGCCCGGCCGGTTCTCCTTCAACGTCAAGGGCGGCCGCTGCGAGAACTGCACCGGCGACGGCACCATCAAGATCGAGATGAACTTCCTGCCGGACGTCTACGTGCCGTGCGAGGTGTGCCACGGCGCCCGGTACAACCGGGAGACGCTGGAGGTGCACTACAAGGGCAAGTCCATCGCCGAGGTGCTGGACATGCCGATCGAGGAGGCGCTCGGCTTCTTCGAGGCCGTCCCGGCGATCGCCCGGCACCTGCGGACGCTCAACGACGTCGGCCTCGGCTACGTCCGGCTCGGCCAGTCCGCGCCGACGCTCTCCGGCGGCGAGGCGCAGCGCGTCAAGCTCGCCTCCGAGCTGCAGAAGCGCTCCACCGGGCGGACGGTCTACGTGCTGGACGAGCCCACCACCGGCCTGCACTTCGAGGACATCAGCAAGCTGATCAAGGTGCTCAGCGGGCTGGTGGACAAGGGCAACACGGTGATCGTGATCGAGCACAACCTCGACGTGATCAAGACCGCCGACTGGGTCGTCGACATGGGCCCCGAGGGCGGCTCCGGCGGCGGCACGGTGGTCGCCGAGGGCACCCCGGAGCAGATCGCGGCCGTCCCGGAGAGCCACACCGGCAAGTTCCTCCGGGACATCCTGCCGGTGGAGTTCACCGACGCACCGGTCAAGGCGCCCGCCAAGAAGGCGGCCCCGCGCAAGCGCGCGGCGGCGGCGAAGAAGTAGCCTCCACGCGCCCCGCCGCTCCCGAGGACCATCGGGAGCGGCGGGGCGCGTGCGGCATAGAATTCCGTGGTCCCTCGCCGCAGCAACCGTAGGAGCACACCGATGTCCGAGGCCCCCGAGAGCAGCCCCGCCACCTCCCGCCGCACCCTGCTCTGCGGCGCCGCGGCCGTCCTGGCGGCCGGCGGCACCGTGGCGGTCACCGGCTGCGGCTCCTCGGCGGGCTCCGCCGGCTCCTCGGACAAGAGCAGCACCGCCAAGGGCCCGGTCGACCTCGGCCCGGCCTCGGCGGTCCCGGAGGGCGGCGGCAAGGTGTTCCGCGAGCAGAAGATCGTGGTGACCCAGCCGGCCGCCGGCGAGTACAAGGCCTTCAGCGCCAAGTGCACCCACGCCGGCTGCATCGTCGACCAGGTGAAGAACCAGCAGATCCAGTGCCCCTGCCACGGCAGCCGGTTCGCCATCGCGGACGGCGCCGTGCAGGACGGCCCGGCCCCCAGCCCGCTGCCCGCCTACACCGTCACGGTCGAGGGCGGGAACCTCAAGGTGACCCCGAGCTGAAGCAGTTGACCGTCCTCCCGCTGGTCCCGTCCGCGCGGCCCCGACCGCACTCGGTACGGTGGACCCATGGCTGACCCGAGCACCTACCGTCCGGCGCCGGGCGCGATCCCGACCTCCCCGGGCGTCTACAAGTTCCGTGACGCCCACGGCCGGGTCATCTACGTCGGCAAGGCCAAGAGCCTGCGGCCGCGGCTGTCGTCCTACTTCCAGGACCTCGCCGGGCTGCACCCGCGCACCGCGACCATGGTCACCACCGCCGCCTCGGTGGAGTGGACGGTGGTCGCCACCGAGGTCGAGGCGCTCCAGCTGGAGTACTCCTGGATCAAGGAGTTCGACCCGCGGTTCAACGTCAAGTACCGCGACGACAAGAGCTATCCGGAACTCGCCGTCACCCTGAACGAGGAGTACCCGCGGGTCCAGGTGATGCGCGGGGCGCACAAGAAGGGCGTGCGCTACTTCGGCCCCTACGGGCACGCCTGGGCGATCCGCGAGACGGTCGACCTGCTGCTGCGCGTCTTCCCCGTCCGCACCTGCTCCAACGGCGTGTTCAAGCGCGCCCGGCAGGTCGGCCGCCCCTGTCTGCTCGGCTACATCGGCAAGTGCGCCGCGCCCTGCGTCGGCAAGGTCTCGGCGGACGAACACCGGGCGCTGGCCGAGGACTTCTGCGACTTCATGGCCGGGCGCACCGGCAACTACCTGCGCCGGCTGGAAGAGCAGATGCAGGAGGCCGCCGAGGAGCTGGAGTACGAGAAGGCGGCCCGGCTGCGGGACGACATCGGCGCCCTCAAGCGCGCGATGGAGAAGAACGCCATCGTGCTCGCCGACGCCACCGACGCCGACCTGCTGGCCGTCGCCGAGGACGAACTGGAGGCCGCCGTCCAGATCTTCCACGTCCGCGGCGGCCGGGTGCGCGGCCAGCGCGGCTGGGTCACCGACAAGGTCGAGGACGTGGACACCGCCGGCCTGGTCGAGCACGCCCTCCAGCAGCTCTACGGCGGCGCCGGCGCCGACGAACGCAACGAGTCCGTCCCGCGCGAGGTGCTGGTCCCCGCGCTGCCCGAACCGGCCGCCCCGGTCCGGGACTGGCTCAGCGGACTGCGCGGCAGCCAGGTCGACCTGCGGATCCCGCAGCGCGGGGACAAGAAGGACCTGATGGCCACCGTGCAGCGCAACGCCCAGCAGGCGCTGGCCCTGCACAAGACCAGGCGCGCCTCCGACCTCACCACCCGCAGCCGCGCCCTCCAGGAGATCGCCGACGCGCTGGAGCTGGACTCCGTCCCGCTGCGCATCGAGTGCTACGACATCTCCCATCTCCAGGGCGAGGACGTGGTCGCCTCCATGGTCGTCTTCGAGGACGGCCTGGCCCGCAAGAGCGAGTACCGGCGCTTCCAGATCAAGGGCTTCGCCGGCCAGGACGACGTCCGCTCGATGCACGAGGTGATCAGCCGCCGCTTCCGCCGCTACCTCCAGGAGCGCGAGCAGACCGGCGAGTGGGCCGTCCCGGAGGAGTCCGACGAGGACCAGCCGGCCGACGGCCCGCGCACCGAGGACGGCCGCCCCAAGCGCTTCGCCTACCCGCCGCAGCTGCTGGTGGTCGACGGCGGCCAGCCGCAGGTCGCCGCCGCCCGGCGGGCGCTGGACGAGCTCGGCATCGACGACGTCGCGCTGTGCGGCCTGGCCAAGCGGCTGGAGGAGGTCTGGCTGCCCGGCGAGGACGACCCGGTCGTGCTGCCGCGCTCCAGCGAGGGCCTCTACCTGCTCCAGCGGGTGCGCGACGAGGCCCACCGCTTCGCGATCGGCTACCAGCGCAGCAAGCGTTCCAAGCGACTCACCGCCGGGGAACTGGACTCCGTCCCGGGCCTCGGCGAGACTCGCCGCCGGGCGCTGCTCAAGCACTTCGGCTCGCTGAAGAAGCTCCGGGCCGCCACCGTCGACGAGATCTGCGAGGTACCCGGCATCGGGCGCCGCACCGCGGAGACTGTTGCGGCGGCGTTGTCGTCCCGTACACCCGCCGCACCCGCGGTCAACACCGCGACCGGCGAGATCATCGAGGACGGGGCCGCCGAGCCGGTGGCCGCAGCACCCCAGACCGCACCATCCCAGGAGACGCCATGACGGCCGACGCCGCCCGTCTGTCGGCGCGCCCCGACCCCGCCCGCCTGTCCGGGCCGGGGGAGGGCCGCCGAGCCGTGCGCGTGCTCCCCAGCAGAAAGACCGAGAGCGGGGAACCGAAGTGACCGTGTCAGACGTGGCCGAGAACGCGCCGGAGCTGGTGATCATCTCCGGCATGTCCGGAGCCGGCCGTTCCACCGCCGCGAAGTGCCTGGAGGACCTGGGCTGGTTCGTGGTGGACAACCTGCCGCCGGCCCTGATCCCCACCATGGTCGACCTGGGCGCCCGTTCCCAGGGCAACGTCGCCCGGATCGGCGTGGTCGTGGACGTCCGCGGCCGCCAGTTCTTCGACGACCTGCTCACCTCGCTGGACGAGCTGGAGAAGCGCGGCGTCCGGCTCCAGGTGGTCTTCCTGGACTCCTCCGACGACGCCCTGGTCCGCCGCTTCGAGAGCGTCCGCCGCCCGCACCCGCTGCAGGCCGACGGCCGGATCGTGGACGGCATCGCCCAGGAGCGCGACCTGCTGCGCGACCTGCGCGGCGAGGCCGACCTGGTGATCGACACCTCCAACCTCAACGTGCACCAGCTGCGCGCCAAGCTGGACGCCCAGTTCGCCGACCACGACGAGCCCGAGCTGCGCGCCACCGTGATGTCCTTCGGCTTCAAGTACGGCCTGCCGGTCGACGCCGACCTGGTGGTGGACTGCCGCTTCCTGCCCAACCCGCACTGGGTGCCCGAGCTGCGGGCCCGCACCGGCACCGACGCGGACGTCGCCGACTACGTGTTCCAGCAGCCCGGGGCCAACGAGTTCCTGGACGGTTACGCCCAGCTGCTGCGCATCGTCACCGAGGGCTACCGCCGCGAGGGGAAGCGTTACATGACGCTTGCCGTAGGCTGCACCGGTGGCAAGCACCGTAGCGTCGCCATGTCCGAGCGTCTGACCAAGCGTCTCATCGCCGACGGAGTCGAGACGGTGCTCGTCCACCGTGACATGGGACGGGAGTAACCGCCGCCTTCCCTGCCGGGCCGCCGGCGGAGCCGGTGGCGGGGCCGAGGAACGCGAGGTGATTGTGGCGGGATACGTGCCCGGTCGGCAGCCGCAGAGCAGGACCGGCGAACGGGCGGGCAGCCCGTCGCCGAGCCGTCCGCGCAGCAGTCCCGCCCGGGCCAATCCGGCCCCGAGGATCACCGCGCTCGGCGGTGGCCAGGGCCTGTCCGCCTCGCTGTCCGCGCTGCGCCGGCTCACCAGCGACCTGACCGCGGTGGTCACCGTCGCCGACGACGGCGGCTCCAGCGGGCGGCTGCGCGAGGAGCTGGGCGTGCTGCCGCCCGGGGACCTGCGCAAGGCGCTGGCCGCGCTGTGCGGGGACGACGACTGGGGCCGCACCTGGTCCGAGGTGATCCAGCAGCGCTTCACCGGCAACGGCGAACTGGGCGGCCACGCGGTCGGCAACCTGCTGATCGTCGCGCTCTGGGAGAAGCTGGGCGACCCGGTGGCGGCGCTGGACTGGGTCGGCCGGCTGCTGAACGTCCAGGGCCGGGTGCTGCCGATGTCGGCGGTGCCGCTGGACATCGAGGCGACCGTGCGCGGCCACGACCCGGCCCGCCCGGCCGAGGTCGCGGCCGTCCGCGGCCAGGCCAACGTGGCGGTCACCCCGGGCACCGTGCAGTCGATCCGGCTGCTGCCGGACGGGCCGCCGGCCGTCCCGGAGGCGGTCACGGCCGTGCGGGAGGCGGACTGGGTGGTGCTCGGCCCGGGCTCCTGGTTCACCAGCGTGCTGCCGCACCTGCTGGTGCCCGAGCTGGTCAAGGCGCTGACGGAGACCCGCGCCCGCCGTCTGCTCACCCTGAACCTGGCCCCGCAGCCCGGCGAGACCGAGGGCTTCACCCCGCAGCGGCACTTGGAGGTCATCGCCGACCACGCCCCCGACCTCGCCGTGGATGCGATCCTGGTGGACGAGCGGGCCGTCACCGGCGGCGCTTTCGGCCAGGCGGACCTGGCCGGTCTGGAGAAGGCCGCCGAACGGATGGGTGCCGCTCTGGTGCTCGGCACGGTCGCCCGTACCGACGGCACCCCGCGACACGACCCCGAGCTGTTGGCGGCCGCGTACGACCGGATTTTCCGGACACATGGAAGGATCGGGCCATGGCGATGACTCCAGCGGTGAAGGACGAGATCAGCCGGCTCCCGGTCACCCGGGCCTGCTGTCGCAAGGCGGAGGTGTCGGCGATCCTGCGGTTCGCGGGCGGACTGCACATCGTGAGCGGCCGCATCGTGATCGAGGCGGAGCTGGACACCGGGGCGGCGGCACGGCGGCTGCGCAAGGACCTGCTGGAGATCTTCGGTCACTCCTCCGACCTCGTGGTGATGGCCCCCGGCGGGCTGCGGCGCGGCAGCCGCTTCGTCGTCCGGGTGGTCAAGGACGGCGAGCTGCTGGCGCGCCAGACCGGCCTCGTGGACGGCCGCGGCCGGCCGATCCGGGGGCTGCCCCCGGCGGTCGTCTCCGGCGCCACCTGCGACGCCGAGGCGGCCTGGCGCGGGGCCTTCCTGGCGCACGGCTCGCTCACCGAGCCGGGCCGCTCCTCCTCACTGGAGATCACCTGCCCCGGCTCCGAGGCGGCGCTGGCGCTGGTCGGCGCGGCCCGTCGGCTCGGCATCCCGGCCAAGGCCCGCGAGGTGCGCGGGGTGGACCGGGTGGTCATCCGCGACGGTGACGCGATCGGCGCGCTGCTGACCCGGCTCGGCGCCCACGAGTCGGTGCTCGCCTGGGAGGAACGCCGGATGCGGCGCGAGGTCCGGGCCACCGCCAACCGCCTCGCCAACTTCGACGACGCCAACCTGCGCCGCTCGGCCCGCGCCGCGGTGGCGGCCGGCGCCCGGGTGCAGCGCGCGCTGGAGATCCTCGGCGAGGAGGTGCCCGAGCACCTGGCCGCGGCCGGCCAGCTGCGGATGCAGCACAAGCAGGCCTCGCTGGAGGAGCTGGGCGCGCTCGCCGACCCGCCGCTGACCAAGGACGCGGTGGCCGGCCGGATCCGCCGACTGCTGGCGATGGCCGACAAGCGGGCCGCCGAGCTCGGCCTGCCGAGCACCGAGGCCAACCTGACCGACGAGATGGCGCTGAACTGATCCACTTCGCGCTCCGTTAGGAACCCCGCCCCCTTCGGCTCGGAGGCGAGCGGACGAGTAAGGGCCGGTGTCCGGATTCCGGGCACCGGCCGTCGGTGTCTCCGGGCGGGGACGGGGAACCGAAATTGGTCAAGACCACTTGACCAGGACCAACGGCCCGGGCGGGCAAGGACGGAGGGCCCGGAAGCGCGCCACGCCACGTCCTGCCAGGTGGCGCGATGTGCCCTCCCAGGGTCGGGAGGGGTAGGGTCGTAGGCGGTCGGGGACTTCCCAAATCTCATCCCCGTCGGCTCAGCGCCGGCGTACCTAACGAGGAGATCGGTTCGTGACGATCCGGGTAGGCATCAACGGCTTCGGCCGCATCGGCCGCAACTTCTTCCGCGCCGTCAAGGCCCAGGGTGCGGACATCGAGATCGTCGGTGTCAACGACCTCACCGACACGAAGACGCTGGCTCACCTGCTCAAGTACGACACCACCCTGGGCACCTTCCCGGGCGAGGTCTCGCACACCGAGGACAGCATCACCGTCGACGGCCACACCTTCAAGGTGACCGCCGAGCGTGACCCGGCCAACCTGCCGTGGGCCGCCCTGGGCGCCGACATCGTCGTCGAGTCCACCGGCATCTTCACCAAGGCCGAGGCTGCGAAGAAGCACCTCGCCGCCGGTGCCAAGAAGGTCATCATCTCGGCCCCCGCCACCGACGAGGACATCACCGTCGTCCTGGGTGTCAACGACGAGAAGTACGACGCGGCCAACCACCACGTCATCTCCAACGCCTCCTGCACCACCAACTGCGTGGCGCCGATGGCGAAGGTGCTGAACGAGAGCTTCGGCATCGTCAAGGGCCTGATGACCACTGTCCACGCGTTCACCAACGACCAGGTCACCCTGGACTTCCCGCACAAGGACCTGCGCCGTGCTCGTGCGGCGAGCCAGAACATCATCCCGACCTCGACCGGTGCCGCCAAGGCGACCGCCCTGGTCCTGCCGGAGCTGAAGGGCAAGCTGGACGGCACCTCGCTGCGCGTCCCGGTCCCGACCGGTTCCATCACGGACCTGGTCGTCACCCTGGAGCGCGAGGTCACCAAGGACGAGGTCAACGCGGCCTTCCAGAAGGCCGCGCAGGAGGGCCCGCTCAAGGGCATCCTGGCCTACACCGAGGACCCGATCGTCTCCTCGGACATCGTGAACGACCCGCACTCGTGCATCTTCGACTCGCAGCTCACCATGGTCCAGGGCAACCAGGTCAAGGTGCTCGGCTGGTACGACAACGAGTGGGGCTACTCGAACCGCGTCGTGGACCTGGTCGCCATCGTCGGTGGCCAGCTCTGACGCAGTGGGAGCTGACGTGATGTAGGGGCGAGGGCCCGGACGGCGAGAACACGCCGACCGGGCCCTCGCTCTGCGTACAAGGACTTCTCAGGCGGCCCCTGCGCCGTGCCGCCTCTGCGCATCGACCATCTCCCCAGGAGTAACCGAATCCCCGTGAAGACCATCGACGAACTCATCCAGGACGGCATCGAGGGCAAGCGCGTGTTCGTGCGCGCGGACCTGAACGTGCCGCTGGACGGCATCACGATCACCGACGACGGCCGGATCCGCGCCGTCGCCCCGACCATCGCCAAGCTCGCCGAGGCCGGCGCCAAGGTCGTCGTCGCGTCCCACCTCGGCCGCCCCAAGGGCGAGCCGGACCCGAAGTTCTCGCTCGCGCCGGTGGCCGCCCGCCTCGGCGAGATCCTCGGCAAGAACGTCTCCTTCGCCACCGACACCGTCGGTGACAGCGCCAAGGCCACCGTCGCCGCGCTGGCGAACGGCGAGGTCGCGCTGCTGGAGAACCTGCGCTTCAACGCCGGTGAGACCAGCAAGGACGACGCCGAGCGCAAGGCCTTCGCCGAGCAGCTGGCCGCCCTGGCCGACCTCTACGTCGGCGACGGCTTCGGCGCCGTGCACCGCAAGCACGCCTCGGTCTACGACCTGCCGGCCCTGCTGCCGCACGCCGCCGGCGACCTGATCGCCACCGAGGTCGGCGTGCTGAAGAAGCTGACCGAGGACGTCAAGCGCCCGTACGTCGTGGTGCTCGGCGGCGCCAAGGTGTCCGACAAGCTCGCCGTGATCGACAACCTGCTGGAGAAGGCCGACCGGATCCTGGTCGGCGGCGGCATGGCGTACACCTTCCTCAAGGCCCAGGGCCACGAGGTCGGCATCTCGCTGCTGCAGGAGGACCAGATCCCGACCGTCCTGGAGTACCTGGACCGGGCGCAGAAGCGGGGCGTCGAGTTCGTCCTGCCGCTGGACGTCCTGGTCTCGGCCGACTTCCCGGACCTCAAGGGGAAGACCCCGGCGACCTTCGAGACCGTCGACGCGGACAAGATCCCCGCCGACAAGGAGGGCCTGGACATCGGCCCGAAGACCCGCGAGCTGTACGCCTCGAAGCTGGCCGACGCGGGCACCGTGTTCTGGAACGGCCCGATGGGCGTCTTCGAGCACCCGGACTACGCGAACGGCACCAAGGCCGTCGCGCAGGGGCTGCTCGACAGCCCCGGTTTCACCGTGGTCGGTGGCGGCGACTCCGCCGCGGCCGTCCGCATCCTGGGCTTCGACGAGAACGCCTTTGGACACATCTCGACCGGCGGCGGCGCGAGCCTCGAGTACCTGGAGGGCAAGACCCTTCCCGGTCTCGCCGCTCTGGAGGACTGAAAGCATGACTGAGCGTCTCCCGCTGATGGCGGGCAACTGGAAGATGAACCTCAACCACCTTGAGGCCATCCAGCACACCCAGAAGCTGGCCTTCGCGCTGGCCGACAAGGACTACGCGGCCGTCGAGGTCGCCGTCCTGGTGCCGTTCACCGACCTGCGATCGGTGCAGACCCTGGTCTTCGGCGACAAGCTGAAGATCAAGTACGGCTCGCAGGACATCTCGCAGCACGACGGCGGCGCCTACACCGGCGAGATCTCCGGCCCGATGCTGGCCAAGCTGCAGTGCGCCTACGCGGTGATCGGCCACTCGGAGCGCCGCCAGTACCACGGCGAGAACGAGGAGATCGTCAACGCCAAGGTCAAGGCCGCCTACCGGGCCGGGGTCACCCCGATCCTGTGCATCGGCGAGCCGCTGGAGATCCGCAAGGCCGGCACCCACGTCGAGTACACCCTGGCCCAGCTGGACGGCGCCCTGGAGGGCGTCCCGGCGGAGCAGGCCGAGTCGATCGTGGTCGCGTACGAGCCGGTCTGGGCGATCGGCACCGGCGAGGTGGCCACCCCGGAGGACGCGCAGGAGGTCTGCGCCGCCATCCGGACCCGGCTCGCCGAGCTGTACTCCGCCGAGCTGGCCGACAAGGTCCGTGTGCTGTACGGCGGTTCGGTGAAGTCGTCGAGCGCGGCCGGTCTGATGGCCAAGCCCGACATCGACGGCGGCCTGATCGGCGGTGCCTCGCTGGACGCCGACGAGTTCGTCAAGATCGTGCGCTACCGTGAGCAGGCAGTAGGCTAACGCCGCCGCAGCAACGTAGGCTTTGGGGCCGGACCGCCGTACGCGGCCCGGCCCCTTCGCGAAGATACGAGAGAGTTGGTCCCGTCGTGGTTCTCGGGTTCTCGATTGCCCTGATCATCTTCAGTGCGCTGATGATCCTGTTGGTGCTGCTGCACAAGGGGAAGGGCGGCGGTCTTTCCGACATGTTCGGTGGTGGCGCGATGTCCACCGGCGGCGGTTCGGCGGTGGCCGAGCGCAACCTCGACCGCATCACCATCGTGGTCGGTCTGGGCTGGTTCGCCTGCATCATCGTGCTGGGCCTGGTACTGAAGTACAAGAGCTGACGCAGGTCTGACGCCCCGTCGCCCGAGCGCCTATCCTGGGACGGTCGGGGGCGGAGGCGATGGTGGCGGATGCTTAAGTCCTGCTTACACTAGGACGACTTTCGCCACCGACGCGCACCGCGGCGGGTCGGCGCACCAGCACGCAGGGAGTCAGACCGTGGCAAGTGGCAACGCCATCCGTGGGAGCAGGGTCGGGGCAGGCCCGATGGGGGAGGCGGAGCGTGGTGAGTCCGCTCCGCGCAACAGGATCTCCTTCTGGTGCGCCAACAAGCACGAGACCAAGCCCAGCTTCGCCGCCGAAGCCGTCATCCCGGACACCTGGGACTGCCCGCGCTGCGGTTTCCCGGCCGGTCAGGACGAGCACAACCCGCCCGCGCCCTCGCGCAACGAGCCGTACAAGACCCACCTCGCCTACGTCCGGGAGCGGCGCACCGACGCCGACGGCGAGGCGATCCTCGCCGAGGCGCTGGCCAAGCTGCGCGGTGAGATCTGACCGGAGGGCCGTAGGGCTTCAGACCTGCGGAAAGGGCGCCACCGTCGTCGACGGTGGCGCCCTTCGGTGTTTCCGCTGCCGGGCCGTTCCCGGCCGTCAGGCCGAGGCCGGCGGGTACAGCTGCGGGGGGATCCGGTCCGCGGCGGCGCGGTCCAGCAGCCACAGGGTGCGGCTGCGGCCGTACGCGCCGGAGGCCGGGGCCTGCAGCTCGCCGGGGCCGGACAGGGCCAGCGCCACGGCGCCCGCCTTGTCCTCGCCGGCGGCCAGCAGCCAGACCTCGCGGGCCGCCCGGATCGCCGGGAGGGTGAGCGAGATCCGGGTCGGCGGGGGCTTGGGGGCCCCGCGCACGCCGATCACGGTCAGCTCGGTCTCCCGCACGCCCGGGTGCTCCGGGAAGAGCGAGGCCACGTGGGTGTCCGGGCCGACGCCGAGCAGCAGCACGTCGAAGGCCGGGACGCCGAGCCGGTCGCCCGGCTCGGCGGCCTTCGCCAGCTCCTGGGCGTAGCGGGCCGCGGCGGCCTCCACGTCCGAGCCGTCCACGCCGTCCGCGGCGGGCATCTCGTGTACCCGCGCCGGGTCCAGCGGGACGGCGTCCAGCAGCTCGGCGCGGGCCTGGACGGCGTTGCGGTCCGGGTCGGCGGCGGGCACGAAGCGCTCGTCGCCCCACCACAGGTCCAGCCGGCCCCAGTCGACCGCGTCGCGCGCCGGGGAGGCGGCGATCGCGGCCAGCAGGGCATTGCCGTTGCGGCCTCCGGTGAGCACCACCGAGGCGGTGCCGCGGGCGGCCTGGGCGTCCACGATCCGGGTGATCAGCCGGGCCGCGGCCGCCTGGGCCATCAGCTCCTTGTCCCGGTGGACGACCAGCTGCGGGGTCGCGGCGGTCATGCGCTCCCCTTGGCGGCGCGCTTGCCCGAGGCCTTCTTCGCCGGGGACTTCTCCGCACTGTCGGCGGTCACCCGGGCCGGGTTGGCCACCGCGGCGTCGGCGGCCGCGGCCGCCGCCTCGCCCACGGAGTCGGCCGCGGCGGGCCCGGCCGCGGCCGACCCGGCTGCCGCCGGTCCGCCCTCGGCCGGCTCGCTCAGCCGCTCGACGGACGTGCGCACGGCCGTCGAGTAGATGTCGTCCGGGTCCAGTCGGCGCAGCTCCTCGGCGATCAGCTCCGAGGTCTCGCGCCGCTTGAGCGCCACCTGGCGGTCCGGTGAGCCGGGCATGGACAGGGTGCCCATCAGGCCGTCCGGGCGGTCCAGGGTGATGTCCCCGTCCTTGGTGCGCAGGTGCACCGCGGTGATGCCGGGGCCGCCGGTGACGACCCGCTCGACCGGCACCTGCAGCCGGTTGAGCAGCCACAGGCCGAGCAGCTCGACGCTGGGGTTGTAGGACTCGCCCTCGACCATCACCGAGGTGACGGTGGTCGGGCGCTGGTCCAGCGCGGCGGCCAGCATCGAGCGCCAGCCGGTGATCCGGGTCCAGGCCAGGTCGGTGTCGCCCGGGGTGTAGCTCTGGGCCCGCTGGGCGAGCTGGCCGACCGGGGACTCGGCGGTGACCGCGTCGGTGATCCGGCGCTGGGCGAGCGCGCCCAGCGGGTCCTGCGCCGGGTGGAGCGGCGCGTTGTCCGGCCACCAGACCACGGTCGGGGCGTCCGGCAGCAGCAGCGGCAGGACCACCGACTGGGCGTGCGAGGCGAGTTCGCCGTGCATGCGCAGGATGACCGTTTCTCCGGAGCCGGCGTCCGAGCCGACCAGGATCTCGGCGTCCAGCCGGGTCTCGGCGCGGGCCCGGGGCGAGCGGCCCGCGCGCTTGATCACCGCGAGGGTGCGCATCGGGTGCTCGCGGGAGGCCTCGTTGGCGGCCTTGAGGGCGTCGTAGGCGCTGCCCTCGTCGGTCACGATCACCAGGGTGAGCACCATGCCGGCGGCGGTGGAGCCGCTGGTCCGGCGCGCCTCCATGAGCGCGGCGTTGATCTTGCTGGACGTCGTGTTGGTGAGGTCGATCTTCATGGCCGGCGCCAGCTCCTGCCGTCTCGTGCGAGCATCTCGTCCGCCTCGGCGGGACCCCAGGTGCCCGCCGCGTACTGGGCGGGCTTGCCGTGGGCGTCCCAGTACTTCTCGATCGGGTCGAGGATCTGCCAGGAGAGCTCGACCTCCTGGTGGCGCGGGAACAGGTTGGCGTCGCCGAGCAGCACGTCGAGGATGAGCCGCTCGTACGCCTCCGGGCTGGACTCGGTGAAGGACTCGCCGTAGGCGAAGTCCATCGTGACGTCCCGGACCTCGAAGGAGGTGCCCGGCACCTTGGAGCCGAACCGCACCGTCACGCCCTCGTCCGGCTGGACCCGGATGACCAGGGCGTTCTGCCCCAGCTCCTCGGTCGCGTAGGAGTCGAACGGCAGGTACGGGGCGCGCTGGAAGACCACCGCGATCTCGGTGACCCGGCGGCCCAGCCGCTTGCCGGTGCGCAGGTAGAACGGGACACCCGCCCAGCGGCGGTTGTTGATCTCCAGCTTGATGGCCGCGTAGGTGTCGGTCTTGGAGTCCGGGTCGATGCCGTCCTCGTCCAGGTAGCCGACGACCTCCTCGCCGCCCTGCCAGCCGGACGCGTACTGGCCGCGCACGGTGTGCCGGCCGAGGTCGGCCGGGAGCTTGACGGCGCTGAGCACCTTGAGCTTCTCGGCCACCAGTGCCTTCGGGTGGAAGGAGGCCGGCTCCTCGATGGCGGTGAGCGCCATCAGCTGCAGCAGGTGGTTCTGGATGACGTCACGGGCGGAGCCGATGCCGTCGTAGTAGCCGGCCCGGCCGCCGATGCCGATGTCCTCGGCCATGGTGATCTGCACGTGGTCGACGTACGACCGGTTCCAGATCGGCTCGAACATCTGGTTGGCGAAGCGCAGCGCCAGGATGTTCTGGACCGTCTCCTTGCCCAGGTAGTGGTCGATCCGGAAGACCTCGTCGCGCGGGAAGACCTCGTGCACGACCTTGTTGAGCTCCTGGGCGCTCTCCAGGTCGTGGCCGAAGGGCTTCTCGATGACGGCGCGGCGCCAGGAGCCCTGCGGCGGGTCGGCCAGGCCGTGCTTCTTCAGCTGCTGGACGACGGTCGGGAAGAACTTCGGCGGGACGGACAGGTAGAAGGCGAAGTTGCCGCCGGTGCCCTGGGCCTTGTCCAGCTCCTCGATGGTCTCGCGGAGCTTGTCGAAGGCCTGGTCGTCGTCGAACGTGCCGTGGACGAACCGCATGCCCTTGGCGAGCTGCTGCCACACCTCCTCCCGGAACGGGGTGCGGGCGTGCTCCTTGACCGCGTCGTGGACCTCCTGGGCGAAGTCCTCGTCGTCCCACTCGCGGCGGGCGAAGCCGACCAGCGAGAAGCCCGGCGGCAGCAGACCGCGGTTGGCCAGGTCGTAGATGGCCGGCATCAGCTTCTTGCGGGACAGGTCGCCGGTGACTCCGAAGATGACCAGGCCGGACGGCCCCGCGATACGCGGGAGCCGCCGGTCGGAGGGGTCACGAAGCGGGTTGACGGGGCGCGACGGGAGATCGTCCGCGTCCGACTCCGACGTCAACTCGGGGAAATCAGTGCTCACTTGGTGTGCTCCGCTTTCGTGCGCTGGCTGTGTGAGCGGGGGTCACTTCTCGCCGGCGAAGGTGGCCAGCGAGGTGGTGACGGTGTCGAGCAGCTCCTGCCAGGACTGCTCGAACTTCTGCACGCCCTCGTCCTCCAGCACCTGGACCACGTCGTCGTAGTCCACGCCGGCGGCCGCGATGGCGTCCAGGACGGCCTTGGCGTCGGCGTAGTTGGGGACGATGGTGTTGCCGGTGATCACGCCGTGGTCGCCGGTGGCGTCCAGGGTGGCCTCGGGCATGGTGTTGACCGTGCCGGGGGCGACCAGCTCGGTGACGTACAGGGTGTCCGGCAGGGCCGGGTCCTTGACGCCGGTGGAGGCCCACAGCGGACGCTGCGGCTTGGCGCCGGCGGCCTCCAGCGAGCGCCAGCGGGCGCTGCCGGCGGTCTTGCCGTCGACCGAGCCGAAGACCTCCTCGTACGCCTGGTAGGCGAGGCGGGCGTTGGCCAGCGCGGCCTTGGAGCGCAGGTTCCTGGCGTCGCCGCCGATCTTGTCCAGGCGCTTGTCGATCTCGGTGTCCACGCGGGACACGAAGAAGGAGGCGACCGACTCGATCTGGGAGAGGTCCAGACCCTTGGCCTTGGCGGTCTCCAGACCGGTCAGGTAGGCGTCGATGACGGCCTTGTAGCGGTCCAGGGAGAAGATCAGCGTGACGTTGACGCTGATGCCCAGGCCGATGACCTCGGCGATGGCGGGCAGGCCGGCCTTGGTGGCGGGGATCTTGATCAGCACGTTCGGGCGGTCGACCAGCCACCACAGCTGCTTGGCCTCGGCCACGGTCGGGGCGGTCTCGTGCGCCAGGCGCGGGTCGACCTCGATGGAGACCCGGCCGTCGCGGCCGTTGGAGGCGTCGTAGACCGGGCGCAGCACGTCGGCCGCGTCGCGCACGTCCGAGGTGGTGATCATGCGGATCGCCTCGTCGGTGGTGACCTTGCGGACGGCCAGGTCGCGCAGCTGGCTGTCGTAGGAGGTGTCGCCGCTGCCGGCGATGGCCTTCTGGAAGATGGTCGGGTTGGTGGTGACGCCCACCACGTGCTTGTTCTGCACCAGCTCGGCCAGGTTGCCGGAGTTCAGCCGCTTGCGGCTGAGGTCGTCCAGCCAGATCGCAACGCCTTCGTCGCTGAGGCGCTTCAGTGCGTCAGTCATGGTGCTTCAGTCCTTCGTCTTCTTCTGCGTGGGGTAGTCAGAGGGAGCCGCGTGCCCGCGTGCGGGCGGGCACGCGGCCCGAAGCGGTTAGCGGTTGACGGCTTCGAGGGAGCGCAGGGCGTTGTGCGCCTCGGCCACCACGCGCTCGGCGGTCAGGCCGAACTCCTCGAACAGGACCTTGTAGTCGGCGGAGGCGCCGAAGTGCTCCAGGGAGACGATCCGGCCGTGGTCGCCGACCAGCTCGCGCCAGCCCTGGGCGATGCCGGCCTCGACCGAGACGCGGGCCTTGACCGACGGCGGCAGCACGCTGTCGCGGTAGGCCTGGTCCTGCTCCTGGAACCACTCGAAGGACGGGACGGAGACGACCCGGGTCGCGATGCCCTCGGCCTCCAGCACCTCGCGGGCCTGGACGGCCAGCTGGACCTCGGAGCCGGTGCCCAGCAGGATCACCTGCGGGTCGCCGTTGCCGGCCTCGGCCAGCACGTAGGCGCCCTTGGCGGTGCCCTCGGCGGAGGCGAAGACCTCGCGGTCGAAGGTCGGGACGTTCTGGCGGGTGAGGGCCAGGCCGACCGGGCCGGGGTGGCTGGTCTGGCGCTCGATCACGGTGCGCCAGGCGACGGCCGTCTCGTTGGCGTCGGCCGGACGGACCATGGACAGGCCCGGGATGGCGCGCAGCGAGGCCATGTGCTCGACCGGCTGGTGGGTCGGGCCGTCCTCGCCGAGGCCGATCGAGTCGTGCGTCCAGACGTAGGTGACCGGCAGCTTCATCAGCGCGGCCAGGCGGACGGCCGGGCGCATATAGTCCGCGAAGACCAGGAAGGTGCCGCCGTACACGCGGGTCTTCCCGTGCAGCGCGATGCCGTTCATGGTCGAGCCCATGGCGTGCTCGCGGATGCCGAAGTGGATCGTCCGGCCGTACGGGCTGGCGGACTTCAGCGGGTTGCCCTCGGGGAGGAAGGAGCTGTCCTCGTCGATGGTGGTGAGGTTGGACTCCGCGAGGTCGGCCGAGCCGCCCCACAGCTCCGGGATCACCGCGCCGAGCGCCTTGAGGGTCTCGCCGGAGGCCTTGCGGGTGGCGACGTCCTTGCCGGCCGGGAAGGAGGGGACGGCCTTCTTCCAGCCCTCGGGCAGCTCGCCCGCCTGGATGCGGTCGAACTCCGCGGCCCGGTGGGCGTTGGCGGCGCGCCAGGCGTCGAAGCCCAGCTGCCACTGGTCACGGGCGGCCTTGCCGCGCTTGATGACCTGGCGGGCGTGCCCGATGACCTGGTCGCTGACCTCGAAGGTCTTCTCCGGGTCGAAGCCCAGGACCTTCTTGGTGGCGGCGATCTCGGCGGCGCCGAGCGCGGAGCCGTGCGCCTTGGCGGTGTTCTGGGCGTCCGGGGCGGGCCAGGCGATGATCGTCCGCATCGCGATCAGCGACGGCCGGGAGGTCTCGGCCTTGGCCGCCTCCAGCGCACCGGCGAGGGCCTCGACGTCGATGTCGCCGCTGGCCTTCGGGGTGACGCGCTGCACGTGCCAGCCGTAGGCCTCGTAGCGCTTGAGCACGTCCTCGGAGAAGGCGGTCTCGGTGTCGCCCTCGATCGAGATGTGGTTGTCGTCGTACAGGGCGACCAGGTTGCCCAGCTTCTGGTGGCCGGCCAGCGAGGAGGCCTCGGCGGAGATGCCCTCCTCCAGGTCGCCGTCGGAGACGATCGCCCAGACGGTGTGGTCGAAGGGGGACTCCCCGGCGGCCGCCTCCGGGTCGAACAGGCCGCGCTCGTAGCGGGCGGCCATCGCCATGCCGACCGCGTTGGCGATGCCCTGGCCGAGCGGTCCGGTGGTGGTCTCGACGCCGGCGGTGTGGCCGTGCTCGGGGTGGCCCGGGGTGCGGCTGCCCGCGACCCGGAAGGCCTTGAGGTCGTCCAGCTCCAGGCCGTAGCCCGAGAAGTACAGCTGGGTGTAGAGGGTCAGGCTGGTGTGCCCGGGGGAGAGGACGAAGCGGTCGCGGCCGACCCAGGCCGGGTCGGTCGGGTCGTGGCGCAGGAAGCGCTGGAAGATCAGGTAGGCCGCGGGGGCCAGCGACATGGCCGTCCCGGGGTGCCCGTTACCGACCTTCTGGACAGCGTCCATCGCCAGGACCCGCGCCGTGTCAACCGTGCGCTCGTCCAGGTCGCTCCACTCGAATGCGTTCTTCGGCGCAGTGCTCACCCTGTCTCAGGGCTCCTTCCATGGTGAAGAGTGACCCCGTGAATGGGGACCGGGTCGGCCACGGCGCTGTGGGCCCGACTGTGGATGGTGCCGGTCACGGAGGGTAGATCCCGCTTCTCCGTGCGAGCCTACCGTCCGGGCCGGGGCTCACCCTCCGTGCCGGGACAACCGGGATTTCCGCATGGTGATTCCCACTAGGGCGTTCTGGCGTGTTTTGTCCCAGCCTCTCCCGGTTCGGCGGCACGCGCCGCCCGGGTGGTCGGGACGGGTTGCGCGGGGCCCGCCGGGGCCGTTTCGTGCCTTCACCCAGTCGGCCCAGCCGGCCCCGCGGCATCCGCCTCGCCGGGGGACCCCGGAGCCGGAAGGGATATATGGAGCGTCTAAGGTGGCGTGGTACGCGCAGAGCGGACGATTCGGGACCCTTCGTTCCTGTGGACGCCTGCGAGGATTCATCTTCAGTTGGGGTGTTAGTGACCGCCGTCGAAACCCGTCCCGCCGGGGTCACCGGGGCGACTCCTGCGCACCGGCCGCTCGGGGCCCGTGTCGGCGCGTTCGTCGCACTGACCAAGCCGCGGATCATCGAGCTGCTGCTGATGAGCACGGTGCCGGTGATGTTCCTGGCCCAACAGGGCGTGCCGAACATGCTGTTGGTGCTGAAGGTCGTGGTCGGCGGCTACCTGTCGGCGGGCGGCGCCAACGCCCTCAACATGTACATCGACCGCGACATCGACGCGCTGATGACGCGTACCGAGCGGCGACCGATCGTCACCGGGATGGTCTCCCCGCGCGAGGCGCTGGTCTTCGGCATCACGCTCGGTGTCGTCTCCACCCTGCTGCTCGGCTTCGGCGTCAACTGGCTCTCCGCCGCACTGGCGCTCGGCGCGCTGCTGTTCTACGTGTTCGTCTACACGCTGGGGCTCAAGCGGCGCACCTCGCAGAACATCGTCTGGGGCGGCATCGCCGGCTGCATGCCGGTGCTGATCGGCTGGTCCTCGGTGACCGACTCGGTCTCCTGGGCGGCGATCGCGCTGTTCCTGGTGGTCTTCTTCTGGACCCCGCCGCACACCTGGGTGCTGTCGATGAAGGTGCGCGACGACTACGAGCGGGCCGGCGTGCCGATGCTGCCGGTCGTCAAGGGCAACGTGGCGGTCGGCAAGCAGGTCGTCGCCTACTCCTGGGTGATGGTCGCGGTCTCGCTGGCGGTCTGGCCGCTCGGGCACATGAGCTGGCTGTACCCGGTCTCCGCGGTGCTGCTCGGTGGGTTCTGGCTGCGCGAGGCGCACGCGCTGTACGGGCGGGCGAAGGCCGGGATCGTGGGCGCCAAGCTGAAGGAGATGCGGCTGTTCCACTGGTCGATCACCTACCTGTCGCTGCTGTTCGTGGTGTGCGCGATCGACCCGTTCGTGAAGTAGGGCTCGGCTGTTGCCGAGAGGAGCCCCGGTCCTGGTGGACCGGGGCTCCTCTTCGTTTTCGTTCACCGTGGGATTCACCGTGCGATTCACCGTGGGGGCAGCTCGGACGGGCCGACGTGGCCGTCCAGCCAGTCGCGGAGCGGCTGGGAGGCGCGCAGGAAGGCGGCGATCCGGGTGCCGGCGGCCTTCGTGCCCAGCCACGTCGCGGGCTCCCACTCCTGCCAGGCCACCAGGCCCTTGTGGCGCAGCAGCTCGATCCGCGGGTGGTCCTTGGGGTAGCCGCGCGGGGCCGACTTGAGGCTGTCGCGGCCGTGGACCTGCGGGCCGGCCTTCTCGACGGCGGCGATCACCCGCAGCAGCTCGGCGCCGCCGACGTCCTCGGCGACGGCGGCACGGTAGCGGTCCAACTGGTCCGGGGCGAGCTGGTACATCCCGTTGCCGCAGGCCAGGCCGTCGGCGGAGAGCTGGATGTAGCCGCCGGTCTCCAGGTGGGCGCCGATGTGCGTCTTGTACGGGGACTTGTCGGCGCTGAACCGGACGTCCCGGTTGGGGCGGAAGATCTTCCCCGGCCCGAACTCCGGCTCCAGCTCGGCGAGCAGCAGCTCCATCGGGGCGCGTACGGCGTCGTCGTACTGCTCCTTGTGGGCCTGCCAGAAGGTCTTGGAGTTGTCGGCTTCGAGGTGCTCGTAGAAGTCGAGGGCCTCGGCCGGCCAGCCTGTGAACGTCATGCTCCGAGTATGTGTCCCGGTGCACAGGGCGCTCCCGTCGCCAGCTTCTCTACCGGTGGGTAGCATGCGGGCATGAGCAGCGCAGAGACCGCCACCGCCGCCGCGCCGGACGCCCGCACCGAGCGCCGCGCCAAGCGCATCGCCAAGCACCTGACCACCTTCGCCCAGCAGCACGGCGGCAGCGCCGACGCGGTCGTCGAGTACGTCGGCGCCGTGGCCACCCGCATCGTCGTGGTCGGCGCGGACGGCGCCTGGGGCGACCAGGTCGCCCCGACCTACGCCGTCGGCCGCCGGGCGGCGGAGCTGGCGGGGCTGACCCTGCACGAGAACTTCGAGGGCGAGCTGGGGCTCAGGGTCAAGACCAGCACGTACGAGTGGAAGCGCATGGCGGGCATCCAGCTCGGCGGCTGAGGCCTGCTGGTACGGCTTGGTACGGCGAACGGCCCGGCACCCCCAGACGGGGGAGCCGGGCCGTTCGCCGTCGCTCGGAGGCTGCGGATCAGAGCACGATGATCCGGGTCAGGCGTACGGCGTGGTTGTCGGCGTCGATGACGTACTCGACCAGGCCGCGCCCGTGCGGGATCGGGAGCCGGCGCCAGTCACCGGCGGAGTCGCGCGCGGTGCTGGCCGGGAGCCACGGGTTCTCGGCGATCGCGACGGTGAGCGCGACGATCGCGGAGAACAGCTCGGCGGAGAGCTTCGGGTCGGCCAGGGCGTCCTGCACGGCCTCGGACGGTTCGACCGGCCACAGGTCTTCCGGATCGACGTCACTCACCCGGCAGCTCTCCGCCCCGCTCCCGGCGCAACCGGAGGACGTCGGCCATGGTTACGGTGGGCAGGGTGCCGGCGCGGGCGGCGGCGATGATGCGGCCCTGCTCGGGGTCGGCATCCATCTCCGCCTCGCACCACCAGCGGTTCAGGACCTGCTCGACCCGATCGATCGGGGCTTGGCCGAGCTCGCGGTAGAAGGCCATCCGGCGGGCGCCGGTGAGAGCTTCGGCGATGCCGTCCGGGGTGCGTGGCACGCGCGGCTGCTGATCCGGGTGGTGTGCGGGTTGGACGCTCATCCGATCCTCCTGCTGCTCGACACCACCGTATCGGTTGTCGCCACGACCCTGCGCTCGTCCCGGTGTTCAAATGGGCAGGTTCCAGCCCGGGCCGTTCGCGTGGCCGATCCAGATGCGCTGACCCGACGGCGAAATGGTGATGCCGAAGCCCTCCTGGTGCGGCTCGCCCGCGTCCTGCCAGGTCTCGACGGCGGTTTCCACCTGGTCCCAGAGGCGGAGTGGGCCGCGCTGGACGACGGTCCAGCCGCCGTCGGGGGTGGGGGGCGGTCCGGGCCTGGGAGCCGGTGGCCACGTCGGAGAGGATCTGGTGCGCGCCGGCTCCCATCCGCTCGGCGGAGGGAGCCGCGAGCTGCGCGACCCAGCTGCCGGTCCAGGTGCTGATGGTCTCGGGGTCGATCCGGGTCGGGCGCTCGTCGCCGGGGAGCAGCGACAGGCTCTGGCGGGGCGGGCGGTCGTGGGGGCGGGCGATCATGAAGCTGGTGTAGCCGGGCAGGAAGCGGCCGGTGGCTTCTCCGGGGCCGGTCACGCCGAGGAGGGCGAGACCGAAGCCGAAGGACCAGCCGGACAGGGTGACCAGGATCCGGCCGCCGGGCTTCACCTGGTGCAGCCACGGGGGCGGGACGTAGCGGACCGCGCAGGTGGCGATGAGGCGGTCGTACGGTTCTCTGTCCGGGTCACCGAGCAGCCCGTCGCCGATGATCAGGCGCGGCGAGTGGCCGGCTGCCTTGATGGCGATGGCGGCGGCCTCGCCGACCCGGGGGTCGTACTCGATGCTGGTGAGGTTGCCGTCGCCGAGCCGGTGGGCGCCGAGGGCGGTCGAGTAGCCGGTTCCGGTGCCGATCTCCAGGACCCGGTGCCCGGTCTCGGTGTCGAGTTGGTGCCACATGCGCAGGACCAGGGACGGCAGGGTGGACGACGAGGTCGGGGCTCCGGTCGCGGTGCCGTCGGTCACGTCCTCGGGGCGTGTCCGGCCGTCGAGTTGGGTGACGAGGGTTTCGTTCGAGTAGACGTGCTCCAGCCAGCCGGGGTCGCCCTTGAACACGGGCCGGTAGGCAGCGCCTCCCGAGACCGGAAGGAAGAACGATCCCGTGAACAGTTCTCGGGGGACCGACCGGGCGGCGCTGTCCCATGCCGGATCGGTGATCGCGTCCTCTCCGGTGAACGCGTCCACCATGGCGGCGCGGAGCTGTTCCGGTGTGCTCATGAGGCGGTGCCTTTCGCTAGCTGGTCGGCGATGGCGCGGGCGATCGCCCTGGTGGTCTCGTCCGGTTGCCAGGCCCACTGGCCGTTCGAGTTGCACTCAAGGAAGTACCAGTCCCCGGAGGGGGTCACGGCGAAGTCGAACGCGCCGTACACCAAACGGAGTTGGTGGAGGAAGGCGAGGATCGAACGGGTAACCGGTTCGGGGACGCCGATCCGTGTGCACGTCATCCGGTCCTGGCGTCGACACCAGCCCGACGCTCGGGTCCGTCCGGGTCGTTCATCAGATGGATGACCTTCGCGAACTCCTTGCAAGGCACCGCGACTACGGCCCGGTCCGTGAGTACCTGGCACGATTCGATGAGGCGCGCAGAGCGCGGCAGCTCTTGCTCGCTGACATCATCCCGTTGCCTCGGGGAGGTTCAACGTGAGGCCTGCACCTACCGATACCGAAGCGTGGAACGCGTACCTCGCCGAGGGGAACGCGAGACAAGCCCGCAAGCGGGTCTCGGCGGACGTGATTCTGCGCGACCCGGCCGGTCGCGTCCTGACCGTCAACCCGACCTACAAGGAGGGATGGGACCTTCCCGGTGGGATGGCGGAGGCGAATGAGCCGCCGGACATGGCTGCTGTGCGGGAGCTGCGGGAGGAACTGGGCCTGGAGATCACCATCCATCGCCTGTTGGTGGTGGACTGGGTTGCGCCGCACGGCCCGTGGGACGACCAGATCGCGTTCATCTTCGATGCGGGAATCCTCCCAACCGACCTGGTTGTGAAGGTCCGCCCGCACGACGATGAACTGTCCGACGCCGCGTTTCTGCCTGCGCAGGAGGCAGCTGACCGGCTCCGGATCCGCCAGCGAAATCGGTTGAATGCCGCTGTCAGGGCTATCTCGGACGGGCGTACTCGGTATCTGCGTGACGGGGTGGAGGCATGGTGACGCCGCAAGTAGGAGCTTGGTGTCCGTCGCGGGGGTGGTAGTACGCGAGGACGGTCGGGTGGAAACCGGGATCAAGGTCGGCGTGGAACGGCTGACCGGTGTCCACAAGAATGTGAGCCGAGGAATCGTCGCCCTCGTCTTCCGCCGTCGGCCGGAGGGCGGCGGAGAGCGGCTCTCGGACGAGTCGGTCGATGTCGCCTGGCTCACGCCGGTTGAGGTCTCCGGGCCGATGGCCGAGGTCTACGCCGTCCGTGTCCTGGACGCGCTTCGGGGCGAAGCGGTACCAAGCATCCGGACCCATGATGGTCGTCACTTGCTGTGAAAACGTTGATTCGCCTGCTGGCTGATCGACACCTGCACCTACGGCGCGCGGCGGCTGGCCCTGGGGTGGAATGGGCGGATGCACGGAGTGACTGGCCGGATGCCGAATGTCAATTGATCGTGGTCAGGCTTGGGGAGGTCGCCGAGGTGTCCGCTGTAGGGTCGAGTCGTGGCAACTCTGGCGCTCTTCGACATCGACAAGCAGGCGCTGCCTGAGGTCCCCGCAGAAGCAGTGGAGCACGGCGAGGTCTTCACCCGCGGTTGGGTTGTCGAGCTCATCCTCGATCTGCTCGGCTACACGCCGGACATGGACCTCGCGGAGCTGAAGGTCGTCGAGCCTGCTTGTGGTGCAGGGGCGTTCCTCGGCGTGATCGCTTCACGGATCAGTGCTTCATGTCGAGCCCACGGTCGTCCGATCACCGACGCGGTGAACGCCGTCCAGGCGTTCGACCTGCTCGGGCGCAACGTGGCCGAGAGCCGGGGAGTCGTCGAGCAGCGCCTCCACGATGACGGTTGGGGGCGAAGCGCGGCGCGGAAGGTTGCCTCGCACTGGGTGAACCAGGGCGATTACCTTCTCCAGGCCGACGCCGAGCACCGTGCGGATTTCGTCGTCGGCAACCCCCCCTACATCAGGCTGGAGGATGTACCCGACGACCGGATGGACGCCTATCGCAGCGCCTGTTCAGCGATGGGAGGCCGCGCCGACATCTACATCGGCTTCTACGAGGTGGCGCTCCGGAGCCTGCGGCCGGGGGGTCGGCTCGGTTTCATCTGCGCGGACCGTTGGATGAGGAACCAGTACGGCCGTAAGCTCCGTCAGCTGGTGACGAGGCAGTTCAGCATGGACCTGGCGCTGGTGATGCACGACGTGGACGCCTTCCAGGAGCAGGTCTCGGCGTACCCGGCTGTCACGATCATTTCCCGTCAGGCGCAGGGTGGCGCGGTTGCCGCCGACGCGACCCGCGCGTTCGGGGAGTCGGAGGCCCGCGACTTCCTTGCCTGGTACGAGGCCGAGGATCGGCAGCCGATCGCCACAGCCTCGTTCCAGGCGGCTCCTCTGCCGCACTGGTTTCCCGGTGAGGACTCCTGGCCGGCGGCCTCACCTGCCAGGCTCGCCCTTCTCGAAGACCTTGGCGACCGGTTCCGGCTACTGGAGGACGAGACCACGGGGACGCGCGTCGGCATCGGTATCGCGACCGGTGCGGACAAGGTCTTCATCACCGATGATCGTGAACTGGTCGAGCCGGACCGGCTTCTGCCCCTGGCCATGGTCCGGGACACCACCAGCGGCTCCATCGACTGGAGCGGGTCCTGCCTGGTCAATCCGTGGAACTCCCAGGGCGACCTGGTGGACCTTGCCGGCTATCCGAAGCTCGCCGCCTACTTCCGCCGACACAGCGGGGTCCTGCGTAAGAGGTACGTCGCGGTCAAGCAGCCCGACCGTTGGTACAAGACGATCGACAAGGTCGACCACAGACTGACGAGCCGGCCCAAGCTTCTCTTCCCGGACATGAAGCTGACGATCCATCCGGTGCTCGACGAAGGGACGCTGTACCCTCACCACAACCTGTACTTCATCGTCTCGGACGTCTGGGACATGCGGGTGCTCGGTGGCCTGCTCCTCTCCAAGGTGGCCGAGGCGTTCGTGGAGGCGTACGCGGTCAAGATGCGTGGGGGAACTCTCCGCTTCCAGGCGCAGTACCTCCGCAAGATCCGTGTTCCGGACCCGGCGGCCATCGCCGCGGAGGACCGTGTTGCCCTGGCCGACGCCTTCGACAGGCGGGACGTGAAGGCGGCCACCGATGCAGCACTGCGTGTCTACGGGCTTACCGAGCTGCCCGATTAGGAGGAACCGACCTTGACGGTCAGCCGCCAGGACTTCGAGGACGCCGTTGCGGCGTACTGGGGTGTCAAGCAGGCCCAGAAGGATCAGTCGGCGATCAAGGCCGCAGTCGGCGCCGGCACTGCGGGTTCCGTCAGGGGTGGCAAGCACTTCGATTCCATCGCGGCCCTCTTGGCGAAGTTCTTCCTCGAAGCGGGCTATCCACGTGAGAGCATCCGGATCGCCAAATCCCAGCGTCTGGAGCTCCCTGGCTACTACAGGGCCCAGAAGCAGTGGGACGTCGTCGTCGCTTACGAGAACACACTGGTGGCCGCTTTCGAGCTGAAGGCCCTGGGCGGGCCGTCCTTCGGCAACAACTACAACAATCGGGTCGAAGAGGCCCTCGGCAGCGCTGTCGACCTTCGAAGGGCCGCATTGGCCGACCTCTATCCCGGCGAGAAGCCCTGGCTCGGTTACTTCTTCATCATGCAGGACGAGGAAGGATCGAGGCGGCCCGTGAAGCCGGCTGCGGGGGCCTTCCCCGTAGAGGATATTTGGCGCGGCAAGTCCTATCAGGAGCGGTTCGGAATCTTCTGCCAGCGGTTGATGGCCGAGCAGCTCTACGACTCCGTTTGCTACGTCACGTCGTCCGCGACCGACCCGAAGCCGAGCGAGCCCGTAGCCAGCCTGGACTGGAGGCACTTCTCCGCTGCCATAAACGCGCGGATCGGGTACTTGCAGGAACTGGGGCTGCCGAAGCCGCATTGGCCGCACGAAACGCTGTCCAGGGACCTCGGCCAGGGCTGATCTGCCTGATCGATACGTGAGCGTGTCGTGCCATAGGCACCGGGATATGGCGAAGGCCCCCATCCTTTGGGATGGGGGCCTTCGGTGATGCTCAGACTGCGGCGGGTTGCGGGGTCTGGGTGGGGAGTTGCTCCGGGGTGTCCTCCGCCGCGCGGGTGCGGAGGGCGAGGGGGATGCGGAGGGCGGCGATCCAGGTGAGGGTGGCGCCCAGCATGTGGAGGACGACCATCAGCTCGGGGGCGTCGGTGAAGTACTGGATGAAGCCGAGGACGCCCTGGAGGAGGAGGACGATCAGGAGTTCCTTGGTGCGGGACTTCGCGGCCTGCGGGGCCTTGATCGCGGCGAAGACGAAGATCATCGCGATGGTGAGGCCGACCGAGATGAAGGCGAAGTCGGCGTGGAACTGGGCCAACCTGTCGTAGTCGATCGGGATGCGCGGGACGATCTTGTTGTCCTGGGGCGTACCCGGGTGGTGGCCGGCGCCGGTGACCAGGGTGCCCGCTGCCACGAGCAGGCCGACGACCGTCACCAGGACGTAGGAGAGTTGGTGGATCGGGCGGGCCACCGAGAGCTTCGGGGCGCCGTCGCCTTCCTTCGAGCGCTCCCACATCAGCAGGGCGACCCAGACCAGCGCCATCGCGGCGATCATGTGCAGCGCGACGGTGTACGGGTTCAGTCCGGTCAGCACGGTGATGCCGCCGAGGACGGCGTTGCTCATCACCAGCCAGAACTGGGCCCAGCCGAGCTTGGTCATGCCGTGCCGCCAGGGGCGGTGGCACCGCGCCGCCAGGATGGCCCAGCCGACCGCGGCGCTCAGCACGTAGGTGAGCATGCGGTTGGTGAACTCGACGATGCCGTGGAAGCCCATCTCGGGGGTGGGCGTGAGGCTGTCGGCGGTGCAGCGGGGCCAGGTCGTACAGCCGAGGCCGGAGGCGGTGAGCCGGACGGCGCCGCCGGTGACGACGATCACCACGCTCATCACCAGCGCGGCGAACGTGGCGCGCCGGACCATTGCGGCGGTGGGCTGCCAGCGCTCGGCGAGCAGGGAGAAGGGGGTACGCACGGGTCAATCGTAGGTGGCCTTACGGGCGATCTTGGGGCGGGGCACGGCGTGCGGCAGTCGAGGGGCAAACGGGACTGTTCGGGCAAGGCGGTCATTGGTCTTGACCATTCACCCGTTTGGCCGAAAGAGTGCCGAATGGTCCATACCTATTTTCGGGCCACTCCCACTTCCCGCACGTAAGCGGAGATCCTGCACATGCGCATACCCACATCCGCCGCCGCGCTCGCGGTCGGCGGCTCGCTCGCTTTGGCCGGGCTGATCGCTCCGGCCGCACACGCCGTCGCCGCCGACCAGGAGTGCCGCAGCCTCGGGGTCGCCAATCTCTACGGAGAGTTCATCGAGGGCGACGACACCCACACCCCCGACGCCGAGGGTGCCGTCGCCGTCGGCGGCAACGCGAACTTCACCGGGGGCTTCTCGGTCGGCCAGGAGCTGACCGCCGCCGAGGTCGACGCCCTGCCCGGCAAGAACGCCCTCGTGGTGGCCGGCAAGATCACCGGCAGCAACACCCAGGTGATGAAGGGCAACGGCGTCTACGGCTCGAAGGCCGACGGCGCCGTCGTCCAGGCCCACGCCGGCTCGATCGCCCAGGGCGCCTCGCCGATCGACTTCAAGGCCGAGTTCGCCAAGCTGCGCTCCGCCGCCGGCTCGCTGGCCGCCGTGCCGCAGACCGCCGGGGCCACCGTCGAGGCCAAGGGCGCCGAACTCACCTTCACCGGTGGCGACGCCAAGTACAACAGCTTCACCGTGGACGCCGCGAAGCTCCAGGGCGCCAAGGACGTCTTCGTCAAGGTGCCGGCCGGCGCGGTCACCGTCATCAACGTGACCGGTGGCTCGTACGACATGGCGGCGGCCGGCACCACCGGCTTCCACCTGTGGGACGCGGGCACGTCGGCCTTCGTGCTGGACGACAAGCTGCAGAGCGCCGCGGGCGGCGCGATCCGGGCCAAGCTGCTCTGGAACTTCCCGACCGCGACCAAGGTGGTCAAGAACAGCAAGGCCGCCTGGGCGGGCACGGTGCTCGCGCCGAACGCCGCCTTCGACCTCGGCAGCGGCGGTCCGGTCAACGGTTCGGTGATCGCGGCCTCGCTGACCGGCAAGGGCGGCGCGGAGACCCACCACTACCCGTTCACCGGCTGCCTGCCCGGCACCGTGGTGCCGACCACCCCGGCCACGCCGCCGGTCACCCCGCCGGTGACGCCGCCGGCCACGCCGAGCGGTACCCCGACCGGCCCGGCCACGCCGGGCCACTCGGCGAGCCCGTCCGGTTCCCCGAGCGTCCCGGCGTCCGGGAAGCCGAGCCCGGGCGGCTCGTCGAGCCCGTCCGCCTCCTCCTCGGCGGCCGTGCCGGGTGCCTCGTCCTCCGCCGGCCCGTCCGCCCAGGCGAACGAGGGCGGCAACCTGGCGCACACCGGCTCCGGCCCGGTGCTGCCGCTGGCGATCGCCGGTGCGGTGGCGCTGGCGGCCGGTGGCGGGATCGTGGTGGCGGCCCGGCGCAGGGCGGCCAAGAAGGCCTGACGCGTCGGAACGCTTCGCGGGTCCGTCGACTGATCGACAATGGCGCCCTCGGTGATCGAGCCTGATCGCCGGGGGCGCTCTTCTATGGCCAAGGTGACGAAGTTCATTCAATTTTGCCGATTCCGCGTTCTGCGAGGTGGCAGCCGTGATGGGCTGGTCATGCACATCCGGGGACGGACGGACAGACGAAATCCGGTCGGACGGCGGGGTGTGGTGAGGTGCGGGAGTGCCGGTAGAGTCCCCGGACACGACGTGGCGGGCCCCGCGAACCACCCACAACACGCCTGCTGCGCAAGACCGTTCGGAGGGGAACAGGGTAATGGCGCGACAGCAGCGGCACACTCGGATGGGCGCGGCGGCACTCGCCGGTACGGCGGCGGCCGGAATTCTCCTGCCGCTGGCGCTGGCCACCAACGCCTCGGCGCACGTTCCGACCTGGTCGACGACCTGCGACAAGGTCGTGATCGACCTGATCAACTACAGCCCCAAGCCTGACGTGAAGAACACCGTCAGCCTCACCATCGGCGACGACAAGCTCCTGGACGCCAAGGAGTTCCCGGCGGAGTTCCACGGCACCTTCCCGGTGAAGGACCACGACGCCCCGATCACGGCGCACCTGGTGGTCAAGACCACCGAGACCCCGGCCGAGAAGGGCTGGAACATCGACGAGACCAAGACCATCGCGCCGTGTCACACCCCGACCCCGACGCCCACTCCGACCCCCACCAAGACGCCCACCCCCACCCCGACGCCGACCGACACCCCGTCGGCGACGCCCACCCCGAGCAGGACCCCCACGGCCACCCCCACGCCCACCCCGAGCAGGACCACGGTCGCCCCGGCGGCGCCCGCGCCCAGTGCCCCGGCGCTGGCCCAGACCGGTAGCAGCGACGCCACCCCGATCATCGCGGCGGCCGGCGCCGGCGTGCTGCTGGTCGGCGGCGCGCTGGTGCTGGTGGCCCGCAAGCGCCGTGGCAACAGCGAGAGCTGACGATCCGTCAGTCGAAAACAGCGACGCCCCCGGCCTCAACGGGCCGGGGGCGTCGGGTCGTTCGGGCCGGAGTCACTCCCACCGGAGTCACTCCCAGCGGAAGAACCGGGCGGCCGCGGCCAGCCCCAGCACGGACCAGGCGGCCAGGACGCCGAGGTCCGACCAGGGCACCCCGGCGCCGTGCTGGAGCACCGAGCGCAGGCCGTCGGAGAGCGCCGAGATCGGCAGCAGTTCCAGCACCGACCGCACGGCGTCCGGGAACTTGCTCAGCGGCACGATCACCCCGCCGGCCAGCAGCAGCAGGATGAACACCAGGTTGGCGGCGGCCAGGGTGGCCTCGGCCTTGAGGGTGCCGGCCATCAGCAGGCCGAGCCCGGAGAAGGCGGCAGTGCCCAGCACCAGCAGGGCGGCGACGGCCAGCGGGTTGCCGTGCGGGGACCAGCCGAGCGCCAGCGCGATCACCGACAGCAGGGCGACCTGCAGCACCTCGGTGACCAGGACGCAGCCGGTCTTGGCGGTCAGCAGCGTCCAGCGCGGCAGCGGGCTGGCGCCGAGCCGCTTGAGCACGCCGTAGCGCCGCTCGAAGCCGGTGGCGATGGCCTGCCCGGTGAAGGCGGTGGACATCACGGCGAGCGCGAGCAGGCCGGGCGCCAGGAAGTCGACCCGCTTGCCGGGGCCCTCCACGGCGACCACGTCGACGGCGGAGAACAGCACCAGCAGCACGGTGGGGATGACCACGGTGAGCAGCAGCTGCTCACCGTTGCGCAGCAGCATCCTCGTCTCGAAGGCGGTCTGGGCCAGCAGCATCCGGCCGACGGGCGCCGCGCCCGGCTTCGGGGAGTAGTCCGCGGCGGTCACGGCCGTCGTGGCGGTCGCGTCCGTAGGGGTGGTCACGAGCGGAGCTCCCGTCCGGTCAGGTCGAGGAAGACGTCTTCGAGGCTGCGGCGCTGTACGGCCAGCCGTTCGGGCAGCACACCGGCGGAGGCGCACCAAGCGGTGACGGCGGCGAGCAGTCGGGCCGGTTCGAGCGGAGCCCCGACCCGGTAGCTGCCGGGGGCGGTCTCGACGGCGGTGGCACCCGCGGGCAGCTCGGCGAGCAGCGGGCCGAGGTCGAGTCCGGGCGGGCCGTCGAAGCGCAGGGCGTCCTCGGCGCCGTCGCGGCAGAGCTCCTCGGTGGTGCCGCCGGCGATGACCTTGCCGCGGTCGACGATGGCGACGTGGTCGGCGAGCTGCTCGGCCTCGTCCATGTGGTGGGTGGTGACCACCACGGTGACGCCGTCCCGGCGCAGGTCGCGGACCAGGTCCCAGGTGGCGCGGCGGGCCTGCGGGTCGAGCCCGGCGGTGGGCTCGTCCAGGAAGACCAGCTCGGGGCGGCCGACCACGGCCATCGCCAGGGCGAGCCGCTGCTGCTGGCCGCCGGAGAGCCGGCGGTAGGTGGTGCGGCCGCAGGAGCCGAGGCCGAGGCGTTCGACCAGGGCGTCCACGTCCAGCGGGTGGGCGTGCAGCTTGGCGGTGTGCCGCAGCATCTCGACCGCGCGCGCGCCCGCGTACACGCCCCCGGACTGGAGCATCACGCCGATCCGGGGTCGCAGCGCCTCGTTCTGGGTGACCGGGTCGAGACCGAGGACGCGGACGGTGCCGGCGTCGGGGCGGCGGTAGCCCTCGCAGGTCTCGATGGTGGTGGTCTTGCCGGCGCCGTTGGGGCCGAGGACGGCGGTGATCGCGCCGCTGGTGATGGTCAGGTCAAGACCGTCCACCGCGCTTTTGTCGCCGTAGCGCTTGACCAGCCCGGCGACCTGGACCGCGGGTTCGGAATGCATACCGGCGAGTCTAAGAGGGCCGAACGGACGGGCCCGACACCGGCCTTGGTGATCATTTCCGCAGGTCAGGTAAGGCTTACCTGCGTGACAGATGACACGAGTGAGGCCTGGATCACGGCTTGTCCTGTCGGAAGGAATTACGCAACACTGGTGTTGTGAAAAACATGCGCGAGCACACCCCGCAGCAGGAGGCCGAGTCGGCCCCCGGCTGCGACGTGCCCGTGACCGCGGCCGAGGTGCTGCTGGACGGCCACCGCGCCACCCGGGACCGGGTCGCCCGGTCGATCCTGGACCACGGCCCCTCCTCCGCCGCAGACCTGGCGACCCGGCTCGGCCTCACCGCCGCCGCCGTCCGCCGTCACCTGGACGGACTGACCGCCGCCGGCCTGGTCGAGTCCCGCGAACAGCGGGTCTACGGCAGCCGCGGCCGCGGTCGCCCCGCCAAGGTCTTCGCCCTCACCGACGCCGGCCGGGACGCCTTCTACCAGGCGTACGACCAGCTCGCCGCCGACGCGCTGCGCTGGATCGCGGACTCCGTCGGCGGCGGCGAGGCGGGCGAGGAGGCGGTCGCCGCCTTCGCCCGCGCCCGGTTCGGCAAGCAGGCCGAGAAGTACCTGGAGACCCTGCGGCAGACCGAGGCGCAGCAGCGCCCGGAGGCCCTGGCCCAGGCGCTGAGCGCGGACGGGTACGCTGCCACGGTGCGGCGTGTCCCGTCGGCCGTGGCCAAGGCCCCGGCGGGCGCCCAGCTCTGCCAGCACCACTGCCCGGTCGCGCACATCGCCGAGCAGTTCCCGCAGCTCTGCGAGGCGGAGACCGAGGTCTTCTCCCAGCTCCTGGGCACCCATGTGCAACGGCTGGCCACCATCGCCCACGGCGACGGGGTCTGCACCACCTATGTGCCGGCACCCGGTGCCGCATCGTCGCCCGCCCAGCGGTCCGCGGGCCACGGCTCCGATGCGGCGCCGACTGCCAGTACATGAAAATTCCGCGTCCACCGAAGATTCAGCGTCCGCGCGTTAGGAAGCTCGCATGACTGACACCGTTTCGCACCCGGAGCTCGAAGGCCTGGGCACCTACGAGTACGGCTGGGCCGACCCGGACACCGCCGGTGCCGCGGCCAAGCGCGGGCTCAGCGAGGAGGTCGTCCGCGACATCTCCGCGAAGAAGAACGAGTCCGAGTGGATGCTGAACCTCCGGCTCAAGGGCCTGAAGCTGTTCGGCAAGAAGCCCATGCCGACCTGGGGCTCCGACCTCACCGGCATCGACTTCGACAACATCAAGTACTTCGTCCGCTCCACCGAGAAGCAGGCCGAGTCCTGGGAGGACCTGCCCGCGGACATCAAGGCCACCTACGACAAGCTGGGCATCCCGGAGGCGGAGAAGCAGCGCCTGGTCGCCGGTGTCGCCGCCCAGTACGAGTCGGAGGTCGTCTACCACCAGATCCGCGAGGACCTGGAGGAGCAGGGCGTCATCTTCCTGGACACCGACACCGCGCTGCGCGAGCACCCGGAGATCTTCAAGGAGTACTTCGGCACCGTCATCCCGGCCGGCGACAACAAGTTCGCCGCGCTGAACACGGCGGTGTGGTCCGGCGGCTCGTTCATCTACGTGCCGAAGGGCGTGCACGTCGACATCCCGCTGCAGGCCTACTTCCGGATCAACACCGAGAACATGGGCCAGTTCGAGCGGACGCTGATCATCGTCGACGAGGACGCCTACGTCCACTACGTCGAGGGCTGCACCGCGCCGATCTACTCCTCCGACTCGCTGCACTCCGCGGTCGTCGAGATCATCGTCAAGAAGGGCGGCCGCTGCCGCTACACGACCATCCAGAACTGGTCGAACAACGTCTACAACCTGGTCACCAAGCGCGCCGTGGCGTACGAGGGCGCGACCATGGAGTGGGTCGACGGCAACATCGGCTCCAAGGTCACCATGAAGTACCCGGCCGTCTACCTGATGGGCGAGCACGCCAAGGGCGAGACCCTCTCGATCGCCTTCGCGGGCGAGGGCCAGCACCAGGACGCCGGCGCCAAGATGGTGCACATGGCGCCGAACACCTCGTCCAACATCGTCTCCAAGTCGGTGGCGCGCGGCGGTGGCCGGACCTCCTACCGCGGTCTGATCGAGATCGGCGAGGGCTCCAAGGGCGCCAAGTCCAACGTGCTGTGCGACGCGCTGCTGGTCGACACGATCTCCCGCTCGGACACCTACCCGTACGTGGACGTCCGCGAGGACGACGTGTCCATGGGCCACGAGGCGACCGTCTCCAAGGTCAGCGAGGACCAGCTGTTCTACCTGATGAGCCGCGGCATGACCGAGTTCGAGGCGATGGCGATGATCGTCCGCGGCTTCGTCGAGCCGATCGCGCGCGAGCTGCCGATGGAGTACGCGCTGGAGCTCAACCGGCTGATCGAGCTGCAGATGGAGGGCGCGGTCGGCTGACGACCAGCCGCCACCGCCGCCATCCGGAACTCCGGAATTCCTGAGGAAGAGAGCACTACGAACAGCCATGGCTGACGTTCAGAACACCACCGGCTCCACCACCGCCGGTTCGATCGAGGTCGGCACCGCGGGCGCGGGCGCGCAGCTCGCCGGGCCCGGCACCGGCCGGGCCACCGTCCAGCAGCCGATCGACGCGCGCGTCGCGGTCAAGCCGTCCTTCGACGTGAACGACTTCCCGGTGCCCACCGGCCGCGAGGAGGACTGGCGGTTCACCCCGCTGCACCGCCTCGGCGGGCTGCACGACGGCACCGCCGTCGAGGGCGAGCGCGGCGAGGACAAGGTCGAGCTCGCGCTGCCGGACGGCGTCACCGCCGAGACCGTCGGCCGCGACGACGCCCGGCTGGGCAAGGCCGGCACGCCGGTCGACCGGGTCGCCGCGCAGGCGTTCAGCGCCTTCGAGCAGGCGCTGGTCGTCACCGTCCCCAAGGACGCGGTGCTGACCGAGCCGGTCCGGATCGACGTGCGCGCCGAGGGCGGGGTCCGCTTCGCCCACGTGGTGATCGACGTCAAGCCGTTCGCCGAGGCCGTCGTGGTGCTCAACCACGAGGGCACCGGCACCCGGGCCGCCAACGTCGAGCTGCTGGTCGGCGACGGCGCCAAGCTCACCCTCGTCTCCGTGCAGGACTGGGACCGGGACGCCGTCCACGTCGCCCAGCACAACGCGCTGGTCGGCCGGGACGCCTCGTTCAAGTCCGTGGTCGTCACCTTCGGCGGCGACCTGGTCCGCCTGCACCCGCGGGTCAACTACGCCGCCCCCGGCGGCGAGGCCGAGCTGTTCGGCCTGTACTTCGCCGACGCGGGCCAGCACCTGGAGCACCGCCTCGTCATCGACCACGACACGCCGCACTGCCGGTCGAACGTGGCGTACAAGGGCGCGCTGCAGGGCCAGGACGCCCACGCGGTCTGGGTCGGCGACGTGCTGATCCGCGCCGCCGCGGTCGGCACCGACACCTACGAGCTCAACCGGAACCTGGTGCTCACCGACGGCGCCCGGGTCGACTCGATCCCGAACCTGGAGATCGAGACCGGCGAGATCGTCGGCGCCGGCCACGCCTCGGCGACCGGCCGCTTCGACGACGAGCAGCTGTTCTACCTGATGGCCCGCGGCATCCCGGCCGACGAGGCCCGCCGCCTGGTGGTCCGCGGCTTCTTCGCCGAGCTGCTCCAGCAGATCGGCGTGGCCGAGGTCCAGGAGCAGCTCATGGAGAAGATCGACGCCGAGCTCGAAGCGGCGGTCTGATCCCGATGAGCTTCCTCCGTGCCTGCGCGCTGAGCGACCTCCAGGAGGACGTGCCCAAGCGCGTGGACCTCAACGGCGTGCCGGTCTCGGTCGTCCGCACCGACGAGGGGGTGTTCGCGATCAACGACACCTGCTCGCACGCGAACGTCTCGCTCTCGGAGGGCGAGGTCGAGGACTGCATGATCGAGTGCTGGCTGCACGGCTCCAGCTTCGACCTGCGCACCGGCAAGCCCTCCGGCCTGCCCGCCACCAAGCCGGTCGCTGTCTACCCCGTAAAGATCGAAGGGGACGATGTGCTCGTCTCCGTCAACCAGGAGTCCTGAGTACACATGGCAACCCTTGAAATCCGCGACCTGCACGTCTCCGTCGAGGCCGAGAACGGCCCGCGCGAGATCCTGAAGGGCGTCGACCTGACCGTGAAGCAGGGCGAGACCCACGCCATCATGGGTCCGAACGGCTCCGGCAAGTCCACCCTGGCCTACTCGCTGGCCGGCCACCCCAAGTACACCGTCACCGGCGGCACCGTGCTGCTGGACGGCGAGGACGTCCTGGAGATGTCCGTCGACGAGCGGGCCAAGGCGGGCGTCTTCCTGGCCATGCAGTACCCGGTCGAGGTCCCCGGCGTCTCGGTCTCCAACTTCCTGCGCACCGCCGCCACCGCCGTCCGCGGCGAGGCCCCCAAGCTGCGGCTGTGGGTCAAGGAGGTCAAGGAGGCGATGGCCGCCCTGCAGATGGACCCGGCGTTCGCCGAGCGCAACGTCAACGAGGGCTTCTCCGGCGGTGAGAAGAAGCGCCACGAGATCCTCCAGCTGGAGCTGCTCAAGCCGAAGATCGCGATCCTCGACGAGACCGACTCCGGTCTGGACGTCGACGCGCTGCGGATCGTCTCCGAGGGCATCAACCTGGTCCGCTCCACCGGCGAGGTCGGCACCCTGCTGGTGACCCACTACACCCGCATCCTGCGGTACATCAAGCCCGACCACGTCCACGTCTTCGCGGGCGGCCGCATCGTCGAGTCCGGCGGCGCCGAGCTGGCCGACAAGCTGGAGAACGAGGGCTACGAGGCGTATGTGAAGGGGGGCGCGTCCGAGTGACGCATCCGTTTACGGGCCAGGCCGGCCTGCTCGACACCGACGCGATCCGCAAGGACTTCCCGGTCCTGCAGCGGCTGCTCCACGACGACAAGCCGCTGGTCTACCTGGACAACGCGGCCACCTCGCAGAAGCCGCGGCAGGTGCTCGAAGCGCTGACCGGCTACTACGAGCGGCACAACGCCAACGTCCACCGCGGCGTGCACGTGCTCGCCGAGGAGGCCACGGCGCTGTACGAGGGCGCCCGGGACAAGGTCGCGGCCTTCGTCAACGCGCCGAGCCGCAACGAGGTGATCTTCACCAAGAACGCCTCGGAGTCGCTCAACCTCGTTGCCAACATGCTCGGTTGGGCCGATGAGCCGTACCGGGTGGACGCCGACTCCGAGATCGTGATCACGGAGATGGAGCACCACTCCAACATCGTCCCGTGGCAGCTGCTCTCGCAGCGCACCGGTGCGAAGCTCAAGTGGTTCGGGCTGACCGACGAGGGCCGGCTCGACCTGTCGAACATCGACGAGCTGATCACCGAGAAGACCAAGGTGGTCTCCTTCACCCTGGTCTCCAACCTGCTGGGCACGGTCAACCCGGTCGAGACGATCGTCCGCAAGGCCCAGTCGGTCGGCGCGCTGGTCGTCATCGACGCCTCGCAGGCCGCCCCGCACATGGTGCTGGACGTGCAGGCACTGGAGGCCGACTTCGTCGCCTTCACCGGGCACAAGATGCTGGCCCCGACCGGCATCGGCGTGCTCTGGGGCCGCCAGGAGCTGCTGGAGGACCTCCCGCCGTTCCTCGGCGGCGGCGAGATGATCGAGACCGTCACCATGGGCTCGTCCACCTACGCCCCGGCGCCGCACAAGTTCGAGGCCGGCACCCCGCCGATCGCCCAGGCGGTCGGGCTCGGCGCGGCCATCGACTACCTGTCGGCGATCGGCATGGAGAAGATCGCGGCGCACGAGCACGCGATCACCAAGTACGCGGTGGAGCGTCTGCTGGAGGTCCCCGACCTGCGGATCATCGGCCCGCGCACGGCCGTGGACCGCGGAGCCGCGATCTCCTTCACCCTCGGCGACATCCACCCGCACGACGTGGGCCAGGTGCTGGACGAGCAGGGCATCGCCGTGCGCGTCGGACACCACTGCGCGCGGCCGGTCTGCCTGCGGTACGGAATTCCGGCGACCACGCGGGCGTCGTTCTACCTGTACTCGACGCCGGGCGAGGTCGACGCGCTGATCGACGGCCTGCACCACGTCCGGAACTTCTTCGGCTGACGGGACAGGGCAGGACGATCATGAAGCTCGACTCGATGTACCAGGACATCATCCTGGACCACTACCGCAACCCGCACGGCAAGGGGCTGCGGGACGGCGACGCCGAGGTGCACCACGTCAACCCGACGTGCGGCGACGAGATCACCCTGCGGGTGAAGCTCGACGGCGCGACGGTCACCGACGTCTCGTACGAGTCCCAGGGCTGCTCGATCAGCCAGGCCAGCGCCTCGGTGCTGAACGACCTGGTGGTCGGCAAGACCGTCGGCGAGGCGCAGGCGGTCCAGGAGGCCTTCCTGGAGCTGATGCAGAGCAAGGGCCAGGGCGAGGGCGACGAGGAGGTGCTGGAGGACGCGGTCGCGTTCGCCGGCGTCTCCAAGTACCCGGCCCGGGTCAAGTGCGCCCTGCTCAGCTGGATGGCCTGGAAGGACGCCACCGCCCAGGCGCTCGCCCAGCACCCCGTTGTGAACGACTGATCCCGCAGAGGAGGAATGACCATGACTGACGAAACCCCCTCCGCTGCGGACACCGCCGCGGACACCGTCACGGACGCCGTCGCGGACACCGTCGCCACGACGACGGAGGAGCAGCCGACCGGCCTCATCGTCGGCACCACCGCCGGCACCGTCTCCGTCGAGGACCTGACCGAGGCCCTGATGGACGTCGTCGACCCCGAACTGGGCATCGACGTCGTCAACCTGGGCCTCATCTACGGCATCCACATCGACGAGTCCGACGTGGCCACCATCGACATGACGCTCACCTCGGCGGCCTGCCCGCTGACCGACGTCATCGAGGACCAGGCCAAGACCGCCACCGACGGCCTGGTCCAGGACCTGCGGATCAACTGGGTCTGGATGCCGCCGTGGGGCCCGGACAAGATCACCGACGACGGCCGCGACCAGCTGCGGGCGCTGGGCTTCAACGTCTGATCGCTGTCTGTGCTTTCCGCCGCTGCCCGGGACTTCTGCGGAAGTCCCGGGCAGCGGTGTTTACACCCGCGCGTCTTCTGCTTTGCTGTGCAGGTTCCCCGCCGTTCCCCACCATCCACCCCCCACCCGCCTCCCGGCGGGTGCCCGCCCCGGGCGCGGCCGCGTGCCGCCTGGCCGGGCGGCACGCGGCGCCGATTCGTTTGTGCGGCAGTGGTATATCTGCGACTGGGCGGCCAGGCTGGTGCCGCGACCTCGGAGGGAGCGAAGTCATGCCGGTCATTGCGTTCGCGCAGTTGCTCCTACCTGACTCGCCGTACGCCATGTGGGTCCGGGGAGAGCTGGAGGAGTACCTCCGGCTCCCGGACGACGGCACGCGGGTCGAGGTGGTCGGAGGGGACATCGTCGTGTCACCGGCACCGGTGTATGCCCACGCAGGAATCCTCTCGGACATCCAGCGGGGCTTCGAGCGTGCGTGGTTCGTCGACGCGGGCTTCCAGTGGCGAGCCGTGCAGGCCGTCAACCTGGACCTGTTGGAGATCGGCGACGGCTACGTCCCCGACCTGGTGGTCGTGCAGAAGGACGTCGACGCGGAGAAGCGGGCAGACGACGTCCTGCACCTGCACCCGCACGATCTGGCGCTCGTCGTCGAGGTGACCTCCTCGTCCAACGACCGCCACGACCGCCGGCCCATGTTCGGCCGCCAGATCAAGCCCACGAAGTGGAGCGGCTACGCGAGGACAGGAGTGCCGTACTACCTCCTGGTCGACCGTGACCCACGGCAGCCCGGAGCCACCCTGTTCGGCGCACCCGACAAGGCCAAGGGCACGTACGAGTCCTTGGGCGAATGGAAGTTCGGGGAATCCGTCCGCCTGTCGGAGCCGTTCGGCGTCGAGATCGGTACCGATGCTTGGAAGCCCTGTAACGATTAGGCGGAAACGCCGCTGCCTGGGACTCCTGCGGGAGTCCCAGGCGCGGAAGTCCTCCCGGAAGCGAGAGGGCCCCATCCGGCCAGTGCCGAGCCTTCATGAAAGTCGGCCTGACGGATAGTTGGGCATTGCGAATGGGCGGTCAGGCGGTTGAGTCCCTCCGGCTGCTTTCGGGCTTACCGGGCGGCGAGGAGTTCGCCGCGCTCGATGGCCTCGCGCAGGACGGCCGCGAAGTCCTGGGGCAGGAGGTTGACCGTGTCGAGGGCGTCGGTGGTCAGGGGGATCTCTTCGAGGAGGTACTCGCCCCGGCCTTCCTGGTTGAACTCCGGGCCGGTGCGGTCCTCGAAGCTCCACTTCTTGATGGTGGCGAGGTAGAAGTCCTGGCGCTCGTCGGCGGTCTCGATGGTGTGGAGGAGGCTGACGATCTCGGCCTCGCCCGCGATCTCCTCGCGGACCTCGCGAAGGAGGGCATCCTCGGGGCTGACGTCAGTCGGTTCGATCCTGCCGCCGACGATCACCCAGTACGGGTCGATGCCGGGTCGGATGCGCTTGATCAGCAGCGTGGTGTCGTTCGGGGTGAGGAGGACGGCACGGACTCGGTGCTGCATAGTGGCCTGCTTCCTGTTTCGGTCGGACGGGAGGGTCAGTGGAGAAGCCAACCGCCGTCGACGTGCAACGACTGGCCGGTGATGAAGGACGCGCTGGGGCCGGCGAGGAAGGCGACCGCGGCGGCGACGTCCTCGGGGCGGCCTCGGCGCTGGACGCACTGGCGGCGGATCTGGTCCTCGGGGCGGGCTCGGTGGCGGGTGGGCAGGTCGTTCTCCGCCTCGACCTGGATGGCTCCGGGTACGACAGTGTTCACGCAGATCCCAGCCGGTCCAAGTTCCCTGGCCAGCGACCTGGTGAGGCCGAGGAGTCCGGCCTTGGCGGTGCTGTAGGCGGTGAGTCCGGGGCGGCCGGCACGGGCGTTGACGCTGCCGATGTTGACGATCCGGCCCCATCGGCGATCGGCCATGCCAGGGCTGATGGCCCGGCAAGTTCGGTAGTGGATAGTCAGGTTGGACTCGATGGCGCGCGCCCACTCGTCCTCGCCGAGCTCGTCCCACGGGATGCGCGGGTAGGCGCCCGCGTTGTTGACGAGAACGTCGACCGGCCCGAGTTCGGACTCGACCTGACTGACCAGCGCGGCGACGGCGTTCGGGTCGGTGAGGTCGGCGCTGACCTCGATGCCGTGCAGGCCCTCGCGCCGCACGTCGGCGAGCACGGTGCGTGCCTGGCGGATCTGCGCGAGGTGGTTGACGGCGACGGCGGCTCCGGCGGCAGCCAGGGCTCGGCTGATCGCGGCGCCGATCCCTGTGGCCCCGCCGGTGACCAGGGCCACCCGGCCCTGGAGCGGGAGGGCGGCGATGGGCAGGTCAAGCGGTGTGGGTGTGGTCATCGTCCATCCGATCGTCGGGGCCGGTGTCCGGTGCGGGCTGGGTGCGGGTGAAGGTCTCGCAGATGGTCTCGGGCTGCTGGGTCTCGGCGAGCTTGGCCAGGAGCAGAAGGAGGCCGTGGCCGGTGAGGCGGCCGGGTGGGATCACGCCGAGGATCCGCAGGGTGAGGAAGTGGCGGATCTGGGCGAGGAAGCGGTCCGGGTCCAGCCCGGCGGCGGGGGCGAGGTCGGCGCGAACTCGCTTCAGCAAGCCGTCGATTGCGGCCTGGCGCCCGGCACCGACCGCCCAGGTGTACCGGACTTCAAGGCGGCGGTGGCGCGCGTCGTGGCCGACGTATTCGAGGTGCGGGGTGGTGACCGGCGGCAGGTGCAGCGGCAGGGTGCGGGCGTACACGTCGGGCTGGTAGGTCGGTACGAGCCAGCCGCCCATGCCCAGCAAGTACCAGAGGAGGATGGCGATTTCCCCGGCGAGCGCATTGCGGCCGGCGTACTCGAAGTCGAGCCAGCACAGCGGGTCGGCGATGTTCGGTTCGGTCGGGTCGCCCTGGGTGAGGGCGGTGACCCAGGTGCGGGTGGAGCAGAGCGCTTCGCGGGCTTCCCAGATGATGGCGGGCAGGTCGAGCCGCATCGGGACGCCGTTGACGACGAGGATGTGGCCGGTGAGGGCGTGCACGGGCAGCGGCTGGTCGGTGCGTGGGGCGGGGACGGCGAGTTGGCCGGACAGGTACCAGGTGTCGATCCGCCCGCCGGGGCGGATGCGGTCCAAGTAGAGGCCGGGCACGCAGTCCGAGAGCGGTGCGGTTCGACCGCTGTCGGCGACTGCGGCGAGCAGGCTGTCGCAGACGGTGTCGATGAGCGCGGTGACGCGGGGCAGGGCGCTCTGGTGCCGGTCGGCGGTGGCGATGACGTCGCCGAGCAGCATGGTGCACCGGCCGACGGCGAACACGTCCTCGTAGGCCACGACGTGCCTGTCGGCTGTCCTGCTGCGGCCCAGAAGCTGGGGCACCGGCAGCGTACGGGCGGTGGCTTGCCAGCCCCGGACCTCGGCCTCCGCTGCGGCGGGGGCGAGGATCTTGCGGAAGGCCGGGACCGAGGCGGCGGGGCCGTTCATGCGCGGCTCGTCGGCAGAGCGATGGTGGCCAGCCAGTGGCCGAGGACGGTGTTGGCCAGGTCCACCGCCTTTCCGCGGTCGTCGCGGGCCTGGCTGCGAAGGTCGGCGTCCGTGGTGGGCTCACGGCCGAGGAAGATCCTCAGTGCGTCGTCGTCGGAGGCGCGTTCGGTGCCCTCGAAGCGGAGCATCACCTTGGCCAGCAGGGCGGTGATCTTGAACAGGGTGCGCAGGTCGGGGGCTCCCTTGAGGAGCTGGCGGCGGATCTCGATGGCGGCCTGCACGCCGGCCTCGACGCTGGCAGCCACGTCGTCGGCCGTGTCCGGAGCGGGCAGGGCCAGGCCAGGGCGGCACCACAGCGGCGCGAGGGAGCCGGAGCCGATCAGCATGAGGACGTGGAGCAGGCGGGAGGTGACCGCCCCGGTGCGGCACTCGTCCTGGGTCAGTACGGTCAGGCCGAGCTTGACGTCGCCGAGTTCGGCTTCGAGTTCGGCGAGGGCGCGGCGGAGCTTGGGGAGGCTGTCCTGCTCGGCGACGACGAAGACGTCCAGGTCGGACCAGCCGTGCTGGTACTTGCCTCGGGCGCCGCTGCCGGTCACGGCGAGGAGGTCGATGACGGGCGGCACCTGGACGGTGGTGCGGTCCAGCAGCTCGGACAGGTAGGACTCCAAGTGGACGGGCAGCCCCAGCGTGTTCACCGGCGTGGTGGCCGGCCTACGCAGCGGCCAGCGGCGGGCCAGGGAAATTCCGTCGAGGCGGCGCTCCAGGTGCAGGCGACTGTGGTCGTTGTCGATGACCTCCTGCGCGAGCAAGGCGATCCCTGCCGCGCCTCGGCGGGCCTTGACGGCGTCGCGCTTGACCACGTCCTCAGGCCCGGCGGTGCCGCGTTCGGCACGGATTCCCGGCGTAGCGTCGACGTAGACGACGGTCAGCTGGTCACCGAGCATCCGTCGCAACTCGGCGGTCGCGTCCTGGTCGTGCAGGGACTCGATGGTGACGTGGTCGAGGAAGTGGTGGGCCGCACAGTAGCGGTCGAGGCCGTCGACCAGCAGCTCGGCCCTCACGACGGCCGGGATCGCGTACGGGTCGGCGATGCCGGCGTGCTGGGCGGCGGCCTCGATCAGGTAGCCGATCTTGAGGCGGGCGTATCCGTGCCTGACCCGCAGGTACTCGCCGGCCGTGCTCTTGCCGCTCTCCGACATGCCGCCGAGCGCGACCACCCGAACCCCCGGCAGGGCGCGGGATGGCACGAGCGGGGCGACCGGGTGCAGGCGTTGGCGGATGTCGTCCTGGACGGCCATGACCCGGCGCTCGCCGACCACGATGGTCTCCGCCCACCTGCGCTCGGCGACGAGTCGGTGTGTCTGCAGGTGGAGGTGCCGCTGGTAGTCCGCGTAGGCCGGGGTGACGTGCCGCTCGTGGGAGAGGCTGCGGGAAGTGCCGATCACCGGGTCGTCGTCGTGGAGGAGCACGATGCCGTGCTCGGCGGCCTCGGCGGCCCGCGCGTCGGCGGCGTAGGCGTCGAGCAGTTTGCGGGCGCGGTCCGCGGCCTCGTCGGGGCTGAGACGCTCGCGTACCGCGACGGTGGCGGCCAGCGACGCCTCCAGCATCGGGATGCCCCGGTCCATCAGGCGCACGGGCGCCGAGGCCGGCCTGCGGGAGCGCTCCAGGTAGGAGCTGGCGAGGACGTCGGCGACCTCCTGGATCGGGCCGCGCTCGAACCACCAGGTGCCCATGCCCATGGCCTTGATGTCGTCCCAGCGCGGGTCGTAGTCGTCCAACGGCCCGGTGGCGTGGGCGGCGGGGCCGAGGCGCCGGGCCAGGATGCCGATCTGCTTGGTCTTGCCGACGTTGTCGGGACCACTGAGCGCGATCGTGACGGGCTGGGAAGGCGTGAGGTCGTGCTCAGGGAAGACGGACACGATTTCCTCCGAGGGCTGCGCAATGTCTGTCGGACAGATGGCGGCTCTGGGCCGGGCGCCGAGAGGGCGCCCGGCCCAGAGCCGGATCGGGCTACCGGCCCGGGTACGGCGGCTGCGGGGTCGGCGGGGCCGGGGGCGGAGGCGGCGGGGGCGGCGGGGGCTGAGGGACCTCCGAGATCGGAGTGACGGTTTGCGGCACGGCGAATTTCCCTTCGGCGTGACGGGTTTCCGACCTGGCGGGTTGCCGAGGCCGGCGAAGGTGGGCGGCTCCGGTTGCCGGGGGTTCACCCGGAGCCGCCGGTCTCGTCTCGGGCCGGCGTGTGGTGGCTGCGAGGCGGGGGTACTGGGGTCAGGCGGTTACGCCGCCGGTATTCGCTCCAGCGCCACCGGGCCCTGCAATGGAGCCGACACCGCCCGCCGACGCCGGTCCGCACGCGTGGCAGCCGCAGTGGCCACAGTGAACGGCGTGGCTCGGGTCGGGGCGGACAGGTCGAATTCCGCCCACACCGACTTCCCGCCCCCAGCAAGGGAGTCGACGCCGAACCGGTCCGTCAGAGCGAGGACGAGCGCGAGCCCACGCCCGCTGACGGCTTCCCCGTCCGCCGCCCGCAATTCGGGCCGCCCGGGCCCGAGGTCGCTGACGCACGCCCGCAGCGCACCGTCCTCGGTGAGCCCCAGTGCCGCACTCAGTGCCAGACCCGGCCGTCCGCCCCCGCAGCCGTGAACGACCGCATTGGTGGCGAGCTCGGACAGCACGACCTTCACATCACCCGCGAAGTCGCCCAACTCATCGTTGCCCAGGCCGAGTTCCTCGATCACTTGCTGGGCCCAGCGGCGGACGGAGCCGATACTCGCCCGGTCGGCCGGAAACCTCATCGTGATGGTTCGTGGTTCCATGGGGCGCCTCACTCGCTCGGGGGCGGAAAAGGGTCCTGGGGCCTCGTGCGACGAGGAGCCGTATGTCGGTGTCGGCCAGGCACCTGAGCCGGCGGTCGGCGTCGGCGTGGCTGCCCAGGTGCGCGATCGTGGGCAAAACCACGGCGTAGAGGTCGGCTCGCGCCTCGATGCGGGCGAGGAGGGCATCGGGCCCGGTGCCGTCATCCGTGATCACCTCAGCGAGACGAAGCTCCCGCCGCTCACAGAAGTCGCCGAGGACCCCGGCCAGCGCCCGCCGACGAGGCAGTCCCGCAGCGACGGCTTGACGTAGGAGCCCGACCACCACGGGCTGAGGGACGGGGAGTTGCTCGGTCAGCATCCGCTTCCTTCCGGGTCGCTGAGGGTGTCTGCTTCGAGGCTGCCCGAAACCCGGGACGTCACGGAATCGCGTGCCGTGGCAGTTCCGTGGCAGGTCTGGCGCACCGTCACCACCTCTGGTGCTTCCATGACTTCCGGAGCAGGAGGTGGCGATGGCAGCAGTGATCGTGTGGACCGGGCTCGAAGCGAAGGCTCTGCGGGTGGCATGCCGCAAGTCCGTGCGGGACTTCGCTGCACTCCTCGGCATGTCGGTGCGGGCGGTGACGAACTGGGAGAGGCTGGGGGCGGGAACCCAGCCCCGGCCGGACACTCAGGCGATTTTTGACACCGTGCTGCGGCAGTGCGATCCGGGATCCCGGATACGCTTCGAAACTCTCGTAGCACAGCAGACCGCTGCTCCGATGCATGCGGACATGCAGGCAGGGCCTCGGGCGTGGGAGTACGAATCGTGGGCGGAGGACATCGAGCGGGCGGTCCTTGCTGCGGCGCGGCAGGACTTCGTGTTCGCCGGGAGCCTGCTGGAACGTTGGCGATCGCGCTGGGCCGTGCGGGAGCTCGACGAGCGAGGTCTCTACCTGCTGGCCCGTTCAAGCGCACTCGCGGGTGACCTGCGCCGCGACCAAGGGGTGCTGCTCGGCCCGTTGTCGGCCTCGGCGTCGTACAGCCAGGCGCGGTCGTTGTTCACCCAACTCGATATTCCGAGGCGGATCGCGCAGCTGGACTTATCGCTGGCAGTGGTCACGGAAATGTCGGGGAAGCTCGATGCGGCGGCGTCCCGGTACTCGGAATTGGCCGGCGATTTCCGTCTCAGTCCGAGGGACCGGGCCAGGGCGGCCCTTTGGGTCGGCACCGCGTTGGACAAGAAAGGGCTGCACGAGCAGGCCGTCGGCATCACGGAGTCGGCGATCCTGGCGTTCGAGAACCTCGGGGAGGTGGAGGACTGGGCGACAGCGCACCAGAAACTTGCGCTTGCGCATCGGGGGACGGGGAACCTGGGGGAGGCGGTGCGGCAGATTGAGATCGCGCGGCTGAACGCGACCGCTGCGGTTCCGATGCAGGACGTTCGGCTGACCACTGCTCACGGGCACATCCTGCTCAGCGACCGTGCGACGGCCGGGGAGGGGCTCGCCCTGCTGGACCGGGCCGAGGCATTGGCGGCCAAGTACGGTATGACCCACCAGCAGAGGAGCATCCAAGGCATTCGGGCCGGCTTCCAGCGGGCACCGTGCCTCCAGTGAGCAGGAGAACGACGTGGCGGACACTCGGCACCGCGAGATCACCGACCGGCAGTGGGCGGACGCCACTCTGATCTGGGAGTACCACCAGATGGGGCACAGGCGGCAACCGTGCGATGTGGCGATCGGCCTCGGCTGCCACGACCTCGGGGTCGCCGCCGAGACGGCCGCGCTGTACCTGGACGGTCTGGTGTCCAGGATCGTGTTCACCGGCGGGCCGAACCCCTCCCGGCCGGAGCACTTCCCCCGCGGGGAGGCCGCGCACTTCACCGAGCACGCCCTCGCGCTCGGCGTGCCCGGTCACGCGATCCTCCAGGAGCCGCGGGCCCGCAACACCGGGCAGAACATCCAGTTCTCCCGGGAGGTTCTGGAGGCTGCCGGTCTCGACGTGCGTTCGGTCCTGCTGGTGAGCATGCCGTACATGGAGCGCCGAGCGTACGCCACATGCCGCCAGGTATGGCCGCAGGTCGAGGCGGTGTGCGCCTCGACCCCGATGAACCTGAACGACTACGTGAAGACGATCGGCGACGACGCTCTCGTGATTGACGGCCTCGTGGGCGACCTCCAGCGGGTGATCGAGTACCCGGGGCTCGGGTTCGCCGTCGCCCAGGATGTTCCGGAGACAGTCCGTGGCGCGTATCAGCGGCTTCTGGCCGACGGATTCGACAGCAAGTTGCTCACCTGACCCTCAATCATCTAACGGGCTGGTGTGTGCCGTTCATCAGCCGAACCTGTTTCCCCGCCTGTCCACGCTCGCCAAGTTGTTCACCGCGGACGTGTGGATCGTCCTGGACGACGTGCAGTTCGCCCGCCGTGACTACCAGCACCGAGCCCGCCTCGCACCGGCAGTAGGAAGGCTGGGCCCGACCCGATGGCTGAGCATCCCCACTCGCCTTCCGGCAGGGCGAGCGACCCTGATCCGGGACGCCCGGATGGCCGAACCGGTGCGCAGCCGCCGTCGAACCGCGGACCTGCTGCGCGAGCACTACCGGACCGCTCCGTACTGGGCGGCGTTCAAGGAACGGTTGGATCGGCTCCTCGACGTCTTCGAACGCACCGACCGGACGGGGATCGTGGCGCAGGAATCCACACTTCTGCTCCTGTCGATGGTCGGCTGGACCGGCCGGGTAGTGGTCAGCAGCGACCTCGAAGCGAGTGCCGGCCGCTCCCAACGCCTGGCAGAACTCTGCTCGGCTGTCGGTGCCGGCACCTATCTCTGCGGGACGGGCGGAATGCGCTACATCGAGCCTGCGGCTTTCGACCGCGCCGCCGTTGAGCTTCGGCCTTTCGCAGTCCCGAACGGCGGCTTGTGGGCCGGCGCGTCCCGAACGAGTGCGGTCGCGGCGCTCGCCGCCTACGGGCCGCAGCAACTGGCCGAACTCCTGTGCCGACCTATTCTCGGCACTGGCCAGACTCTTGCGGACACTTCCGGAAGAAGCAGCCCTCGCGGTGGTCGGGGCTGACGAACGCGTAGCCGTAGCCGACGTTGAGGAGGTACGGAGCGCCGTCGTCGCGCATGCTCCGCTGGTGGGCCGCATCCTCGTCGATCGAGCGGTGGACGTCGGGCGGGACCGGTTGCAGGTCGACGCGCCGTTCGACTCGGTGTCGTCGGGGCCCCGGCGCCACAGGGTCCGCCCGTGTGTCTCAGGCGGTCCGATGGCGGCGAGCGAGGGGGTACGGGCGTCCGGCTGCACCGGGAGCACGGAGTGCTACCTCTACGGCAGTGCAGGCAGAGCTCGCTCTGTTTGGGGAGAGGCCGTCAACCTGCTGCCGAGCGAACCTCTCCATCGGTCGAAGGAGTTGCGTGGTGGTGCCTGTCGCACCGAGGGCGGGGGCGGGCACCCGCCGGCAGGTGGGTGGGGGGTGGATGGTGGGGAACGGTGGAGGACATGCGCAGTGAAGGGGACGATGCGCGGGTGTTCAGTCGGCGGCGGGTGCGGCTGGAGCGAAGTGGCGCTGGAGGCCGCTCAGCCCCTGATGCGCAGGCGCATCCCGGTCCCTGAGCGCCGGGCGGCATAGTGGGTGGAGGCTGCACGGGCCTGCAGCCAGCAGGGCAGACTGGCCGAGGGATGCAATGCGCTCAGGATCGCGGAGAGCTGTGCCTCGGAGGACATCGGCCGACGGCCCAGCGTGCTGGAGCTGGCCGGTGACCTGGCCGCTCGCGACCGGCGCGGTGCTGTCCCGGAGCTTCGCCGTTTCTGCCAGGAGTTGGGAGTCCGGGTTTGACCGAGCACCGCGAGCCGTTCCTCTACGTCGTCGTCTGCGCGTCGGGCATCGCCGACGGAGTGGGCGAACTGATCACCGCTGCCCATGCCGAGGGCTGGGGAGTCGGCGTGATCGCGACCCCGAACGGGCTCGGATTCATAGACCAGGAAGCCGTCGAAGCCCAGACCGGCTACCCGATTCGCTCCGCCTGGCGCACGCCGAGCATCCCCCAGCCGCTGCCCCCGGCCGACGCGATCGCCGTCGCCCCGGCCACCTTCAACACCATCAACAAGTGGGCCGCCGGCATCTCGGACACCCTCGCGCTCGGCATCCTCTGCGAGGCGTACGGCCTCGGCATCCCCGTGGCCGTCCAGCCCTACGTCAACTCCGCCCAGGCCGCGCACCCCGCGTACGGGGAGAGCCTGGCCCGGCTCCGGTCGATGGGTGTCCTGATCGGTGACTACGTCCCGCACAAGCCCAAGGCCGGTGGGGGCCGCGACGAGTACAACTGGACCCACGTCCTCGACCTGCTCCGTCCCGTGGCGGCCTCATCGACCGAGAGGAAGTAGTCGATGCTCCTGGCTGTAGGCGGACGGCCAGGGATCGCTGCCGCGATGGTGGTGCATGAAGGCCTCGTGTTGATGGTGCGGCGGCGGGTCGGCGGGGGCCGAATCCCGTGGCAGTTCCCGGCGGGTGGGATCGAGGCCGGGGAGGGGACAGAGCTCGCCCTTGGTAGGGCGAGGACGTCAAACGCTTGATGAGCTGGCCGCTCGTTCGGGTGGAGGAGTGGCGTGGCGGTGACAGTGGCGCGGTGGTGAAACGCCGCTGCCCGGGACTCCGTGAGGGGTCCCGGGCAGCGGCGTTAGGTGGGGTGCGGGGTCAGGCCGTCGTGGGCTTGCGGGCGACGGCGAGGGCGAGGCCGGCGCAGAGGACGGCGGCGACGGCGGCGAAGCCGCTGACGGCGGGGAGGAGGCCGTAGCTCTGGACCAGGGCGCCGACGGCGATGACGGGGGCGGAGCTGCCGAGGTAGACGATGATCCACAGGGAGCTCAGTTCGGAGCCCCGGCGTTCCGGGTCCATGACGGCGACGGCGGCGGTGAACAGGGAGCGGAAGGCCACGCCCTGGCAGACGCCGCCGAGGACGCTGCCGATGAAGAGCAGGGCCGGGGTGCCGGTGTACCCGGCGGCGACGACCAGGCCCAGGCCGGCGGCCAGGCCGGTCATCCCGAGGGCGATCACCGTGCGGTCGGTGGTCGGCGGGATGATCAGCTGGGCGACGGCCGAGGAGCCGAGCAGCAGGGCGGCCACGATCGCGCCGGTCAGGTGCGAGGAGGTGTGCAGCAGCTTGGCGGAGAAGGCCGGGGCGAGGGCCAGGTAGACGCCGAAGACCCCGTACGAGATGAAGCCCGCGGTGGCGGCGAGCAGGAACTCGCGGCGCCCGGTGCGGGGCAGTCGCAGGCGCTGGGGGCGCAGGTGGGCCGGGGTGGTGATGCGGGGCGGGGAGGCCGGCGGGCGGTTGCGGCCGGGCATCCGCGGGTGGACCAGGGCCAGCGGCACGCACAGCGCGAGCAGGGCGACGGCGTGCAGCAGGAAGGGGGTCAGCAGCGGGTCGGAGCCGCCGGCCAGCAGGGCGCCGACGACCGGGCCGAGGGCGACGCCGCCGGCCGAGCAGGCGAGGGTGAGTTTGGGGGCCAGGGCCGGGTGGTCGGGCAGCAGGTCGCCGAGGGCGGCTCCGGCGGCTCCGGTGGACAGGCCGACGGCTATGCCCTGGACGGCCCGGCCGATGGCGAGCTGCCAGAAGCTGCCGGCGGTGGCGAACACCACGTCCCCGGCGGCGGCCAGGGCGACGGCGGGCAGGATCAGGGCGCGGCGGCCGAGGTGGTCGGACCAGTGGCCGACCACGGCCAGGACGGGGACCAGCGCGAACACGTAGATCGTGAAGAGGATCGTGGTGTCGAGCGGTCCGAGGCCGAGGCGCTGCTGGAGGAGCGGGTAGATCGGCGTCGCCAGGTTGGCACCGATCAGCATCAGCAGCAGGGCGCCGGCCACCAGGCCGACGCGGACTCCGCGCAGCGCGTTCCAGCGGCTGATCGCGGAGAGCTGGAGCTGGGCGCGGGGCGCGAGCTCCAGGGGGAGCAGGGCCTCCGACAGTCGGCGTCCGTCGAACTGCGCGGTGCGCAGCGCGGAGCCGGCGGGGGAGAGGTCCGCCATGGCAGGGGTCTCCTGTGGCCGGGCACCACCGGGGTCGGCGGGGTGTGCCGGCGCGCCCCTCCGGAGGCGCTGTGGTGGTGGCCGCGGTGCGGGGCTCCCTGGTGGAGCGGGTGAGCGTGAGGATGCGGGCTTCGTCGCCCGGTGGGCCGCGCGGGGTGTGCGCGGGCACCAATGCGAAGGATAAGGGGTGGGCGCGCACATCCGGCGCGCGCCCCTGTGTGCGCCCTTCGGGGCCGGGCATCGGGGGTGCCCGGCCTATACGCTGAGGTGGTAGATCGATACGCGGAGCTGTTCGAGCTGACCGCTGGCTGAGGGAGAGCACACGACGATGGCCGGACGACGTCGGAAGAACACCGGGACTTCGGCGGGAGAGGGTGCGGCCGAGGCGGTGCTGCCCGCGGACCTGGAGCTCCAGGACCTCTACGGGGCGTTCGCCGCGCACGGTCTGGACGACGAGGACCTGGACGACGCGGCGGTGCTGGTGCCGCCGGTGAAGCTGCCGCCGGAGCAGGAGCTGGCCGAGCAGGCGAAGGCCGTGCCGATGTTCGGCTACGCGCTGGCGCTGGCCCGCTGGGCGTACCCGCACCGGGTGGTGGACGAGTTCGGCGACCTGGCCCAGGAGGACCGGGGGCCGGTCGCCCGGCTGCTCGGGCTGGCCCCGGCCGAGGGCGAGGTGCCGGAGGAGGCCGAGATCGAGGCACTGCGGGCCTGGTCGCTGGCCTGTGACCTGGACCTGGTGGAGCTGGGCACGACCGCCGCCGGGGAGCACGTCGCGGTGCCCGGGCCGGACCTGGAGCCGGCCGAGCGGGGGGACGCGGAGACCGTCCTGGAGCTGTGGCTGACCGCCGCCGGGATCGTCCGGGAGCTGGCGGTGGAGGCCGACTCGGTGCCGGAGGAGGGGGAGGAGGCGGAGACCGGGGCCGACGAGGAGGACGAGGACGGCCTGAACGAGGTCGAGGAGGCCCGGGACGCCGCCGCCGAACTGCTCGACGAGGCGCTGCAGGTGCTGTACGAGACGACCGCGTTCGCCGAGCCGGGCAACGAGACGGTGCCGCTGGGCGTGCTGGCCGCGCTGCTGGTGGTGCCGGAGGGCGAGGAGCCGAGCGAGGAGCTGCTCGGCGACATCACCGATGTGATGGTCGCGCTGGACCCGATGCTGGGCGACCTCGCCGAGCTGGGCCTGCTGGACTACCGGCCGATCGACCCGGAGCTGTTCGACGAGGAGGAGGGTGAGGAGCCCGCCGTCGTCGGTGAGTCCCCGCTGGACGAGGAGGAGTCGGCCCGCTTCGGGCTGGTCCGGCTCACCCCGCTCGGCCAGTACGGGATCCGGCAGTGGCTGCTGGAGGACGGCTACGACGCGCCGCTGGTCGGCGAGTTGGCCCAGGGGGACGCCGCGGAGCTGCTGCGTGGGCTGTGCGAGTCGGCCAATGTGCTGCCGGAGGAGGAGCTGCGGGTCTGGGTGGCCGACCGGGAGCCGGAGCCGGCGGCGCGCGAGCTGCTGGCGGCGGCGCGCGGCGACGACGTGTACGGGCCGCTGCGCCGGATGCTGTGCGTCTCGGCGCTCAACCTGCTGGGGGAGGGCGCCGAGCCCGCCGTCCGGGAGGTGCTGGGCGACCCGGAGCTGGGCGGTTCGGCCCGGGCCTGGCTGTCCGCGCTGGGCCGGACGGACGTGCCGGTGCCGGACCGGGCGATGGCGCTGTGGACGGTGGTCGACACCTTCGCCGCCCAGCTGCTGGACAACGGCGGTGACGCCGAGCTGCTGCGCGAGCTGATCGCGGACCTTCCGACGATCGGCGATCCGGCGTCGTACTTCGGCGAGCTGTGGCGGGTCGACCACCCGTACACGGCGGACGTCCTGGAGGCGATCGGGGAGCTGCACCTGGACCGGGCGGTGGCCAAGGAGGCGCGGAAGGCGGCCTTCAAGGCGCGGTCCAAGGGCTGAACCGCGGGGCGGTCCGGTAGGGCGCGGGTCCGGTGGGGCGCGGGCCCGGTGGAGCGCGGGCCCGGTGGGGCGGCGGGCCCTGGATCCGGTGCGGATCCGGGGCCCGCGCTACGGGAGGTCCAGCGAGCCGGCCTCGGTGAACGGGAAGAACGGGTTGTGGGCCAGCTCCCACAGGTGCCCGTCCGGGTCCTCGAAGTAGCCGGAGTAGCCGCCCCAGCTGGTCGGGACCGGCGGCTTGACCACCACGGCGCCGGCCTCGACGGCCGTGCGCAGGGCGGCGTCCACCAGGGCGGGGGACTCCAGGTTCACCGCGAGGGTGACGCCGCGGAAGGAGGGCTCCCCGGTGGCGGGCACGCCCGCGTCGGCGGCCAGCTCCTCGGTGGGGAAGAGGCCGAGCACCGAGTCGGCGGTGCGGAACCAGACGATCTCGGGGCTGGAAGCGGAGGAGCGCTTCCACCCGAGGTCCTCGTAGAAGCGGGTGCTGCGGTCGAGGTCGGTGACGCCGAGGGTGACGATGCTGATCCGGGCGGGGAAGGCGGCCTGGTCGGTGCTGTTCTGTGCGGTCATGCGGCCAGCGTAGGGAGGGCGGCTGACAACCTGGCCGACTGACACGGCCAGCGCCCCCGTACGGCAGGCGAGCTGATGACCCGGCAGCTCCGGGCACGTAAGGTGGCGTCAGCGGTGCGGGCGCGAGGACTCGGGGGTGCGGCAGAGGATGGTGCGGGAGAGCGGCGGAAGGCCCCAGGAGTGGAACGCCGAGCGGTCGGAACCTGAGCGGTCGGGCGGGCAGGATCGTTTCGCCGACCAGGAGGAGTTCTCCCGCCGGACCCTCGCCGCGGTGGACTTCCCGGTGTTCGGTGTGGCCGGGGCACGGGGGCGGGGCGAGGCGCTGACGGCCTTCGAGACCTGCGGCGGCGAGCTGCGCTGGGTCGAGGTGCAGTGCGGTGACTGGACCACGTCGGCCGGGCCGTACGTGACGGTGCGCACCTACCGGCCGGGGGCCGACGAGTGCGAGGTGCTGCCCGAGCTGGAGGACGTGGTCGAGGACGAACGGGACCGGGTCTACGAGCAGTTGGGCGTGGACGAGGGCGACGGTCCGGGGCGGGTGCGGGCGCTGCGCGAATGGATCACGGTGGACGGTGAGCCGCGCGCGCTGGAGGTGCACGAGGACTGGCCGGTGACCGCGGTCGGGGCGGGCGCGGTCACGGCTGCGGGCGGTGTGGTGGTGGGCGGTGCGGGTCCGGGTGCGGCCGCGGGCGGTGCGGCCGGGCCGGTCTGGGCCGGGCGGCTGCGGGTCGGCCGGCAGGCCGTCACGGTGTGCGGGCGGGGGCTGCCGCCCGGCGGCGTGGAGCTCGGCGGGATCGGCGACTTCGACGACTACCTGCGCGGACGCACCGAGCTGCTGCGCGACCTGGCCTCCCGGCGGGCCCGCCACGTACCGGTCGAGGAGCGCGAACTGCCGCCCGCGGTCGGGCTGGAGGCGCACCGCGAGCTGATCGCCCAGCGGATCGCCGAGTCCGCCGCGATCGAGGCGCAGGTGCGGGTCGGGCGCACCCCGAGGCTGCCGCGCGGGCTGCGCGGGGACGTCGGCGCGCTGCGCTGGGAGGCGGCGGTGCGCCAGCAGATGCGGCTCGCCACGGAGAGCCGGGAGGAGGCCGCGGCGTCGGTGACCTCGATGGTCAACCACCTCAACCGGCTGGCCCAGCAGTCGCACTGGCTGGTCGGCACGCCGATCGGGGAGGCGGCGGTCGAGGAGGTGGTCCGCTACACGGTGTTCGCCAGTGAGGTGGCCAGCCTGCCCGCCCAGCGGGCCTGGGAGCAGCTGTGGCGGGAGCGTCCGGGCGACGCGGGGGCGGACGGCCGGGAGGAGCGGCGGGTGGTGGAGCAGCTGTGGCTGGCGGCCTGGGAGCAGTGGCGGGCCGGGCGCGGCTGACCGGTGTTCGGTAAAGCACTGGTCATGTGAAGGTCATCGGTTGGCAAATGGCCGCCTCGTGGTGAGGCGGGCGTCATGCCGGGTTCACCCCTGCGGCGGAGTCTGCCGGGTGTCGACGACCCGCCTCGACGCCCGTACACCCCTCAGGAGTTGCTGCCATGTCGCTGTCCCGCCGGGACTTCGTCAACCGTTCCACCCTCGCCGGGGCCGGCGTGCTGATCGCCGGCGGCGCCGGGGCGCTGGCCAGCGCCCCCGGTGCGATCGCCGCGCCGGTCGGCGGGGAGGCGCCGCTCGCCGGTGCCGCCGGTGCCGCCGCCGGGACCGCCGGGACCAACTCGGCCGGCGGCGCCGCGATCGGCTACGGCCCGCTGGTGCCGGACCCGGCCGGGCTGCTGTCGCTGCCCAAGGGCTTCTCGTACAAGGTGCTCAACCGGGCGGGCCGGACCCGGCTGCGCACCGGCGAGTTCACCCCGAGCAACCACGACGGCACCTCCGCCTTCGAGGACGAGCGCGGCGGCAACCTGCTGGTGGTCAACCACGAGCTGTCCGGCGCCCGGGCCAACTGGCCCCACCCGGTGCCGCTGACCGAGGGGCACGTCTACGACCCGGGCGCGGCCGGCGGCTGCACCATCGTGCACGCCAAGCGGGACGGCTCGGTCGAGCAGTGGGTCGGCATCGCCGGCACCGCCACCAACTGCGCGGGCGGGGTGACCCCGTGGGGCACCTGGCTGTCCGGCGAGGAGACCGAGGACAAGGCCGGGAAGAACGGCTTCACCAAGGACCACGGCTACGTCTTCGAGGTCGACCCCTTCGACGACGACTACAACCGCGACCCGCAGCCGGTGAAGGCCTTCGGCCGCTACGCCCACGAGGCCGTGGTGGTGGACCCGAAGCGCGGCCAGGTCTACCTGACCGAGGACGCCTCCAACCCGAACGGCCTGCTGTTCCGCTGGACCCCGCCAGCCGGCTTCAAGCACGGCCGGTACCGGCTGCGCGGGCTCGCCGCCGACGCCGGGGTGCTGGAGGCCTTCAAGGTCTTCGACTCGCACGGCAAGTTCGTCGACGACCTCTCCCGGGCCACCAAGGTCGGCACCGTGTACGGCGTGGACTGGGTCAAGGTGCAGGACCGGGACGCCCGGACCGTCTCGGTGCGGAAGCAGTTCAAGGAGGGCGAGGTCACCCGGGCCCGCAAGCTGGAGGGCATGTGGTGGGGTGACAAGGGCTTCTACTTCGTCTCCAGCTACGCCCGTTCGGAGAGCCCGCTGCAGCACGACGGCCAGGTCTGGTTCTTCGACCCGGCCCGCCGCACCATCACGCTGAAGGTGCTGCTGGGCGTCAACGAGGACGTCTGGGGCGACCACGACAACTACGACGGCCCGGACAACATCACCGTCTCGCCGTACGGCGGGATCGTGATCGCGGAGGACGGCAACGGCGTCTCGCACCTGTTCGGCGCCACCGAGGAGGGCCTGGTCTACCCGATCGCCCGCAACGAGCTGAACATCGGCAGCGCCGAGAAGCCCGAGTTCAGCGAGTTCACCGGAGTGACCTTCTCGGACGACGGCCGGACCCTGTTCGCCAACATCCAGGAGCCGGGCATCCAGCTGGCGATCAGCGGGCCGTGGCGCCGGCTGAACGAGCACAAGCGCGGCCAGGGGTACGGCGCCTGACGCTGCGCCGGTGGTGACTACTCGTCCGCGGGCAGCCGCAGCTGCAGCATCGCCAGCAGCCGCTGCTGCGGCTGGGCGAGGTCGATGCCGGTCAACTGCTCGGCGCGGCGCACCCGGTAGCGCAGGGTGTTGGGGTGGATGTGCAGGGCGTCGGCGGCGACCCGGACCTCGCCCAGCGCGTCCAGCCAGGCCAGCACGGACTCGGCGAGCCGGGTGCCGTGCCGGCGGTCGTACGCGGTGAGCGCGGTGAGCCGGGGGTCGCGCAGGCCGCCGCGCTCCTGGAGCAGCGCCAGCATCTCGCTGACCAGCACCTCGGCCTGGACGTCGATCAGCGCGGCGACGTCCAGGTCCACCCCGCCGCGGCCCATCGCGTCCAGGATCCGGTCGGCCTGGGCGCGCGAGTCCGGTACCTGGGACAGGCCGTCGACGGTCGAGCCGATCGCGGCGCGCAGCGGGACGCCGAGGTGCTCCCGGGCCGCGGTGACCACCTCGGCGGCCCAGTCGCGCACGGTGCTCATCGGCAGGCCGGGCGGCAGTTCGGGCAGCAGCACGTAGACCCGGGACTCGATCGGGGCGAGCAGCGCGGTGCGGTGCCGGGCGGCGGTGTGCACCGAGATCAGGCCGGTGACGTCGGAGCGGTGCAGCGCCTCGGTGGTGTGGGCGCCGTAGGCCAGCACGGTGGCCGGGCGGCGCAGGTCCAGGCCGAGGTGGGTGGCCAGTGACTGGGGGCCGGTGGAGCCTTCCAGCAGTCCGGTCAGCAGGGTCTGGGTGAGCCGGACGTCGGCGGACAACTCCCGGCGACGGCGCACCAGTTGGGCGGCCGCGACCCGGGCGGCACCGACCAGGGCCTGTTCCGCGTGCGGGGCCAGCGGCTGGGCGCCCTCCTGCACCCAGATGGTGCCGAGCGGCTGCGCCCCGGCCCGGATGCCGACCGCGAGGCGGCGGCGCAGGCCGAGCTCGGGGTGCGGCTCGACCGCGATCGGGGCGTCCGAACTGCGCAGGTGCTGGAAGATGCCCCACTCGCGGAGCTTGGAGAGGTACGGCTCCGGGCCCTGCCAGCCGAGGATCGACAGCCGGCGCAGGTCGTCGACCTCGTCGGAGTCGGAGGAGCGGGAGTAGGCGAGGACCCGGCTGGAGGTGTCCTCGATCGAGACGATGCCGTTGGTGAGCACGGCGACGGTCTGGGCGAGGGAGAAGAGGTCGCCCGCGTTGGGTTCGGGGGCTCCGGGGGCGGCCGGGGCGTCGGGGCCGGCGATGATCGCCCGGGCCAGTGAGTCCAGGTGCTCCCAGCGGGTCTCCCGGCGCACCGACAGCAGGGCGACGCCCGCGTCGGTGGCGGCCTCGCGCAGGGCGTCGGCCTGGCCGGGGGCGTCCAGCTTGACCGCGACGGCGGCGGCACCGGCCCGGCCCGCCGCGCGCAGGGCGGGCAGCGCAGCCCGGCCTCGGGCGCCGATGGCGAGGACGAGTTCGCCGGGGGAGGCGGTCGGCGGGTCCTCCGGGTCGAGGATCGCGACGTCGCGCACGGGGACGTCCAGGCCCAGGGGGGCGGCCTGGAGTTCGACCAGGGGCTCGCCGAGCGACATCAGCAGCTGGCGGAGCGGGAGGCCGGGTGTGGTCACGTCCCTCCTTCTTCGTCCGGGCGGACAGCGTTCCGCGGTCGATTTTAGCCGGGCGGACAGAGGGTGGATTGGTTGGGCCTGAATAGTTGACTTCGACTATACGAGAATGGATAGTCAGTCCCGACCAAGTGATGGGGAACGCTCTCATGGCGAAGCGACGCAAGGTCTCGAACCCGCTGGCCCTGGTGGTCCTGGCCGAGCTCGGAGCCGAACCGATGCACCCCTACGAGATGGGGCGCCGGCTCAAGGAGCACGGCAAGGACCGCAACGTGAAGTACAACCGCAGCTCGCTCTACATGGTCGTGGAGCAGCTGCGGAAGGCCGAGTTCGTCGCCGAGCAGGAGACCGTCCGCGACACCCAGCGGCCGGAGCGCACCGTCTACGCCCTCACCCCCGAGGGCCAGGCGGAGATGCTCGACTGGATGCGCGAGTGGCTCTCCGAACCGCAGGACGAGTACCCGGCGTTCGGGGTCGCCCTGTGCCTGCTGGTGGTGCTCCCGACCGAGGAGTCGGCCGCCCTGCTCGGCCGGCGGCTGGAGGCGCTGGACGAACGGATCGACGCCTCGCGCGCCCTGCTGCACAAGGGCGGGGAGCTGGGCGTCCACCCGATGTTCGTCGTCGAGGAGGAGTTCGCCCTCGCGATGCTGCAGGCCGAGCGCCGCTACACCGAGAGGCTCATCGCACAGATCGGGGACCCGGAGTTCAACCGGACCCTGCGGGACTTCATGAGGAGTCTGCAATGAGCGAACCGCGTACGTCGAGCAAGAAGGCCCTGGTCATCGGCGGCGGCATCGCCGGCCCGGTGATGGCGCTGGCGCTGCACAAGGCCGGCATCGGGGCGGAGGTCTTCGAGGCCTACCGGAGTTCCGCCGAGGGCATCGGCGGAACCTTCGGGATCGCCCCCAACGGGCTCGGCGCGCTGGCCGTCGTCGGGCTGGAGGCGGAGGTAGGCCGGATCGGGCAGCCGGTCGGACCGATGGTGATCGAGGACGGCAAGGGCGGCGTGCTCGGCGAGTTCGCCGGCCTCGCCGACCTGCCGCGCCAGCGGCTGATGCGCCGCGCCGAACTGTACGAGGTGCTGCGGCGGCGGCTGCGCGAGACGGGCATCGAGGTCCGGCACGGCAAGCGCCTGGTCGGCGCCGAGGAGGGCGCCGACGGGATCACCGCCCACTTCGCCGACGGCAGCAGCGCCACCGGCGACCTGCTGATCGGCTGCGACGGCACCGGTTCGGCCGTACGGACCCTGATCGACCCGGCCGCGCCCGCCGCCCGGTACACCGGGCTGCTCGGCATCGGCGGCTACAGCGCGTACCGGCTGCCGGGCCGGGCCGGGCGCGGCGAGAGCGTGCACTTCGCCAACGGCGCCCGCGCCTTCTTCGGCTACTGGGGCCAGGCCGACGGCAGCGGCACCGCCTGGTTCAGCAACATCCCGCAGCCCGAGCAGCTGAGCCCCGAGGAGGTCCGCGACGCCGGGATGGACGAGTGGCTGCGCCGCTGCCGCGAGCTGCACGCCGACGACCGGCCGGCCCGGGACGTGCTGCGGCAGGCCGACCCGGCCACCATGGAGGCCTTCCCCCGGCTGGAGATCATGCCGTCCGTCCCGCACTGGTACCGCGGCCGGATGGTGCTGGTCGGCGACTCGGTGCACGCGCCGTCCAACAGCTCCGGTCAGGGCGCCTCGCTGGCCGTCGAGAGCGCCGTCGAACTCGCCCGCTGCCTGCGCGACCTGCCCGACCACACCGCCGCCTTCGCCGCGTACGAGGCGATGCGCCGGCCCCGGGTCGAGAAGATCGCCGCCGACGCGGTGCGCACCAACAACCAGAAGGCCTCCGGGCCGGTCGCCCGGATGCTGTTCCGGGCGGTCGCGCCGATCGCGATGAAGACCTTCATGAGCCCGGAGAAGATGCTCCGCCCCGTCCACGGGTACCGGATCGACTGGGAGCGGCGGGTGGTGCCGGTGGTGCCCGAGGTGCCGGTGGGTCGGGGGAAGCGTGCCGGGCGGGCCGCCTGACGGGCGGTCGTGACCGCGGCGTGACCGGCTTCGTCGGGCCGGACAACGCCGTACGGGGGAATTTAGCCGCCCGGCCAATCAAGTGGCCGGGCGGGCAGGAATAGCGTTCGTGCTGTGGCCCGCGTGTGACCCGCGCAGGCAATCCCCCCGCATTGAACGAAGGAGAGCGTGCGCTCTATGGACGCTGTGACCCAGGTCCCCGCGCCGGTGAACGAGCCGGTCCACAGCTACGCCCCCGGCAGCCCGGAACGGGCTCGCCTGGAGGCCAAGCTGAAGGAGCTGGGCGGCCAGGAGCCGGTCCAGCTGACCATGACGATCAACGGTGAGCGCCGGATGGGCGGCGGCACCGAGATCCACGTCGTCCAGCCGCACAACCACGCGGCGAGGCTCGGCACCCTGCGCAACGCCACCCAGGCCGACGCGCAGGAGGCCATCGACACTGCCCTGGCCGCAGCCCCGGCCTGGCAGGCGCTCTCCTTCGACTCGCGCGCCGCGATCTTCCTCAAGGCCGCCGACCTGCTGGCCGGCCCCTGGCGCGAGACCCTGGCCGCCGCCACCATGCTCGGCCAGTCCAAGACCGCCCAGCAGGCCGAGATCGACACCCCCTGCGAGCTGGTCGACTTCCTGCGCTTCAACGTGCACTTCGCCCGCCAGATCATGGCCGAGCAGCCGATCTCCTCGGACGGCGTGTGGAACCGCAGCGACCACCGCCCGCTGGAGGGCTTCGTCTACGCGATCACCCCGTTCAACTTCACCGCGATCGCCGGCAACCTGCCGACCGCGCCCGCGCTGATGGGCAACGTGGTGCTGTGGAAGCCGTCCCCGACCCAGCAGTACTCCGCGCACCTGCTGATGCAGCTGCTGGAGGAGGCCGGCCTGCCCAAGGGCGTCATCAACATGGTGACCGGCGACGGCCTGGACGTCTCCGCCGTCGCGCTCAAGCACCCGTCGCTGGCCGGCATCCACTTCACCGGCTCCACCGCCACCTTCCAGCACCTGTGGCGCGAGGTCGGCAACAACATCGCCGGCTACCGCACCTACCCGCGGATCGTCGGCGAGACCGGCGGCAAGGACTTCCTGGTCGCCCACCCGTCGGCCGACCCGGCCGTGCTGAAGACCGCGATGACCCGCGGCGCCTTCGAGTTCCAGGGCCAGAAGTGCTCGGCGCTCTCCCGCGCCTACGTCCCCGCCTCGATCTGGGCCGGCCTCAAGGACGAGTTCGCCGCCGAGGTCGACGGCCTCACCATGGGCGACGTCACCGACCTGTCCAACTTCATGTCGGCCGTCATCGACGAGCGCGCCTTCGCCAAGAACAAGGCCGCCCTCGACCGCGCCCGGGCCGACGAGACCGTCGAGGTCCTGGCCGGCGGCACCTACGACGACTCCGTCGGCTACTTCGTCCGCCCGACCGTGCTGGTCTGCCAGGACCCGGCCGCCGAGTACTTCCGCGAGGAGTACTTCGGCCCGATCCTCGCTGTGTACGTCTACGAGGACGAGAAGTACGAGGAGATGCTGGCCCAGATGGAGTCCGTGTCGGCCTACGGCCTGACCGGCGCCATCATCGCCCAGGACCGCGCGGCGGCCCAGGACGCGATGCACAAGCTGCGCTTCGCGGCCGGCAACTTCTACATCAACGACAAGCCGACCGGCGCCGTCGTCGGCCAGCAGCCCTTCGGTGGCGGCCGGGCCTCGGGCACCAACGACAAGGCCGGCGCCAAGCAGAACCTCGCGCGGTGGACCTCGACCCGCTCGGTCAAGGAGACCTTCGTCCCGCCGACCGACTACCGCTACCCGCACATGGGCTGACCAGCCCCCCGACCAACCGGCTCGCTCCGTAGCCAACGGTCACCCGCGACGCCCGGTCCCGCAGCCGGGCGCCGCCCCGCCGGGGCGGCGGCTCACCCCCGTACCGCCGCCCCGGCTCTCTTCTGCCACCCTTGGAAACACCAGCTCCTGGAGTCACGATGCTCCGTTCCGCCCTTCTCGCGGCCTCCCGGTCCCCCCAGGTCCGCACCGTGGTCGAGAAGTTCCCCCCGACCCACGCGATAGTCGAGCGCTTCGTCGCCGGCGACGTCCTCGACGACGCCGTGACCGCCACCGACGACCTGATCGCCACCGGCCGCAAGGTCACCCTCGACCACCTCGGCGAGGACACCCAGGACGCGGCCCAGGCCGCCGGCACCGCCGAGGCCTACGAGCACCTGCTCAAGGCCCTCAAGGAGACCGGCCTGGCGGCCGGCGCCGAGGTCTCGGTCAAGCTGTCGGCCGTCGGCCAGTTCCTGCCGGTGGACGGCGAGAAGATCGCGCTGGAGAACGCCCGCCGCATCTGCGAGGCCGCCGCCGCAGCGGGCACCACGGTGACCCTCGACATGGAGGACCACACCACCACCGACTCCACCCTCGCCATCGCGCGCGAGCTGCGGGCGGACTACCCCTGGCTGGGCGTCGTCCTCCAGGCCTACCTGCGCCGCACCGAGGCCGACTGCCGCGAGTTCTCCGGCCCCGGCTCCCGCGTGCGCCTGTGCAAGGGCGCCTACAAGGAGCCCGAGTCGGTCGCCTTCCAGGGCAAGCACGAGGTCGACCTCGCGTACGTCCGCGCGCTGAAGGTGCTGATGGCCGGCGAGGGCTACCCGATGATCGCCTCGCACGACCCCAACATGATCAAGATCGCCGGCCAGCTGGCCCAGTGGAACAACCGCACCCGGGACTCCTTCGAGTACCAGATGCTGTTCGGCATCCGCCCCGAGGAGCAGCTGCGCCTCGCGGAAGAGGGCAACACCATGCGGGTCTACCTCCCGTACGGCCAGGAGTGGTACGGCTACTTCATGCGCCGCCTCGCCGAGCGCCCCGCCAACCTCACCTTCTTCCTGCGCGCCATGGCCACCCGTAGCTGACCCGGCGCCGCAGCGGCGGAACGGCCCGCACCCCTGACGGGGGGTGCGGGCCGTTTTCGTGTTCAGGGAGCGGTCAGAGGAAGTCCTTGGTGTCCAGCTCGAACTCGAACGGGGCGGGGAGGGCGAGGGGCTCGCCGAAGGCGGCGAGGTGGACCTCGGTGTACTCGTCGCGGTGGGGCTTGGAGAAGAGGCTGACCTGCGATTTCTCGCGGTCGACAAGGAGGTAGAGCGGAATGCCGGCCCGGGCGTAGCAGATGCGCTTGGTGGTGCGGTCGAGTTGGGGATAGTTGGACGTCACCTCCACCACCATGGCGAGGCCGTCCGGTTCCATCCAGGGAGGGGCGTTCCTGAGGAGCTGGAGCTCCTCGGGGAGGAACGTGGCGTCGGGGATGACGTGGTTCGGCGGATGGTGCTCGCCGGAAGTGAGCCGAAGTCCCTTGAACTCGGACACCTGCATGTCGGTGGCGGAGGCGTCGTACACCTGGTCTGCCAGGCAACTGATGATGTGGCAGTGCGTGCCGTCGAAGGGCAGCGCGACGAGAATCACGCCCTCGACGAGTTCGGCTCTCAGGCCCTCGGGGGTGTCGAGGGCGAGGAAGAGTTCGAGGAGGATCTCGCTGTCCGTGGCGTTCATGAAGGACCTTTCGGCCGGATGTGTCGGAGACGGTACGCGAGGTGGGGGCAGGCGAGATCAGGGATGGGTGAAGATCACTCGATGGTGGGAGCCCGGGGCCCGGAGTAGGATTTCAGGGCTGGTCAACTGGGGTGTTGGCGGGAGGAGTTGGGGATGTTGAAGCAGTTCGCGGAGCTGTCCACGCCGTTGGTGGCGGATGCCTGTGTGCGGCTCGGGGTGGGGGTGCGGGCCGCGCCGGTGGGGATCGGGGCGGTGGTGGCCGGGGCCCGGGTGGCGGGGCGGGTGCTGCCGGTGCGGCACTACGGGAGCGTGGACGTGTTCCTGGAGGCGTACGGGTCGGCGCTGGACGGGGACGTGCTGGTGATCGACAACGGCGGGCGGACCGACGAGGCCTGCATCGGGGACCTCGCGGTGCTGGAGGCGCGGGCCGCCGGGGTGGCCGGGATCGTGGTGTGGGGACTGCACCGGGACACCCCGGAGCTGGTGGAGATCGGGCTGCCGGTGTTCAGCTACGGCGCGCTGCCGCTGGGCCCGCTGCGGCTGGACGGGCGGGAGCCGGAGGCGCTGGAGTCGGCGCGCTTCGGGCCGCACCGGGTGGGCGTCGGCGACGTGGTGTTCGCGGACGCCGACGGGGTGCTGTTCGTGCCGGCCGACCGGGTCGAGGAGGTGCTGGCGACGGCAGAGGTGATCGCCCGGACCGAGCGCGTGCAGGCGGAGCGGATCGCGGCCGGGGACACCCTGCGGCGGCAGACCCGGTTCGAGGAGTACCTGGAGGGGCGGGCCGCCGACCCGTCGTACAGCTTCCGGCAGCACCTGCGGCGGGTCGGCGGGGCGATCGAGGAGTAGGCCGCCTAGAGCGGGAGGTGCATGACGTGCAGGCCGACGTAGCCGTCGACCGGGTGGTGGAAGGCCTCGGGGACGGTGCCGACGATCTCGAAGCCCAGCGACTCGTAGAGCTTGACGGCGTGGTGGTTGTTGGCGGCCACCGCGTTGAACTGCATGGCGCGGTAGCCGGCCCGGCGGGCCCAGTCGATGCTGTCCTCGACCAGGGCCCGCCCGATGCCCTTGCCGTGGTGCGCCGGGTCGACCATGTAGCTGGCGCTGGCCACGTGCCCGCCGTTGCCGGGGCGGTTGCGGTTCATGGTGGCGGTGCCGAGGACCCGGCCGTCGTCGTCCACCGCGACCACCGTGCGGTCGGGGGCGGAGTGCATCCACCACTCCCGGCCCAGCTCGGAGGGCATGTCGAGGGGGTAGGGGAAGGTCTCGCCGGCGGCGACGATGGTGTGGAAGAACGGCCAGATGGCTGACCAGTCCTCGGGGGTGGCTTCGCGGATGAGCATCGGGCCAGGATGATCCTCGGGGGCGGGGTGCGCCAGTGGTTTTCCCGGGGGAGCCGTCAGCCGCCGAGGACGGTGGACTCGACCTGGGCGGCCATGAAGGCCTGGCCCTCGGCGTTGGGGTGCACCAGGGCGTACTGGAGCGGGACGACGCTGCTCAGCAGGCCGTCGATCCAGTGGTCGGAGTCGCAGACGCTGTGCCCGGCGGAGCCGGGGTAGAGGTCCACGTAGGTGTCCTGCTGGGCCGAACTCACCTGCTCGATGGCCAGGTTGAGCGGCTCCAGGATGCTGGTGCGGGCCCAGGCGAGGTCGCCGAGGGTGAAGGTGCCGAACTGCAGCAGGTCGCCGTAGCGGCAGCGGGTGGTGTCCGCGGGGAACAGGTGGGGGTAGCCGACGGTGATCACCCGGGCCTTCGGGGCCTGCTGGTGCAGCGCGCCGAGCATGGTGTCGTAGTTGTTGCGCAACTGGGCGAAGCGGTCCGGCAGTTGGGCGTTGTACTTGTCCTTGCAGGGGGTGCCCAGGCCGAGGTTGGCGGCGCCGAGTTCGATGCAGTCCTTGAGGATCTGGGCGAATCCGAGGTCGTTGCCGCCGACCTGGACGGTGACCACGTCGGAGTCCGGGTCGACGGCGTCGATCTGCGGGGGGACGGCCGGGTAGGGGGCGTTGGGGTCGGTGCCGAGCGGGGGGAGGGGACGGCCCTGCGGGATCTGCTTGTCCGCGTAGACGTTCAGCGTGGTGGCGCCGCTGCAGCTGGGGTTGTGCAGGTCGATCAGAGCGCCGAGCTCGCGGCGGAGCAGTTCGGGGTAGGAGCCGGTGGTGCGGGCGCAGCCGTCCTCGGGCTCGGTCAGGGCGCCGGCGGCCGCGATCAGGCCCGCGGTGTAGGAGTCGCCGAGGGTGGCCCACTTCAGTGCCCCGGCCCGGACGGCGGGCTTGGCGGCGGCCTGGGCGGCGGTGGGCGTGGTCAGGCCGACGGCGAGGGCGACGGCGGTGCCGGCGACGGCGAGGCGGGACGGGAAGCGGCGCACGGTCTCTCCTCCACGGGTGCACGGGTGCGGAAGTGCGGGGGAGAACGCGAATCACCCCCCGGAGAGTCAATCGAGTCGATCCGTGGACGACTTGAGACCCCAGGAGGGTGAATTCGCGGGCGCAGGGCTGACGCTGCGGGCTACAGCAGCGCGGCGGAGGGCTCGATCATCGCTCGGGCGGTCTTGCCGTCGACGAACTCGCCGAGCGCCGTCATCTCCCACTCGCCGGTGGGGCGGCGGACCAGCTTGCACATCACCACGCCGGTGCGCGGCTCGGAGTGGGTCAGGTCGAAGCGGACCAGCTCCTCCTCGGTGCGGACGTCCACCAGACGGCAGTAGGCGTTGCGCAGCTCGGTGAATTTCTGGCCGGAGAAGGAGTTGACCACGAACACCAGCGCGTGGACCTCGGCCGGCAGGCCCTCCAGGTGGACGGTGATCGACTCGTCGTCGCCGCCGTCGCCGCCGACCAGGTTGTCGCCGGAGTGGGCGATCGCGCCGTTGAAGATGGTCAGCTTCATGAACCAGGCCGTCTCCAGCCGCTTGTGCCGGGCGTCGAAGGCGAGGCAGGAGGCGTCCAGGTCGATGTCGCGGCCGCGGGCGGCGGACTCCCAGCCGAGGGCCATCCGGACCGAGGAGAGGAAGGGACGGCCGTTCTTCACCAGAGAGACGGAGCTGCCCTTGACCAGGTTGACCCGGCCCTTGTCCAGGGTGACCTTGGGGCGTTCGGCGGCGGCTGGCGCGGGGACGGTCGGGGCGGGGGCCGGCGGTGCGGCGGGCATGGCGGGGATGGTGGCCAGGGCGATCCGGGGGTCCAGCGGGGGCAGCGGCGGAACCTCGGGGACGGGCGGAACCGGCGGCACCGGCGGAACCGGGGGTACGGGCGGCAGCGGCGGGGTGGTGAACTGCACGGTCACCCCACCGGCGGAGGCCGGGGCCGGGGAGTCGTCGACGGTGACGCCGAAGTCGGTGGCGATGCCCGCCAGGCCGTCGGCGTAGCCCTGGCCGACCGCGCGCACCTTCCAGGCGCCGCCCCGTCGGTAGACCTCGACCACGATCAGCGCGGTCTCCCGGCCCAGTCGGGGCGGGGTGAAGGTGACCAGCACCTCGCCGGTGTCGGCGTCCCGGACGGTGGCGGTGGGCTCGATCCCGGCGAAGGTCGCGGACTGGTCGGCCGGGCTGGCGGTGACCACGACCTTGCTGATCCCGGCCGGGACGGCCGTGGTGTCGACGGTGATCGCGTCCGGCGCCCCGGTGGTGGCCGGGCGCAGACTGACGCCGGGTCCGTGTGGGGCGTTGAAGAAGACGAAGTCGGCGTCCGAGCGGACCTTGCCGGTCTCGGTCAGCAGCAGGCCGGAGACGTCCAGCGCCTTGGGCGCGGTGACCTCGACGGTCACCCGCGCGGCGGTCAGCGGTGCATTGCCGCCTTGGGTCAGGACGGTGGACAAGGACTCCTCCTCGGATCCGGAACGACGGCCCGGGCCGGGGCCGGTGGGGACGCCGGGCCGGGTGCTGCTCACAGTAACGAACGGAGGTGCGGGGATGAGCCCGGCCGGCTGATCGTCGGACGATCGGAACAGTCGAGTGGGCGGTGGGGAGGGGAGGGAATGGCAGGCGGGCGGTCGGCCGTCAGCGGGACCGGTGGGCCAACTGCTGGGCGGGCTGCGGCGACAGCGGGCCGAAGCCCCCGAGCGCGGCCACCGCACGGGGGTGGTCGATGCCGAAGGCGGCGGCGTTCCAGCTCTCCTGCGGGCCCGGTCTGCGGGTCGGGCCGACGGGGTGGTCGGCCGGGCGGCTGCCGCGCACCACGAATCCGTACCGACCGGGCCCGACGTCGGTGCCGGGCGGGGTGGTGAAGCGGTAGACCAGGCTGCCGCGCTCCTGCTGGACGGTCACCACGGCGCCCGGCAGGTCGGTCCAGGCGGCGCCGCTACCGGGGGCCAACTCGCCCGGGGCGAGCCGGAATTCGGCCTGGAGGGCGGTGACGGGCTCGGTCACGGTGAGGTCGAGGGCGTGCCGCAGGCCGTCCCGTCCGACCGGGCCGGTCAGGCCGGTGCCGGTCAGGGTCCGCTCGGCCTCCGGGGCGGTGTCCTCGGCCCCGGCGGCGGGGGCGTCGTCAGGGCGGGGCGCGGAATCGGAGCCGGGGGCCGTGGTGCCCGGCGTGGGACCGACCGGGCCGACGGCAGCACCGGGCCGGGCGGGGTTGGCCGGCTGGAGCGCGGGCGGGCGCGGGGACCGGCCGGCGTCGGCCGTCCCGACGCCGGGCAGCCCGGGCTGCCCCGAGGGGCCGGGCTGCCCGGGCTGTCCGGGCTGACCTGTTTGTCCGGCGGACGGGGTGGGCTGACCGGACGCGGTGGACGCGCCGGACTGACCGGATGTGCCGGACTGGCCGGACGCGCCGGACGGTTGGGCCGAGGCCGAGGGTCCGGTGGCGCCCGGCCGCCCGCCCGCCTCGGTGGCGTTCGGCCCGGAGCCGCCCGCGGGGCTGCCCGTCGCGGACCGCGGGTCGTGCCCGGTGGCGGCCTCCCCGCCGACGGACGGGACGACCGGGACCGCGCTGCCCGTCCGCAGGCCGGACGGCGGGGTTGGTGCGGCGTTCGCGGGTCCGGACGGATGCGCCGGGGCGTGCCCCGAGGGCTTCGGCGGGTGCGGGCGGCCGGAGGGGGCGGGGGCGTCGGTGGTCTGGTCGAAGGCGGTCTCGGCCTGGTCGGTGTCGCCGGGGCTGGGCGGCGGGCTGGTGCCGACCCGGGCGACGCCGGCCCGTCGGCCGATGCCCTGCTGCTCGTTCAGCAGGAGGGTGGTGGCGATGCTGATGCCGACCACGGTGGACATCGCCATCGCGGCACCGGAGAAGCGCAGGGTGGGCAGTCGGAACCGGCCGCCGAACGGGCGCGGCCGCCCGTGCCGACCCTGTCGTGCGGGCTCGTGCTGCACGTCCCGCGTGGTCTCCCCACGCACAGCCACCGGACCCCTCCCTCCCCGAAGCCGCCGTCGCGTCGCCGTATTCTCCCACGCACCGCCGCCGGGCCCGGATCCGGCCGTCCCGGGGCCGGTCCCGCCGCGGGGAGGGGGAGAGCGTACCAGCGGGCGGCCGGAGTGCAGACCTGGTCGACAGCTTTTCCGGACATCCGTTCGACAAGAGGAAGTTGACGATCCGTCTGATATGACTGGCGGTGGTTCGTCGGGTCGTCCGGGGGTGGTTGCAACCCCCTTGCAACCCTTGCCCGCCCGGTCGCGGGTGACGCAGGCTGATGACATCCCGCGCCGTTCCCGGAGAGACCGTCATGCCGCCCGACCCGCTGTCCGCAGCCTCCAGTGCCCCCCTCGCCGCCACCCCCACGGGCGGCGATGGGGGCGGCTCCACCGCCGCTCCGGCGGCGGTGGAGGAGGTGCTGATGCTGCGGATCTCGCTGGGCGAGGAAGTGGTCGGCGAGGTGCGCACCCGGTTCCGCTTCGACGCCGCACGCCCCTACGAGGTGCTGCTGACCTTCCACGTGGGGCGTCCGGACGAGGCGGACTGGGTGTTCTCGCGCGACCTGCTGCGCGACGGACTTCGGGCGCTGAGCGGCCAGGGCGACGTCAAGCTGTGGCCGGCCTACTGCCCCTGCCACGGCTCGACGCTGCACCTGGCGCTCGAATCCCCGCACGGCAGCGCCCTGTTGGAGGCCTCCAAGCCCCGGGTGCAGGCCTGGCTGGACCGCACCTACGCGCTGGTCTCGGCCGAGGCGGAGCGCGACTGCGGCCCGACCGACGCCCAGTTGGCCGCCCTGCTCACGGGCGGCTGAACCCCGGCGGTGCCGTTCCTGGGCTGACCGGGAACGCCGGTCGCACCGGGAACGCCGGTCGCACCGAGGGCGCCGTTCTCGGCCGTGCGCCGCGGCGGCGGTACGGCCCCGGCGGCGTCCGGCAGCCGGACCAGGCCCGCCGCCAGTTCCGCCCGCAGCCGCCGGACGGCCGGCGCGGTGGAGGCGGGCAGCAGGTCGAGCGGGTCCTCCGGCCCCTCCACGGTGACCAGCACCGAGTCGGCGAAGCGGTACGGCCGGTGGGCCAGCAGGCCGCCCAGGTAGCGGCGCAGCCGGGAGAGTTCGGCGCGCACCGTCACCGTCCGCCCGGCGTCGCCGAACAGCGCCTCGGCGAGCTGCGCCGCGGTGCTGCCCTCGCGGGTGGTGGCGAGCAGCAGCAGGAGCTCGGCGTGACGCGGGCTGACCGGGTGCGACCAGCTGTCGGCCGTGCCCCGGACGGACAGTTCGGCGCGGTCCGGGCGGCGCAGGTCGAGCCGGAGCCGGGCGCCCTCGGCCCGTTCGGCGCTCACCGTGCCGGGGCCGTCCGGTTCGCCGTCCCGGGCCCGGCGGACCGGGCGCACCAGCCAGCCGTCCGCGAGCGGTTCCAGCACGCACTCGCCCAGCCCCGGCACCCAGTGCACGGCGGCCGGGGCCCAGCCCTCGCTGGGGATCCGCAGTCGGCTGGGCGGCGGCAGCCCGGCCGAGGCGGCGGTCCAGCCGGCCGCGTCCACCACCAGGGCCGGGCCGCCGACCCGGGCGAGCAGCGGGGCGGCCAGCGTGCGCAGTTGGTTCAGCGCCTCCAGCCGGTGGGCGCGCAGTTCGGTCTCGGCGAGCCGGGCGGCGGTGGCGGTGAGCTGGAGCAGGTACGGGCGGACGTTGCGGGCCGGGCCGCTGAGGTTGACCGCGCCGACCAGTCGGCCGGTGGCCGGGTCGTGCACCGGCGCGGCCACGCACGTCCAGGTGTGGTGGCTGCGCAGGTAGTGCTCGGCGGAGTGGACGTGCATCGGGCGCTGGGCGCGCAGTGCGACGCCGATGCCGTTGGTGCCGACGCTCTCCTCGATCCAGCGGGCGCCGGTGACGAAGCCGATCCGGTCGGCGCTGCGGCGCAGGCCGCGCTCGCCCTCCTGCCAGAGCACATGGCCGTCGGCGTCGGCGATGGCGAGGATCAGCGGGGCCTGGCCGACCGGGGCGAGCAGGGTCTCGCGCAGCACCGGCATGACGTTGTCCAGCCCGCTGGTCCGGCGGCGCTGTTCCAGCTCGGCGGGGCCGAGCAGGACGGTGGCGGCGCCGGTGTCGGGGTCGAGGCCGAGGCGGCGCAGCCGGGCCCAGGAGTCGCCGATCTCGGGGCGGGGTTCGAGCCGGCCGGGCCCGCCCGGGCCGCCGGTCTCGGGGAGGACGAGTTCGCGGGCGGCGGCGTCGGCGAGGGTCCGCTCGTGGACCTTGGCCAGTTCCGCCGCGGTCGGCGGGGTGCGGCGTTCTGGTCGTCGGGACTGCCGTCCGGTCTGCCGCACTCGCGTTGCTCCTCGCCGCCGTTCGAGGACGCGTCGGGGTCGACGCGCTGACGAAAGCGTACGGGTGCGGTGGGCATGTGGGGACGGGGTCTGCCAAGTCCGGATACCGGTCGGTACGGAAACCGTTCCGAGGTGGTGCGGTGCGCTGTCCCGGGGCGGGTCCTAGGCCGTCGGAGCCGTCCTAGCGCTCCGTGCCGGGTTCGTGCTGGGCGGTCTCGACGGTGTGGTGGAGGTCGGCGGTGGCCTCCAGGGTGGCGCCGGTGGTCAGGGCCAGGCAGGCGGCCAGGGCCAGGGCGACGGCCCGCAGCCGGGTGGCCGGGGTGGTGGAGGGGCGGGGCTGGAGCAGTGCGGCGACCCGGCGCGGGACCGGGCCGGAGTGGGCGGCGGCGACCAGTCGGGGGCGGGCCGGCCAGGGCGAGCGGCTGGCGGCGAGGGCGGCCCGGCCGACCGCGCGGGCGGTCACGGCGCGGTCGCCGACCCGGGCGGCGGCCACCTCGTCGGCCCAGCGCTCCAGGTGGTACCCGAGGGGCGCGCGCAGCGGGCGGAGCGCCGGGTGGAGGTCGGCGGCGTGCTCGGCGAGGGCGAGGAAGACGTGGTGGCGGCCGGTCAGGTGGGCGCGCTCGTGGGCGAGCAGGGCGGAGCGCTCCGGCCCGCTGAGGGCGCGCAGCATGCCGGAGGTGACCACGATCCGCCCGGGCTCGCCGGTCCGGCCGGGGCGGCCCAGACGGCCGGGGAGGGCGAAGGCGTCGGCGCGGTCGTCGTCCAGCACGGTGAGCGGGTGCTCGGCGGGGTGGCGCAGCCGCTCCAGGGCCTGCCGCAGCCGGTCCGTGGCGCGCGCCCGGCGCACGGAGGCGCTCCGGGGGCGCATGTCCGGATGCTGGTCGGGGGCCGTCTCAGTGGCCGTACCGGGGGCCGTCGGAGCGGTCCCGGCGGCCGTTCCGACGGGCAGTGCGGCCCGGGCGGCCCGCAGTTCCCGGCGGCGGCGGCCGACGGTCCGGACCGCCAGGGCGGTGAGCGCGGCCAGCGCGAGGCCGGCCACGGCCGCCGCGAGCGGGGCGCCGGGTGCGTCGGCGGTGAGCCAGGGCAGCGAGAGGTGGCCGAGGGCGGCGACCGGGGGCAGCTGGAGCAGTCCGGCGGCGGCGAGCAGTCCGAGCGAGCAGAGGGTGCCGCCGGCCAGGACGGTGGCGGTGCCGGCCAGCAGCCAGGCGGCGGCCCGGGGCGGCAGCGCCTCGGCGAGCCGGCGGGCCAGCGGGGCGGTCAGGAAGGGCAGCAGCAGCGGCGCCCAGACGGCGATCATCACGGCGCGTCCGCCGATCCCGGTCGTGGACCGTCGCCGCCGTTGCCGTCACCGCCGCCGAGCAGGGCGCGCAGCAGCTGCTCGTCCTCGGCGGAGAGGTCGGACACGAACCGGGCGAGCACGGTGGAGCGGTCGGCCTCGCGGCCCAGCTCGGTGTGCATCCGGCGGGCGGCGAGGCCCGCGGTGTCCTGGACGGTCGGGGTGTAGGCGTAGGCGCGGCCCGCCCGGGTGCGCTCGACCGTCCCCTTGTCGTGCAGCCGGGCCAGGATCGTCGCGATGGTGGTGCGGGCGAGGTCCCCGCCGAGCGCCGTCTGGACGTCCTGCGGAGTCATCGGCTGCCGGGCCGACCACAGGGCGGCCAGCACCTCGGCCTCCAGCTCCCCGGCGGGCCGGCGGGCGGACGGTACGTCGGACATGGCGGCGCTTCCTCCAGCTTTCGTCTACAGTCATGTAGACCGTCTACGTCACTGTAGACGGTCCGGGCGGGTCCCGCGGCGAACCGCGGGGAAACCGCCCTCCAACGTACGGGAGGTCCGCCAGCCTTGCTCCAGTTCCCCGCCGATCCGGCCGCTCACCTCGCGGTGAACGTGCTGGACGCCTCCTCGCTGCTCGCCGCCTTCGGCGCACTGGGCATCGCCGTGGTGCTGTTCGCCGAGACCGGTCTGCTGGTGGGCTTCTTCCTGCCCGGCGACTCGCTGCTGTTCACCGCGGGCCTGCTCTGCGTGCCCGGCGCCACCAAGGGGCCGCAGCTGCACCTGTGGCAGGTGATCCCGGCCGCCCTGGTCGGCGCGCTCGCCGGGGCCCAGGTCGGCTACCTGATCGGCCGGCGCGGCGGCCGGGCGCTGCTCGCCCGCACCCGGCGCAAGGGCCTGCTGGAGGGCGTGGCCCGGGCCGAGGAGCTGCTCGCCAAGTACGGGCACGGCAAGGCGATCGTGCTGGCCCGGTTCATCCCGGTGGTCCGGACGGTGCTCAATCCGCTCTGCGGCGTACTCGAAGTGCCGGTTCGCTCGTTCACCTTCTGGCAGGTGACGGGCGGCGTGGTCTGGACGGTCGGCGTGGTGCTGGCCGGGTACGGGCTCGGATCCTCGATTCCCGGCATCGACCAATATCTGCTGCCGATCATCGGTCTGGTAGTAGTTGTCTCCGTGTTCCCCATTGTTCTCGAACTGTTCCGCGCCCGTAAGGCGCGCCGTCACGGAGGTGACGTGTGATGTCCTCTCGGGCCCTGGCCGTCTACGACGGCAGCGGGATCGACGGCGGTCTCTACACCCGGGTCAACGGGTGGGCCCAGTCGGCCCCGCACTGGCTGGACGACGTGATCAAGGTCTGGTCGGCGATCGGCCTCGGCCTGTTCGCGCTGTTCATGCTCTACGCCTGGTGGCGGGCGCGCGGCGCCGACTCCGCCGTGATGGCCCGGGTGCTGGCCTCGCCGGTGATCGTGGTCGTCGCCTACGGGGTCAACTCGGTGCTCAAGGGCATGGTCGAGGAACTCCGGCCGTGCGCCCAGATCAAGGGCAGCATCTCGCTGGAGACCTGCCCGGCCGCCGGGGACTGGTCCTTCCCGAGCAACCACTCGGTGATCGCCTTCGCCGCCGCGATCTCGCTCTGGTTCGTCAGCCGCCGGCTCGGCGTCGTCGCCACCGTCTTCGCGGCGCTGATGGCCGCCTCCCGGGTCTGGGTCGGCGTGCACTACCCGCACGACGTGGCGGTCGGCGCCCTGGTCGGCATCGTGGTCGCGCTGCTGCTGGCGCCGCTGGCGGGCCGCTGCGGGCCGCTGGTGGACCGGATGCGGTCCGGCGCGCTGCGCCCCCTGCTGGGCCCCGGCACGCCGCCGGTGGTCAGCCGCGGCTACGCCTCGGCCGGGGCGCGGCAGTACTAGTCCGTGACCTGTCGGCCCCTTGTCCGGTTTCGGACGGCGGGTGGAGCATATGAGCCGGGTGCGGTGCCCCTGACGGGGGCGCCCGCCCGGCTCAGTCGTGTCCGGGGCACGAAGGCGCCGGGCGCCAGCGGAGGGGAGTGCCGAATGCCGTACCGACTCGACATCACGCAAGGGGACTGGCCGGGCGACCTGCTGAACAAGGGCGTCGAAGGGCTGCTCGCCGAGGCCATGGTGCTCACCCTCGCCACCGCCGGCCACGAGCACGGGCCGCACGCCAACCTGGCCTTCTTCGCCTACGACGAGGACCTCGTCCTGTACTTCGTCAGCGAGCGCTCCACCCGGCACAGCCACCACCTGGCCGACGAGGCCCGGGCCGCCGCCACCGTCTTCCTGCCGCCGCCGGCCTTCGGCGAGCACCTGCGCGGCCTCCAGCTCACCGGCAGCGCGAGCGAGGCCTGGGGGCGGCAGGCGGAGGCCGCGCTGACGGCGTACCAGGGGCGCTACCCGGCCTTCGCCCAGGACGAGGAGGTCCGGCGGCAGTACCTCACCGGGGGCGGCGCGGCCGCGCTGTACCGCTTCCAGGTCGAGGAGCTGACGGCCGTCGACGAGCCGAACTTCGGGCGGCGCAACTACCTGCGGGCCCGGGTGGTGCGGGGGTAGCCGCGCTACGCCCCGCCGAGGGCGCTCCCGCGGCGGAACGGGACCCGGCGCGGCCGGCCGTTGCGGGCCACCGCCACTCCGAGGCCCGCGACGGCGGCCATCAGCACGGCGTCCAGGGCGGCGGCGATCGTCAGGTCCTTGGCGAAGTCCACGTCGCCCGGGGCGGTCGCGGCCGCGACGCCCTCCGGGTCGAAGCGGATCACCACCCGGTCGCCGACGGCGTGGGAGTGCAGGCCCCCGTACACCGTGCCGTTGGGGATCGGCAGGCCGAGCGCGCCGACCAGGTCGTAGGTCGAGTTCGGATGCTTGTCGCCGGGGTGGTCGTGCGCCTCGGCGACCGTCGCGGTCACGGTCAGCCCACGGGCGTTCAGGATCACCGCGTCCCGGGCCGAGATCACCTCCCCGAGCGCCCCGCCCCACAGCGCCACCGAGAGGATCGCCGCCCAACACCCCACCGGACCTCCCAACAACCGGACCAGCCCGACGATCCAGGCCACCCCGATCACCAGCCCGAGTAGCCAGGCCGTACCGAGCCCGACGTACGTGCTCACCGCCACCAGCCCGAACGTCCCGGCCGGCACCGCCGCCACCAGGGCGGCGGTCAGTACCACCGTCCTGCGTCTCGTCCGTTCCCGTGCCATCTGCTCCCCCGCTCCTCGGTGCGCCGGGGCGGAAGCGTACGCCCCGATTCCGCTGGCCTCCGGGGCGGGGGCGGATCCTCAGTCGGGCGGCAGGGGGAGTTCCCCCTGGTCGAGGAAGAGGAAGGCGTGGAGCTTCTCCAGGTACGCGTACATCTCCTCGTCCGTTTCGAACTCGATGAACGTGAGGTCGCAGTACTCGCCCGGGGTCATGCTCCGTTCGGCGATCGTCCGGGCGAGGCTCCGCTCCACGTCCTCGCACCAACTGGACGCCCGCACGGTGCTCTTGAGGCGGGCGAGGGTGCCGTAGGCGACCTCGACATGGAGGTACGTCTCGATGAAGCCGGTCAGCCGGCGGTCCGCGGTGTCCTCAGTCGGGCGGGACGGGGACTTCCTCGGCGCCGAGGAGGAGGTACGCGTGAACCTTCTCCAGATACGCATACATCTCCTCGTCGGTCTCGAATTCGACCCAGGTGAGCTCGCAGTACTCGCCTAGGGTGAGATCCCGCTCCTCGAAGAGTTGCGTGAACCACCTCTGCAGATCCTCTCCCCAGGCCGGGTTGGACCTGCTGATGGTCGTCTTCAGGCGCTCCATGGAGGAGAAGGCCATCTCGACGTTGAGGTACTGCCGCATGAATCCGGCGAGTTCGGGTTCCATGTGATCTCAGTCGGGTGCGAGCGGGATTTCGGTGGCGCCGAGGAAGAGGTATGCCCGGACTTCTTCCAGGTACGCGTACATCTCCTCGTCGGTCTCGAATTCGATGAAGGTGTGGTCGCAGAATTCGCCCCGGGTCGCGGTCCGTTCCGTGAGCAATTCGTCGAACAGTTTCCTCAGGCGCTCACTCCAGTTCGGCAGGCCTGTGACGGTCTGCTTGAGGCGGTCCACATATTGTGCGGTCTCGATGTTGAGATAGGACTCGAAGAATCCTGCCAGGTAGGAGTTCATGGGAGTCCTCAGGGGCTCCTTGAGCGCCTTGCTCCGGTTTTCGAAGGTCGGTGCGACGTCCGTCAGTTCGCCCGGCCGGATCTTGAACTCCGGTCCGCCGGCCTTGGCTGCGTCGTCACCCACGGCTGATCCCCCTGCACTGTCCGTCCATCGGAGATGGTGCGAAGAACAGGACGGTCGGTGGGCCGACGGGGTTTCAGGGCGGCGGAGTGAGGCGCGTCACGTGCCCCGGCGGTCGGTGGGGCGGCGGACGGACCAGAGGATGATGCCGTCGAGGACGGCGTTGAGGGCGAGGAAGCCCAGGAAGGGGGCGGGGGAGTCGGCCTCGCCGGGGAGTTCGGGGGCGACCCGGCCGCTCGGGTCCATTCGGACGGTGATCACGTAACCGGGCTGGAAGCGGGCCGTGTCCGGTCGGAGGTCGCCGCCGGGGACGGGGACGCCGTCGGGGGTGGTCAGGGCGTAGGAGCGGGACACGGCGCCCCGGTTGGACTTCTCGATCCGCTCGGCGCGGACCACGGCGGTCACCTCGCTGCCGGAGCGCAGGATCAGGCCGCGCCAGGCGTTGGCCCCGAGCAGGTAGGCGAACAGGCCGGTGAGGGTCATGATGGCGAGGCAGCCGGTCAGGGCCTTCTGGAAGGCGGGGTTGCGGACGGCCTCGCCGCGCAGCGTGAAGACGGCGATCAGGGCGGCGGGGTAGAGCAGGCCCAGGACGACGGCGAGCCGGCGGTCGAGGTACACGTCCACGGCGATGACGCCGAGGATCAGGCCGGTGGACAGGCCGATGACCGCCAGTGCGTGGCGGAGGCGGCGGTACCGGTCGGCGCTGCCCTGGACGACGTACCCGGTCGTGAGGACGGCCATGGAGCACCCCCGTTGTCGCCGGTCTGCTGTCGGCGTGAGGTTAACTCCGCCGTTCCGTACGGAGGTTGGGCTTTGACGGATCCCGTACGGGGTCGATACGGGTTCCGTACGGCCGGGGCGGGCGCCGGGGTGTCCGGCGCCCGCCCCGGTCCGGAGAGCGGATGGTGAGGGGAGGTCAGTGACCGCCCTTGAGGTTGAGCACGACCACCCCGACGATGACCAGCGCGAGCCCGACCCACTGCAGCCGCCCCAGCGACTCGCCGAAGGCGACCACGCCGATCCCGGCGACCGCCGCCGTCCCGGCGCCGGACCAGACCGCGTACGCGACCGAGACCGGGATGTGCTTGAGCGCCCGGCCGAGCAGGTAGAAGGACAGCGCGTAGCCGACCCCGACCGCGAGGCTGGGCCAGAGGCGGGTGAACCCCTCGGTGAGTTTGAGGCAGCTGGTGGCGCAGACCTCGCTCAGGATGGCGAGGGTGAGCAGAACGTAGGGCATGTCGCTGTCAAACGGCCGGGGCGGCGCTGAGCTTCCCCAGCAGTGCGAGGTCGACCAGTTCCAGGCTGTCCAGCAGGGTGATCCGCTCGCCGTCCGGGATCGGGACGGCGGTGGACGGCACCGCGAGCACCGCGCAGCCGGCCGCGGCGGCGGAGGCGACGCCGGTCGGGGTGTCCTCGACGGCGACGCAGGCGGCCGGGTCCAGGCCGAGCCGCTCGGCGGCGGCCAGGTAAGGGTCCGGCGCGGGCTTGGTGCGCGGGGTGTCCTCGGCGGCCATGGTGACGGCGAACCAGTCGCGGCCGATGGCGGAGAGGACGAGGTCCACCACCAGGCGCGGGGAGGCGGAGACCAGTGCGGTGGGCACCCGGGCCTCCCGCAGGGCGGCCAGCAGGGCCAGCGCGCCGGGGCGCGGCACCGTCTCGGCGGCGACCTTGGCGGCGAAGGACTCGCCGAGCACCAGGGCGAGTTCGGCCTCGGTGCGGTCGGTGCCGCTGACCCGGTGCAGGTGGGCGGCAGTGTGCTCGACGGCCTGGCCGAGCACCTCGGGGGCGTCCTGGTCGGTGAGCGGGTGGTCCAGCTCCTCGGCGAGCTCGGCGGCGGCCTGCCACCAGAGCTGCTCGGTGTCGACCAGGGTGCCGTCCATGTCGAAGAGGACGGCGGCGGGCGGGGCGGGGACGGACGGGACGGGGACGGACGGAACGGATTCAGGCATGGCGGTACCTTCGGGTGTTCTTCAGAGGGTGCAGTGGCGGTACGAGGATCTCAGCGGGTGCCGGACCCCCGGACGGCGGGGGTTCAGACGGTGCGGCGGTCCACCAGGACCGGGCGCTCGGGCAGCGTGAGCTCGGCGCGCGAGCCGGCCGGCAGGGCGGCGGCGGCCTCGGTGGGCAGGTCGGCCTTGACCTCGGTGCCGTCGGCCAGTCGGACGGTGAGCCGGCTGACGGCGCCCAGGAAGGACGCGGTGACCACCTGGGCCGGGCCGTCCGCGGCCGGGGTGAGGAGGACGTTCTCCGGGCGGACCAGCACCTGCAGCTCGCCGTCGGCCGGGATCTCGCCGTCCACCGCGTGCCGGCGGCCGAGCACCTCGACGCCGTCCGAGGTGCGGGTGCACGGGATGCGGCTCATGGTGCCGACGAACTCGGCGACGAAGGCGGTGGCGGGCCGGCCGTACAGCTCGGACGGGGTGGCGCACTGCTCCAGCTTCCCGGCCCGCAGCACCGCGACCCGGTCGGCCATGGACAGCGCCTCCTCCTGGTCGTGGGTGACGAACAGGGTGGTGATGCCCAGCTCCTGCTGGAGGCGGCGGATCTCCTCGCGCAGCTGGAGGCGGACCTTGGCGTCCAGCGCGGACAGCGGCTCGTCCAGCAGCAGCACGCGCGGCTGGAGGGCGAGTGCGCGGGCCAGCGCGATGCGCTGCTGCTGGCCGCCGGACATCTGGTGCGGGTAGTGCTCGGCGCGGTGCGGCAGGCCGACCAGCTCCAGCAGCTCCCCGGCGCGCTTGCGGCGCTCGGCCTTGCCGGTGCCGCGCATCCGCAGCCCGAAGGCGACGTTGTCCAGCGCGGTCAGGTGCGGGAAGAGGCTGTACGACTGGAACACCATGCCCGCGTCGCGCTTGTGCGCCGGGATCGAGGTGATGTCCCGGCCGTCGACCAGCACCTCGCCGGAGTCGTGCTGCTCGAAGCCGGCCAGGATGCGCAGCGCGGTGGTCTTGCCGCAGCCGGACGGGCCGAGCAGGGCGAGCAGTTCGCCCGGGTTGACGGTCAGGTCCAGGCCGTCGAGGGCGGTGGTGGCGCCGAACGCGCGGCGCAGCGAGCGGAACTCGACGGTGGCGCTGCCGGGGGCGGTCGAGACGCCGTCGGCGAGGGCGGTGGCCGTGGTCATGACTGGTGACTCCTGGAGAACAAGGGGGTTTCGGATCAGGACCGGGCGGCCGGGCCGCCCTCGGTCGGGGCCGGGCGGCGGTGCCGCCGCCGGGTCAGGACCGGGCGGCCTTGCGGCCCCGGCCGACGGCGGACATCAGCAGCAGGACGAGCCAGACGATCAGCAGGCTGAGCATCGACACCGCGACGGACATCTGGCCGTCGCTCTTGCCGTTGGAGTTGATCCACACCGAGAAGGGGGTGAAGCCGAGGATGGACGCGGTGGTGAACTCGCCGAGCACCAGGGCGACGGTGAGCACGGCGGCGTTCAGCAGCGAGCTGCGCAGGTTCGGCAGGACGACGGTGAACACCGCGCGCAGCCAGCCGGCGCCGCAGTTGCGGGCGGCCTCGACCAGGGTGGCCACGTCCACGCCGCGCAGTCCGCCGTCGATGGCCCGGTAGGCGAACGGCAGCGCCATCAGCACGTACGCGATGATCAGGACGATCGGGAAGGCCGGGTCCTGGATGGCCACGATGGTCTGGAACAGCGGGGTGTCCTGGAGGTAGTCCGGGCCCCAGCGCAGCACCCCGATGATGCCGGTGGTGAGCGCGACGACCGGGACGACCAGCGGCATCGAGCACATGATCTCGATCACCGGGCGCAGCTTGGGCGCGCCGAGCCGGGCGGCGAGCACCGCCGGGACCAGCAGGAGCAGCAGCACCACCACGGTGACGGCGGCCAGTTCGAGGCTGAGCACCAGGCTGTCGGTGAAGCCGGGGGCGCTCACCAGCTGGGTGTAGGCCCGGAAGGTGGTGCCGCCCTTGTTGTCGTCGATGCTGAACCACAGCGAGGCGGCCATCGGCACCGCGAAGTAGATCCCGCAGATCAGCAGGACCAGCCCGCGGCCGAAACGGATGCGATTGATCAGGCGAGCCACTTGGCACTCCGGCGCTGAAGGGGCAGGTACACGGCCATCACCAGGCAGGCGACCACGATCATGTCGAGGCCGAGGGCGAGGGCGAGGTTGCCCTGGCCGACCAGGACGTTGCCGGACAGCGCGTCGCCGATCTGCATCGAGATCAGCGGCACCGAACTGCCCACCATGGCCTCGGCGGTGGCGTAGGCGGCGAAGGAGGCGCCGAACAGCAGCACGAAGCCGCCGAGCAGCGAGGGCAGCAGCACCGGCAGCGCCACGTGCCGCCAGTACTGGAGGCCGGTGGCGCCGTTGTTGGACGCCGCCTCGCGCCACTGGGTCTTGAGGCCCTCCAGGGCCGGGGTGATGGTGATGACCATCAGCGGGACCAGGAAGTACAGGTAGACCACCGACAGGCCGGTGAAGGTGTAGAGGTTCCAGCCGTGCTTGGTCAGGCCGAACTTCTTGGTCACCTCGCCCGCGTTGCCGAGGGTGGCGACGAACATGAAGGCCAGCGGCACGCCGCCGAAGTTGGCCAGCACGCCGGAGGCGGACATCACGGCCTCGCGGAACGCCCGGAAGCGGGAGGTCGCCACGGCCTGGGCCAGCGGCAGGCCGACCACGGCGGCGATCAGCGCGGTCAGCAGGGAGAGCTTCACGCTGCCCCACAGGGCCGTCCAGTAGGCGCCCTGGAGCGAGCCGGTGAGGTTGTCGGTGGTGAAGGTCCCACCGCCGTCGGGGGCGTCGGTGGAGGTGGTGAACGCGCCGATGGCGATGGCGACGGCCGGCAGGCCGAAGCCGATCAGGAAGAACAGGATCAGCGGGAGGGCGGCGAGCCAGGCGCGGCTGCCGCGGGCCCGGCGCTCGGCCGGACGGGGGGCCTTGGTCGCGGCGGTCTCGACGGCCGTGACGATGGTGGGGGAGGTGGTTGCGGGGCCGGGGGCGCCCCCGCCGCTCTGGGCGGCGGAGGCGTTGGCCGGCACCGGGGTGGGAGCCGTGGTCATCTCAGGTCAGCCCGCGATCGCCTTGGCCCAGTTCTCGGTCACGGTCTTCTTGGCCGCGTCCGTCTGGTCCTGGGTCGGGAAGGTGGTGAAGGGCTTGTCGACGACCGGCAGCTTGGCGGCGGCGGTGGCGTCGAGGGTGCCGGCGGCCTTCATGGCGTCGAACAGGGCGGGGGTGGCGTAGCCGCCGAGGAAGCCGTTCTGGCCCTGGGCGCTGTAGAGGTACTCCTCCCACAGGCGCGCGGCGGCCGGGTGCGGGGCGTCCTTGTTGATCGCCTGGTTGTAGTACTGGGCGTAGGAGCCGTCCGAGGGGATGGCCACCTGCCAGTCGATGCCCTTGTCCTTGAACTTGTCGCTGTAGCCGGCGTTCAGGTACGACCAGTCGATCGAGATCGGGGTCTCGCCCTTCTCGATGGTCGCCGGGGTGACCTCGACCGGGTTGAAGTTGCCGGCCTGCTTGACCTTGCCGAAGAAGTCGATGCCGGGCTGGATGTTGTCCAGCGAGCCGCCGTTGGCGAGCGCGGCCGCGTACACGGCGCCGAAGGCGGCACCGGCCTTGGTCGGGTTGCCGTTCAGGGCGACCATGCCCTTGTAGTCGGGCTTCAGCAGGTCGGCGAAGGTCTTCGGGCAGACGGACACCTTCTTGGCGTCGCAGCCGATCGACATGTAGCCGCCGTAGTCGTTGTAGCTCAGGCCGTTGGCGTCCTTCATGGTGGCCGGGATCTTGTCGAAGTCGGCGACCTTGTAGGGGGCCAGCAGGCCCTGCTTGCCGGCGCTGATCGCGAAGGCCGAGCCGAGGTCGACGACGTCGGGGGCGCGGTCCTGGCCCTTGCGGGAGGTGATCGCGTTGATCTCGTCCTGGCTGGCGCCGTCCGGGTTCTCGTCCTCGATGTCGATGCCGTACTTCGCCTTGAAGTCGTCCATCAGCTTGCCGTAGTTCGCCCAGTCGCGCGGCAGCGTGATGACGTGCAGCTTGCCCTCCTTCTTGGCGGCGGCGACCAGGCCGTCCATCCCGCCGAAGTCGGCGACCGAGGTGGCGGTCTTGGCGTTCTTGGCGCCCGAGGCGTCGTTCGACTTCGCGGAGGTGGAGCCGGCGGAACCGCAGGCGGTGAGCGACAGCGCGGCGGCGGTCAGGACGGCCGCGAAGGCGGCGGAACGGGCACGGTGCACGGACACGGGTCAGTCTCCTGATCGGGTGTACTGCGAGGGGGGTGCTGCACGGGAGTGGTGTCGGATCTGATCGGGGGATCGATCGTGCGAGTGGCCGTGGCGCGGATCCGTCCGGCGTCCGTCAAGGGTCCTTGTCGCCTTCGTCCGGTATCCGTTCGGAACCGTCCGAGTTGACTAGCCAACTTCGCTGACGGAGGTAAGTAACCCGGAGTTCGGTGACGGGAAGGTGAACGGACGGCCCAGAACCGGGGTCGGCTGCGGGAACGGTGGAATCCGGCCATCGGAGCGTGATCCGTTCGGTGCGATGCTCGAACTGCGCAGCGGGATAAGGTCGGGCTGTCCGCGCCGGTACGGCTGCGCAGGACACCGCCCCAGGAGGGACATTGACTGACGTGGCAGTGGAGCCCGGGCGCCCCGTGGAGCGCGAGACCGGAGCTCTGTACCGCAAGGTGGCCGCCGATCTGCGCGAGGCCATCACCACCGGCGCGTACGGCGAGGCGGGCCGACTGCCCGCCGAGGGTGCGCTGGCCGAGCAGTACGGGGTCTCCCGCGGCACCGTCCGGCAGGCGCTCGCGGTGCTGCGCTCGGACGGGCTGGTCACCTCCCGCCGCGGCACCCGGCGGGTGGTGCTCGGCGGGGCCCGGGTGCAGAGCTTCTCCGAACTGCTCAGCTTCACGCACTGGGCGTACTCGATGGGCGAGGAGCCCGGCGGCATCCTGGACTCCCTGGTGCGCCGCCCGGCCGACGCCGCCGAGCGCGAGCAACTGCGCCTGGAGCCGGGCGCCGAGGTGTACGTCACCGTCCGGCTGCGGACGCTGTCCGGCACGCCGGTGATGGTGGAGCGCACCGTCTACCCGCCCCGGGTCGGCGAGATCGTCGCCGAGCTGCCGCCGGACGTGGTCTCGCACACCGAGGTGCTGCGCGAGCACGGCATCCTGTTCACCGACGCCGACCACACCATCGACATCGTCGCCGCCAACGGGGAGGACGCCCGGCTGCTCGGCTGCCGCCGGGGCGGGCCGCTGCTGCGCGAGCGGCGGCGGACGACCGACCCGACCGGCACCCCGGTGGAGTGGTCCCAGGACCGCTACCTGCCCGGGACGGTGGCCTTCAGCGTGCACAACTCGCTGGCCACGTCGGCGCTTTCGCGGCACGCCCGGGAGCTGGACTGAACTCCCGGGCGCGGCGGTGCGATTGGGGCCGGCACGTGACGTTCGGCGTGTGACGTTCGGCGCGTGACGTTCAGCGCATGAGCGAGGCGAGCAGCGGGCGGTAGTGGTCGAAGCCCGGCGTCCCGGCGCCGGCCTCCTTGGCCTGATCGTCCCAGCGGCGGACGGCCACCGCGTCGACGGCGCCCGGGAGTTCGGCGAAGGCGGCGGCCTCCCGCCCGTCCATCGGGCCGCCCTGGACCCGGAGGGTGTACTCGGAGGCCTCGGAGAGCTTGGCGCGGTAGTCGGGCTCGACGGCGCACAGGTAGCGCTTGGCGGCCACGTGCAGCCGCACCGGCTCGGTGACCTCCGGGCCGAACCAGCGGGCCAGCCGGTCGGCGCCGGTGTGGCTGTGCCGGTTGTCCTGACCCTCCATCAGATCCCGTCCGTGGGTGGACTCCTGGCCGTGCTCGTCGAAGAAGTGGCCGACGTCGTGCAGCAGGGCGGCGGCGACCAGGTGGTCCGGGGCGTTCGCCGCCTCGGCGGCCGCGGCGGCCTGCAGCATGTGCTCGGCCATGGTGACCGCCTCGCCCAGGTACTCCCCGGCGCCCTGGCCCGCGAACAGCCCGGCCAGCTCGTCCAGGGCGGCGGTGCGGCGGTGCAGCACGGCGAGGGTGCCGGCCAGCGAGTCGAGGTCCGCGTAGCAGCCCTGGAGGTGCCGGTGGCCGTCCTGCTGGAACGCCGTACGGGCGTGCATCAGCCGGGTGTTGTCGAAGATCAGGCAGTCGCCGGGGCCGAGCCGGAAGGTGAGCTGGAGCTCGGGGCGCAGGGTGATCGCGGCGAAGCGGCGGTACGCGGCGTAGAAGGCCGTCAGCTCGTCCGCGCCCGCGCGCAGGGTGCCGATCGAGCGGTTGTTGAAGCGCACCTCGCGGATCCGGCCGAGCGGGTCCACCTCGATCAGCGGGCGGTCGGCGCGCAGCTCGGTGCGGCGGTCGCGGAAGACGAAGGGGACGGGCGTGCGGGTGAGGGTGGCGAAGGCCTCGGGGGCCTCGTCCCGGAGGACCGCCGCCGCCTTGAAGCCGTCCACCAGGCCGGAGTCGCCGCCGGTGGCCGAGTTCTCCAGGCAGTGCAGCAGCTGGAGGGTGGGCACCGGGTCGCGGTAGGGGTTGTCGGTGTGCGGGGCGATGGCGACGCTGGTGAAGGCCAGGTTGTTGGGGTCGGGCTCGACCCGGACGTCGAACAGCTCGCCGTAGTTGGTGACCCGCACGTAGCCGAAGCTCTCGGCCACCCGCAGCACCTGGCGCTCCACCGTCGGCACCCCGCGCAGCAGGGCGAAGCCGCTGCGCCGGACGGCGGCGAGGACGGCGGCCTGCTCGGCGGGGTCGGTGAGGTACGCCTCCCAGTCGGCCTCGGGGAGGCCGCGGGCGAAGTCGGCGGCGGTCCACAGCCGCTTGTCCCGCTCGGTGCGGCCGTCGCCGTCGGCCTCCTCGGCGAGCCAGGCGAGCGGGTAGCGGGAGCGGTGCCCGTCCGACCAGAGCACCTCCAGGTTGCCGTCGATCTCCTTGCTCGCGGCGAGGGCGAGGTCCGCGGGCAGGTCGTCGATCTGGAACAGCTTCTGTCCGTTGCGCGGGTCCCGGCACTCGGCGCAGGGGCAGTTGTCGCGCAGCCAGTAGGGCGGCGGTTGCTCGGTCATGGGTGTCCTCCTCGGCTGGCCTTTCGGGGTGAAGTTGTATAGCCAACTTCATCCGCTTGGCCGGAGCTTGCCTGCCTTCGGTGAGGAGCGCGTGCCGGGCGGGTGAACGCCACGGGAACTGTGTCGGGAGGTGTCGGCCGAAAGCGGTCGCGCGGGCGTCCGGCCGTTCGGGTGAGTGCGCAGGTCGGGGGGTGTGTTCGGGGGAGGGGGCGAAGGGGGCTGCGGCACTGTCGGGGTGGATTTCCCCCCGACGCGAGAGGTGGCCGCGATGGCGCACAGGACGGACCCGGGACCGGCGGCCGAGGGGCACACCGGGCTCAGGCGCGAGGTGGGGGTCGCCGGGCTGCTGTGGGCCTCGGTGGGGGCGATCATCGGGTCGGGGTGGCTGTTCGGGGCGCAGAAGGCGGCGGTCGCGGCGGGGCCCGCGGCGATGCTGTCCTGGGGGATCGGGGCGGTGGCGATCGTCCTGTTGGCGCTGATCCACGCCGAGTTGGGCGGACTGTTCCCGGTCGCGGGCGGGACCGCGCGCTACCCGCACTACGCCTTCGGCGGGTTCGCGGGGATGTCCTTCGGCTGGTTCACCTGGCTGCAGGCGGCGACCATCGCGCCGATCGAGGTGCAGGCGATGATCAACTACGCCCAGCACTGGAGTTGGGCGGACGGCCTGCTGCACCGGAACCTGACGCTGACCGGCACCGGGTTCCTCGTCGCGGCCGCCCTGCTCGGGGTGTTCGTGGCGGTCAACTTCCTCGGCGTCCGGCTGCTCGCGCACACCAACAGCGCCGCCACCGTCTGGAAGGTCGCCATCCCGCTGCTGACCGTCTTCGTCCTCGGGCTCACCGAGTTCCACGGCTCCAACTTCAGCGTGCACGGCTTCGCGCCGGACGGCGCCAAGGGCGTGCTGGCGGCGATCAGCACCAGCGGGGTGATCTTCGCGCTGCTGGGCTTCGAACAGGCCATCCAGTGGGCCGGGGAGAGCCGCAACCCCACCCGGGACATCCCCCGGGCGGTGCTCGGGTCGGTGGTGATCGGCACGATCGTCTACCTGGCGCTCCAGGTGGTCTTCATCGGCGCCCTGCCGCCCTCCACCTTCACCCACGGCTGGAACACCCTGACCTACCCCGGGATCAGCGGCCCGTTCGCCGGCCTGGCGACCCTGATCGGCCTGGGCTGGCTGGCCACCGTCCTGTTCATCGACGCGGTGATCTCGCCGGCCGGCACCGGCCTGGTGTATATCACCTCCAGCTCCCGGGTCACCTACGGCCTCAGCCGCAACGGCTACGCGCCGCGGGCCCTCCAGTACACCGACCGGCGCGCGGTGCCCTGGCTCGGCCTGCTGATCGCCTGGATCGCCGGGGTGCTCTGCTTCCTGCCGTTCCCGAGCTGGCAGCGGCTGGTCGGCTTCATCACCTCGGCGGTGGTGCTGATGTACGCGGGCGCCCCGCTGGCCTTCGGCGTGCTGCGCAAGCGGCTGCCGACGATGGAGCGTTCGTACCGCCTGCCCGGCGGCGCGGTGATCTCACCGGCCGCCTTCGCGGTGGCGAGCCTGGTCATCTACTGGTCCGGCTGGGACACCCTGTGGCGGCTGGGCCTGGCGATCCTGATCGGGTACCTGCTGCTCGGCGGGTACTCCGCCCACGCCGTGTCGAAGGGGGTGCCGAACGCGCCGCGGATGGATTTCCGGGCCGGGCAGTGGCTGCCGGTCTACCTGATCGGGATGGGGGTCGTCTCCTGGCAGGGCACCTTCGGCGTGGGCGCCCGGGGCAACCTGCCGCTGTGGTGGGACATCGCGGTGGTGGTGCTGTTCTCGCTGGCCGTCTACTACTGGGCGCTGGCGGTGGCGCTGCCGGCGGAGGAGATCGAGCGGAACATCCGCGGCGTCGAGGTGGTGGACCCGGGCGGGCACTGAACGGCCGCTTCCCGCACAGCACTTCGCCCCGCCGAGCACAGCACTTCGCCCCGCCGAGCGCAGCGCTCGGCGGGGCGGAGTCGTCAGTGCTGCTGGTCGGACGGGGCGGTGGCCGGGGCGCCGGTCCCGGCGCCCGGGCTGGTGCCGGGGCTGGTGCCGGGGCTGGTGCCGGTGGTGCTCGGGTCGGGCTTGGTGACCGGGTCGGGGATGTCGGCCATCGGCAGGGACTGCTTGGGCGTGCCCCGCAGGGCGTCGTTCATGGCGTCCCGCCAGATCGGGCCGGGGCCGTCGGCGCCGAACACCTCGGAGTGGTAGCGGCCGTTGATGGTGATGTTGCGCATCTCGACGCCGCCCGCCGGTCCGCCCAGCCAGACGGAGGTGGCGAGCTGCGGGGTGTAACCGCTGAACCAGGCGGCCTTCTTGTGGTCCGAGGTGCCGGTCTTGCCGGCGATCTGCCGGTTGCCCTCCAGGTTGAGCGCGGAGCCGGTGCCGTCCACGGTCACGCCGTTCAGGATGGTGTTGATCGCCTCCGCGGTGTCGTCGGAGAGCACCTTCTCGCAGTGGCCGGCCGGGACGGGCACGTCCTTGCCGTCCACGGTGGTGATCTTGTTGATGGCGAGGGTGTTGCAGTGGGTGCCCTCGGCGGCGAAGGTCGCGTAGACGTCCGCCATGGTCAGCGGGCTCATCTCCTCGACGCCCAGGGCCATCGAGGGGACCTCCTCCAGCGGCTTGCCGCTGGCCTTGGTGGTGATGCCGAACTTGTTGACCATCTGCTTGACCGCGCAGAGGCCGATCTCCTGCTCCATCTGCACGAAGTAGGTGTTGATCGAGCGCGCCATGGCCTCCTTGAGCTGGTAGGGGCCCTTCTCGTTCGGGGACTCGTTGGGCACCACCGTCTTGGGCCGGCCGTCGTTCCGCCAGGTCCCCTCGCAGGTCTTCATGGTCGGGTACTCCAGCTTGTTCGGCGCCGAGTACTCCTTGGTCGTGGACAGGCCCGCCTCCAGGGCCGCGGCCGCGACGATCGGCTTGAACGTGGAGCCGGGCTGGAAGCCGGTGCCGCCGCCCATCGCGGCGTCGACGTTGAGGTTGACCACGGTCTGGTTCTTGGTCGTGTCCAGGCCGTAGGGGCGGGTCTGGGCCATCGCGAGGATCTTGCCGGTGCCGGGCTCGATCATGCTGGCGGCGGCGGAGACGGAGTCGGTGACCTTCACGTTGCTGCTCACCGCGTTCTGGGCGGCGGCCTGCTTGTCCGGGTCGAGGGTGGTGTAGATGTTCAGGCCGCCCTGGTCCCAGACCTTCTTGCGGTCCTCGCTGCTCTTGCCGAAGGCCGGGTCCTGCTTGACCACGTGGCGGACGTAGTCGCAGAAGAAGCCCAGGCCGGCCTTGGCGGTGATGCAGCCGTTCTGCGGGTCCTTGTACTTCAGACCCAGCGGGGCGGCCTTCGCCTCCTTCGCCTGGTCGGCGGTGATGTGCTTGTTCTCCAGCATCTTGTCGATGACGGTGTCCCGGCGCTTCTGGGCGGCGCTCGGGTGCAGCTTGGGGTCGTACTGGGACGGGTTCTGGACCAGTCCGGCCAGGGTGGCCGCCTCGGCGACGGTCAGGTCCTTGTTGCTCTTGCTGAAGTAGCGCTGGGACGCGGCCTCCACGCCGTAGGCGCCGTTCCCGTAGTAGGTGATGTTCAGGTAGTTGGTGAGGATCTGGTCCTTGGGCAGTTCCTCCTCCAGCTTGACGGCGATCTTCAGTTCCTGGATCTTGCGGCCCAGGGTCTTGCGCTGGGCCTCCTGGACGGCGTCCTTGTCGTCGCCGGCCTTCTCCACGTTGACGTTCTTCACGTACTGCTGGGTCAGCGTGGAGGCGCCCTGGGAGGCGGTGCCGCTCTCCGCGTTCTTGCCGAGTGCGCGGACGATGCCCTTGACGTCGACGGCGCCGTGCTCGTAGAACCGGGCGTCCTCGATGTCGACCTGGGCGTGCCGCATGAAGGGCGACATCTGGTCGGCCGGGATGACGGTGCGGTCGCGCTCGTAGACCTTCGCGATCAGTCCGCCCTTGGCGTCGAAGATCTGCGTCGCCTGGGTCAGCGGCGGGGTCTTGAAATCGCTGGGGATGTCGTCGAAGCCCTCCGCCGTGTCCTTGGCGGTCAACCCGATGCCGCCGGCGACCGGCAGGGCGAGGCCCGCCACCAGGACGCCGGACACCACGCTCACCCCGAGGAAGGTCGCGCCGAAGCGGACCAGCCGGAGCGGCGAGTTGCGGGACGGGCGGGAATCCGCGGTGTCGTCGGCGGAATTCCGTGTGGTCGATATAGGAGGGCGATTTGAGTCCACAACACTTTGATGTCGCGGGTGTGGAGAAAGGTTGCACGCGGAGTGCTCGGAGGGGCCGAAGTGGGCCTTATGCGGTCGGAGTTCCGTTTTGTGCAGTGCCCGGCCCCGGGACAGCGCTCCGCCCCGCCGGGCGGTGGTCCGGCGGGGCGTCGTTCGGCGGGGTGTTGCCCGGTGGGGTGTTGTTCGGTGGGCGAGGCGGTGGCGGACTACACCCCGGCGGTCGCGGTCCAGGCGGCCTCGGCGGCGGCCAGGGCCGGTGCGGCATCCGCCCCGGTCGCGCCGGCCAGGGCGGTCAGGCAGGCGAGGACGGTGTCCAGCGAGGCCGCCCGGCCGTAGTGGTTCACCCGGAGCATCTCGGCGGCCAGCGCCCCGCCGCCCGGCTGGACCGGCAGCGCCGGGTCGAGGCCGGCCGCGAGTTCGGCGGCGTGCAGGCCGGCCGCGGTGCGCAGGGTGGTGGCGACCGGGGCCGCGTGGGCGTCCTGGTGGACGAACGGGCTGAGCGTGCCGAGCGCCCGGGCGCCGGCCCGGGTGGCGGCGGAGGCGGCGCGGTGGCGGGCGATCACGCTGGGCAGGCCGTCGGCGGTGATCCGGTCCAGGCAGGCGCCGAGCGCGAGCATCTCCAACTGGGCCGGGGCGTGCGGGAGTACGGCGCGGCCGGCGTCCGTCCAGCGCTCCTTCCAGTCGAGCAGCGACAGGTAGGAGCGGCGCGGCGCGGCCGGGTTGGCGGCGATCCGCTCCCAGGCGCGCTCGGAGACGGAGACGGCGGAGACCCCGGCCGGGCCGCCCATCGCCTTCTGGCCGCCGATGACGCACAGGTCGATGCCCCACTCGTCGGTGAGCAGCGGCTCGGCGGCGACCGAGGCGACCGCGTCGAGCATCAGCAGGGCGCCGTGCGCGCGCACCACGGCGGCGATCTCCGCGACCGGGTTGGTGTTGCCGGTGGCGGCCTCGGCGTGCACCAGGGAGACGAAGTCGATCTCCGGGTGGCGGGCGAGGGCCTCGGCGACCTGCTCGGCGCCGACCGCGCTGTCGAAGGGCACGGCCAGGTCGACCACCGTCGCGCCGCAGGAGCGCAGCCAGTTGCCGAAGGTCTGCCCGTACGGGCCGGTGACGATGTTGAGGGCGGTGGAGCCGGGGTGGGCGGCGCCGCGGATCGCGGCCTCCAGCGGGAGCAGCGCCTCGCCCTGGGTGACGATGACGTCGGCGTCGGTGTGCAGCAGCGCGGCCACCTGGTCCTCGATCGCCGCGAACCCGGCGGCGCTGAGCGGGGGGAGGTCGAGGAAGGGGCTCACGGTGCAGAACCTTTCGGGTGCGGGCCGGGTACGGATCGGTGGGTGCCGGAACGAGTGTGCCGCATTTTCACTGCTTACAGGTCACGGTCGCGTCGGTAGAGTGCGGCCATGAGCGATGGCGCGGTGCTGCACGTGCGGGGTCGGGTGCTGGTCGGTCCGGACGAGGTCCGGGACGAACTCTGGGTGGTGGACGGCACGGTGAGCTTCTCCCGCCCGCCGACCGCCGGGGACGTCCGGACGGTGACCGGCTGGGTGCTGCCCGGCCTGGTGGACGCGCACTGCCACGTCGGCCTGGACGCGCACGGCGCCGTGGACGCCGAGACCAGCGAGAAGCAGGCCCTCACCGACCGTGACGCCGGCACCCTGCTGATCCGCGACGCCGGTTCGGCCGCCGACACCCGCTGGATCGACGAGCGCGAGGACCTGCCCCGGATCATCCGGGCCGGGCGGCACATCGCCCGCACCCGCCGCTACATCCGCAACTACGCCCACGAGATCGAGCCCGGCGACCTCGCCGCGTACGTCCGGGCCGAGGCCCGGCGCGGCGACGGCTGGGTGAAGCTGGTCGGCGACTGGATCGACCGCGACCGCGGCGACCTCGCCGCCTGCTGGCCCGGCGACGCGCTGGCCGAGGCGATCGCGGCGGCGCACGAGGAGGGCGCGCGGGTCACCGCGCACTGCTTCGCCGCGGAGTCGCTGCCGGACCTGCTGGCGGCCGGCATCGACTGCGTCGAGCACGCCACCGGACTGACCGAGGAGCTGATCCCGGCCTTCGCCGAGCGCGGGGTGGCCATCGTCCCGACGCTGGTCAACATCGCCACCTTCCCGGACCTCGCGGCCGGCGGGGAGTCCAAGTTCCCGGCCTGGGCGGCGCACATGCGGCGGCTGCACGAGCGCCGGTACGACACCGTGGGGGCCGCGCACGACGCCGGGATCCCGGTGTTCGTCGGTACGGACGCGGGCGGCTCGCTCGCGCACGGGCTGGTCGCGGACGAGGTGGCGGAGCTGGTGAAGGCGGGGCTGAGCCCGGCGGAGGCGCTGTCGGCGGCGAGTTGGGGGGCGCGGGCCTGGCTCGGGCGGCCCGGGCTGGAGGAGGGTGCGCCGGCCGACTTCGTGGTGTACCGGGAGGACCCGCGGGCGGACGTCCGGGTGCTCGCGGACCCGCTGCTGGTGGTGCTGCGGGGGCGGCCGGTGGGGTGACGCGGGGGCGGTGCGGGGCCGGCCGGCGGGGCGGCCGGTGGGGTGATCGTTTGCGGTGACGCTCTGTCGGTATGGGCCGATAGGGTGACGCCCATGGCACCGCGTCCACTGAATGAGATCGTCGAGCCCGGTTGGGCCACCGCCCTGGAACCCGTCGCCGGGCAGATCGCCGCGATGGGCGACTTCCTGCGCGCCGAAATTGCGGCCGGCCGCACCTACCTGCCGTCCGGGCCGAACGTGCTGCGGGCGTTCCAGCAGCCGATCGCCGACGTCCGGGTCCTGATCGTCGGGCAGGACCCGTACCCGACCCCCGGCCACGCCGTCGGCCTGAGCTTCTCGGTGGCGCCCGAGGTCCGGCCGATCCCGGCGAGCCTGATCAACATCTTCCGGGAGTACGGCACCGACCTCGGTCTGCCGCAGCCGTCCAACGGCGACCTCACGCCCTGGACGCAGCAGGGCGTCCTGCTGCTGAACCGGGCGCTGACCACGCAGCCGCGCAACCCCCGGGCCCACAAGGGCAAGGGCTGGGAGGCGGTCACCGAGCAGGCGATCCGGGCGCTGGTGGCGCGCGGCGGCCCGATGGTGGCGATCCTCTGGGGCAGCGACGCCCGCAACCTGCGCCCGCTGCTGGGCACCATCCCGACGGTCGAGTCGGTGCACCCGAGCCCGATGTCGGCGGACCGCGGCTTCTTCGGTTCGCGGCCGTTCAGCCGGGCCAACGAGCTGCTGGTGCGGCAGGGGGCGCAGCCGGTGGACTGGCGGCTGCCGTAACGGAGTCGGGCTTGCCGTAGCAGAGTCACGTCAGGGCGGAGCGCCAAACTCACCCCAACGGGTGAAATGACGTTCCGTGCTGCTCATGTGACAGATCGTTCGAGAAGACTGGCGGCTCACCATTTCATCTGTGTGGGGGTACCGCCTTGTCTTCTCGCCGAATCGTTTCCGCTGCCGTCGTCGTGGTGGCGAGTACCGCGCTCGCCGCCGGGCCCGTCCAGGCGGCGCCGGTGCCGGCCTCCGCGCCGTCCTCCGCGCCGACCGCGTCGCCGGGCAAGGCGCGCGCCGTGACCGCCGAAGTCGCCCTGGACGTCAAGCTGTTGAACAACTCCGTGGCCGTCCCGGTGGACATCGCGCTCAACAAGGTGGAGTCCCCGGCGCAGCGCGACGGTTCCGTGCTGACCGCCAAGGTGGCGGGGGTCGACCAGGCCGCCCCGGTCGAACTGGTCAAGGCCGACATCGGCAAGTCCGTCACCCGGGTCGACGCCAAGGGCGCCACCGCCTCCGTCAAGCTGGTCAACGCCGATGTGCACGCCCCCGGCCTGCCCGCCACCGCGCTGCTCGGCCTGGAGGCGATGAGCGCCGAGGCCACCTGCCCGGTCGACGGGCAGCCGACCGCGGACGTGGTCGCGCCCGCCAAGCTCACCGTGCTGGGCAAGCCCGTCACCGTCGGGCTCTACGGCCCGACCAAGGTGGACGTGCCGCTGGTCGGCAGCGTGTCGGTGGAGTTCTCCAAGAAGACCACCACCACGACCACCGCCGCCGCCTCGGCCCTGGAGGTGCAGGTGGAGGTGAACCCGCTGAACCTGAACGTCGCCAAGGTCACCGGAAAGATCACCGTCGCCTCGGTGAGCTGCGAGAAGCCCGTACCGTCCACCCCCACGGACACCCCGAGTGCCGCGCCGACCGGCGTGCCCACCGCCCAGCCGGTGGTCGACACCAGTACCTCGCGGGCCGCGGTGCCGCAGGCGGCGGTGGAGAAGCCGACCGGGCAGCCGGAGCGGCTCGCCACCACCGGTGGCAGCAGCGCCACCGGCCCGCTCGCCGCCGGTGCGGCCGCCCTGGTCGCGGGCGGTGCGGCCGCCCTGTGGGCCACCCGGCGCCGCCGGTCCGCGCACGCCCGCCGCGGCTGACCGGCCGCGCCCCGGGCCGCCCGTCGACCACCTGTCGGCCGTTCCTCATCTTTTGGTCACTCCGGGCGGCGGGAGTGCCACGCCTGGCACTCCCGCACCGTGACCGTGTCGATGCGGACGGTTGGTTCACATGCGCGTTACACGAGAGGAACAACCGGGAAACGGCGACTTGCGACGCTACGCGGGCACCCACCACCCAGCAATGCGAGGGACACGTCGTGGCAATCAAGGCCGAGTACATCTGGATCGACGGCACCAAGCCGACCGCGAAGCTCCGTTCCAAGACTCGCGTCCTGCCCAACGCCGACAAGATCCCGACCTGGGGCTTCGACGGTTCCTCGACCAACCAGGCCGAGGGCCACGCCTCGGACCGCGTGCTGGAGCCGGTGAAGGTCGTCAAGGACCCGATCCGCGGTGGCGACAACATCCTCGTCCTGTGCGAGGTCCTGGAGACGAACGGCACCCCGCACGAGTCCAACACCCGCGCCCTGCTGCGCGAGGTCGAGGAGAAGTACACCGCGCAGGAGTCGATCTTCGGCATCGAGCAGGAGTACACCTTCTTCAAGGGCTCCCGCCCGCTCGGCTTCCCGGAGGGCGGCTTCCCGGCCCCGCAGGGCGGCTACTACTGCGGCGTCGGCGCCGAGGAGGTCTTCGGCCGCGAGATCGTCGAGCTGCACCTGGACCGCTGCATCGACGCCGGCCTGGCCATCTGCGGCATCAACGCCGAGGTCATGCCCGGCCAGTGGGAGTTCCAGATCGGCCCGGTCGACGCGCTGACCGTCTCGGACGACCTGTGGATCGCCCGCTACCTGCTCTACCGCACCGCCGAGGAGTTCGGCATCGACGCCACCCTGGACGCCAAGCCGGCCCGTGGCGACTGGAACGGCGCGGGTGCCCACACCAACTTCTCCACCAAGGCGATGCGCGAGGGCTACGACGCCATCATCACCGCCTGCGAGTCGCTCGGCGCCTCCCAGGACATCGTGATGGAGCACGTCACCCAGTACGGTGCCGACATCGAGTCCCGTCTGACCGGCAAGCACGAGACCGCCCCGTGGAACGTCTACAGCTACGGCGTCTCCAACCGCGGTGCCTCGGTCCGCATCCCGTGGCAGGTCGAGGTGGAGCAGAAGGGCTACATCGAGGACCGCCGCCCGAACGCCAACGTCGACCCCTACGTGGTCACCCGCCTGCTGATCAACACCTGCTGCGAGGCCCTGGAGAAGGCCGGCCAGGTCTGATCCCCGCGCCCTCCTGAGCGCCCCGCCGGGCCTCCCCTCCACCTGGAGGGGAGGCCCGGCGGCCGTGCGTGCGGCACTGGGGCGGACGGTGGGTGGACGGTTGAACTCGGCGGCCAGGAAGTCCCGTTGCTACCGGTGATGGCCGCCCGGAGCGGCCGGACGCCTCTTGAACGAGGAGGGGGAGTCCCGGAGAATCGGTCCATGACCACTCCGGGCCGCCCCCTCCTCGTGCGCCGTCTGTACGTGGACCTGGCGCGGGTGTGGGCGGCCGGCTGTCGTCGTCGGTGAGTTCGCGGGTTCTCCGAAACACCACCGACGTCAGGCAGTACCGGCCGCAGGAGTGTGTCCGTTCATGGCTCTCACCTTCCACTGGTTCCTCCCCACCAACGGCGACAGCCGGGGCATCGTCGGCGGCGGGCACGGTTCGACGCCCGGGACGGCCGGCTCCGACCGGCCGCCGAGCATCGCCTATCTGGGCCAGGTCGCCCGCAGCGCCGAGCAGTTGGGCTTCGAGGGGGTGCTGACGCCGACCGGGGCGTGGTGCGAGGACGCCTGGCTGACCACGGCGATGCTGACCCAGGTGACCGAGCGGCTGAAGTACCTGGTGGCGTTCCGGCCCGGGCAGATCAGCCCGACGCTGGCGGCGCAGATGGCGGCGACCTACCAACGGCAGTCCGGCGGGCGGCTGTTGCTCAACGTGGTGACCGGCGGCGAGTCGGCGGAGCAACGGGCGTACGGGGATTTCCTGGACAAGGACGCCCGCTACGCGCGCACCGGGGAGTTCCTGGAGATCACCCGGCGGCTCTGGGCGGGGGAGACGGTCGACCACGACGGCCTCCATCTGCGGGTCGAGCGGGCGAGGTTGAACCGGCTGCCCGATCCGGTGCCGCCGGTCTACTTCGGCGGCTCCTCCCCGGCGGCCGGGGACGTCGCGGCCCGGCACGCGGACGTCTACCTGACCTGGGGCGAGCCGCCCGGCCAGGTGCGGGACAAGATCGGCTGGATCCGTGAGCTGGCCGCCGCCCGGGGACGGTCGGTGCGGTTCGGGATCCGGCTGCACGTGATCACCCGGGACACCTCCGCCCAGGCCTGGGCGGAGACCGAGCGGCTGCTCGCCGGGATGGACCCGAGCCGGGTCCGGGAGACCCAGCGGGCCCTGGCCGAGAGCGAGTCGGAGGGGCAGCGGCGGATGCTCGCGCTGCACGGCGGCTCGTCGGAGCGCCTGGAGGTGTACCCGGGGCTCTGGGCCGGGATCGGGCTGCTGCGCGGCGGCGCGGGGACGGCGCTGGTGGGCAGCCACCGGGAGGTCGCGGACCTGGTCACCGAGTACCACGAGCTGGGGATCGACGAGTTCGTGCTGTCGGGCATGCCCCACCTGGAGGAGGCGTACTGGTTCGGGGAGGGCGTCCTGCCGCTGCTGGCCGACCGCGGCCTGTGGCGCCGACCGTGACCGGCACGGACCGTGACCGGTGCCGACCGTGACCGGTGCCGGTCGGGAACGGCGTCGGTCGGGAACGATGTCGGTCGGGAACGGTGACGACGCCTGCAAACCGCTGGTCAATTCCGCACGGCCACCGGAGAATTCACGACATGACCCAGCAGCCCCTGCTCCTGCTCGACGTGGACGGACCGCTCAACCCCTATGCCGCGCCCCGGCTGCGGCGGCCGGCCGGCTACGACAGCCACGACCTGATGCCCAGCTGGTGGGCCCGGCGGCAGACCCGGCAGGCCGAGGGCAAGGCGAAGCCGCTGCGGGTGTGGCTGAACCCGGGGCACGGGCCGGAGCTGCTGTCGCTGCCGTACCAGCTGGTGTGGGCGACCACCTGGATGGACGAGGCCAACGTGCTCATCGGCCCCAACCTCGGGCTCCCCGAACTGCCGTACATCCCGTGGACGGAGCTGTTCGCCGAGGACCCGGAGGGGCTGCACTGGAAGACCAGGGACGTGGTGGCCTGGGCGGCCGGGCGGCCGTTCGTCTGGGTGGACGACGAACTCGGCCCGCAGGACGCCGCCTGGATCTCCGCCCACCACCCGGCCCCGGCGCTCACGCTGCACGTCAATCCCCGGATCGGCCTGCTCGCCGAGGACTTCGCGACCCTGCGGGACTGGGCGGCCGCCGCGTGACCGGGCGGCCGTTGCTGCTGCTCGACGTGGACGGGCCGCTCAACCCCTACGCCGCCCAGGACACCGACTGCCCCGAGGGCTACGGCACCCACCGGCTGTTGCCCGAGTCCTGGGTGGCCCGGCACGCGCCGCTGCCGCGGGCGGAGGTGGAGCCGCTGCGGGTGTGGCTGAACCCGGGGCACGGGCCGGAGCTGCTGTCGCTGCCGTACGAGCTGGTGTGGGCGACCACCTGGATGGACGAGGCGAACACCTTCATCGGTCCGCGCCTCGGCCTGCCCGAACTGCCGTACATCCGCTGGACGAACCTGTTCGGCGAGGACGCGGGCGGGCTGTACTGGAAGACCAGGGATGTGGTGGCGTGGGCGGCCGGGCGGCCGTTCGTCTGGCTGGACGACGAGCTCGGGCCGGCGGACATCGAGTGGATCGCGGCCAACCATCCGGGGGAGGCGCTGCCGCTCTGGGTCGACCCCCGGGCCGGCCTGCGGGAGTTGCACTTCGCGGCGCTGCGGGAGTGGGCGGAGGAGTCGCCGTGCTGAGCGGGGAGCCGGTCGGGCGGGTCGAGCGGCTGCGCCGCTATCCGGTCAAGTCGCTGCTGGGCGAGGAGCTGTCGGCGGTGACGGTGGACGGCCGGGGGCTCGCCGGGGACCGCGGCCGGGCGCTGCTGGACGTGGCGAGCGGCCGGGTGGCCAGTGCCAAGAACCCCCGCCGCTGGGCCGGGCTGCTGGACTACTCGGCGGCCACCGCGGCGGACGGCCGGGTGGCGATCACCGGCCCGGACGGGTGTTCCGTCGACGAGGCGGAGCTGTCCGAGACGTTCGGTCGCAAGCTCACCCTGATCGCCGAGCGCCCACCCGGCGCGACGGTCGAGCGGGCCGTCCCGGAGGAGGTGCTGGCGCACGGGATCGAGGCGGAAGTCCCGGTGACGCTCTCGGAGTTGGGGCGTGCCGCCGAGGCGGGCGGCTTCTTCGACTTCGCCCCGCTGCACCTGATCACCAGCTCCACGCTGGCGGCGGTGGGCGTCGACGCGGAGCGCTACCGGCCGAACCTGGTGATCCGCACCGAGGGCGAGGGCTTCGTCGAGAACGCTTGGGTGGGGCGGGAGTTGGCGATCGGGGAGACGCTGCGGCTGCGCATCGTGGCGCCCACCCCGCGCTGCGCCGTCCCCACCCTGCGGCACGGCCCGCTGCCCCGACGGCCGGAGGCGCTGCGGGTCCCGGCCGAGCGCAACCGGCTGGTCCCGCTGGAGGGCATGCCCGCGCTGCCCTGCACGGGGGTGTACGCGCAGGTGCTGGCGCCGGGCCGGGTCGGGGCCGGTGACGCGGTCAGGCTCGGGCCGGGCTGAGGGCTGAGGGCTGAGGGCTGGGGGCTGGGGGCTGAGGGCTGAGGGCTGAGGGCGAGGTGGCGGGGTGGCCCGGCTCAGGCCGGACCCAGCACCTGCTGCAGGGCGGCGAGGAAGCGGTCGGTGGTCCCCTCGTCCCGGACGGCGATCCGCAGCCAGTCCTCGCCGAGACCGGGGAAGGTGTCCCCGCGCCGGACGGCGAAGCCGTGCTCGCGCAGCCGCTCGCGGACCGCCGCCGCGCCCGGCAGCCGGACCAGGACGAAGGAGGCGGCCGGCTCGCCGTGGATCCGCAGGGCGGGGAAGGCGGCCAGGCCCTTCACCAGGCAGTCGCGCCACAGGGTGAGTTCGGCGGCCGCCCGGTCCGCCTCGGCCAGCGCCGCCGGGCCGCTGCAGATCTCGGCGGCGGCCAGCGCCGGGGTGGAGACCGGCCAGAGCGGCTGTGCGGCGCCCAGGGCGGCGATCAGCGGCGCCGGGCCGAGCACATAGCCGATCCGCAGCCCGGCCAGGCCCCAGGTCTTGGTGAGGCTGCGCAGGACGACGACCTGCCCGGGCAGGTCCCGGACGGCCGCGAGGGACTCCCGCTCGCCCGGCACGGTGTCCATGAAGGCCTCGTCCACCACCAGGGTGCGCCCGGGGCGGGCGAGTGCGGCGACGGCCTCGGCGGGGTGCAGGACGGAGGTCGGGTTGGTCGGGTTGCCGAGCACCACCAGGTCCGCCTCGGCGGGGACGGCGGCCAGCCGGAAGCCGTCCTCGGGGGAGAGCAGGACCCGGTGCACCCGGTGTCCGGCGTCCCGCAGGGCGGCCTCGGGCTCGGTGAACTGCGGGTGGACGAGGACGATATGACGAGCCGTCAGCACGCGGGCGAGCAGTACGAAGGCCTCCGCCGCCCCGGAGGTGAGCAGCACCTCCTCGACCGGGCGCCCGTGCCGGGCGGCCACCGCGGCGCGGGCGGCGGACTGGTCGGGGTAGGCGGCGAGGGTGCCCAGGGTGGCGGCCAGGTGCTCGCGCAGCCAGGGCGGGGGCGTGCCGGTGCGGACGTTGACGGCGAGGTCGACCAGGTCGCGGCCGTCCGCCCGCACCTCGGCGTCGCCGTGGTGGCGCAGGTCGGGCTCGTGGGCCGTCATGCGTGGGCTCCGTCCGTGGGGAAGTCGGGGGCATCGGGGGTCTCGGGCGGGCCGGGTGGTTCGGGCGGGCCTGGGGGCTTCGGGGTCTCGGGCAGGCCGGGGACCCGGTGGAGCTCGTACGCCCCGGGCGGGACGGTGAGCCCCGCGCCGTCGCCGAGCGCGACCAGGGCGACCGCATGCCCGTGTGCGGCCAGTGTGACGGCCGCCCCGAGGTGGTCGACCACCTCGCCGGCGCCGTCCGTCGCCACCCCGGCCCGGTCCAGCACCTCGCCGCGGGTGTTCCGGACCGACCCGGGTTCGGGCACCGCGACCCGTCGGGTGCCCGGCCGGAGCAGTCCGGCCACCGCCTCGACCGCCGCCGGCCGGCCCACCACCACGGAGGCGCGCCGCAGTTCGGTCAGCGCGCGCGGGACGAGCAGGTCGTGGTCGCCCGGGCCGAGGCCGACCAGGGCCAGCCGCCCGCGCACCGCGGCCCGGGCGATCGCCACCGTGGCCGTCGCCGACTTCCGCTTGGGGACGACGAGTTCACCGCCGCGCGCGCTCGCCAGCGCCGCCGCCTCGGCGACGCTCGCGGTGCCGACCGCCGTCCCGACGGCCTCGGACGGGTTCGGCACGGTGAGTCGGGCCAGCTCCTCCGCCGGGTGTTCGTCGACCGGCACGTTCAGGCAGCGGGCGGCCCAGCGCACCGCCGGGTGGTCGCCCTTGCCCGCCACGGTGGCCACCCGGGCGATCGCCGGGCGCAGAAGGCCGGTCTCCTTGAGTACCTCCGTCAACAGCCGCATGGCGTCGGCCGGTTCGGCGGCGCTGCCGGCGCCGATGCCGACCACCAGGGTGCGCGGGACGACCAGCAGGTCGCTGCCGTCCGGGTCCTCCCGGTCGGTGATCCGCAGCACCGGGGCGTCCTCGGGCGCGTCCGGCCGGACGTTCGGGGGCAGTGCGGGCAGCGGGTACGGCACCTCGGCGACCAGCCGGACCGGCCGGCCGTCGGCGGCCGCCTGCCCGGCGGCTGCGCCACCGCCCCGCCGGTAGCGGACGGCGTGCGGCGTCAGGACGGCCAGCGGGTCCTCGGGGGCGGGCAGCGGGCCGGTGAGCACCGGGGTGACGCCGAGGGCGGCGGCCACCTCGTGGGCCAGCTCCTCGGCCGAGTCCGTGTGGGCCAGCGGGATGATCCAGCGTCGCCCCGGGTCCAGGCAGAGCACCTCGGTGTCGCGCGGGCGGGCGACGAGCCCGCCGGTCAGCAGTCCGACGACGGTGGCGAGCGAGCCGACGGCGATCACCTGCCGGTGGCGGTCGAGTGCGAACTGCATGGCCTCCGGCGCCTGGAAGCAGTTGCCGAGCGAGGCCCGGTAGACGTGGCTGCTCTCCGGCCAGCGGGCCTGCAACTCGTCGGCCAGCGGGCGGCCCGGCCCGTGGATGGCGACCAGTCCGATCACGTCCCGCACTCCTTGCCGTCCCCGGCCCTGCGTTCGTGGGCCCCCGTGATCCCACCACGGGCGGCCGAAAGGGGTCAATCGCGGCGGGTGTGACCTCCGCCGCCGGGCCCGGCGCGGTGCCGGGTACGACCTCCGGCGCGGTGCCGGGTACGACCTCCGCCGAGGCGCCGGGTGCGGCGCCGGGCGGGACCTCCGTCGCAGGTCCCTTCGTGTCCGGTCGCTCCGTACGGGCACGGCCTCGCAGCTGTTCGCCTGTTCTTCACTTCTCTTGTGCGGTACACGACACTGCCGCGATCCTACTGTTCTCGGCGCTCCCGTCCTGGGAGCCCCGACAACCGGAGGACCCCATGGCCTTCGCACGACTCCGCAAACACGGCACCCCCACCGCCGCCCCCACCACCGACCCGCGCCCCGCCCGTGGTCGCAAGCTCCGCCCGATCACCGCCCTCGCCGCCGGCCTCGGCCTGGTCGCCGGCTCGCTCGGCCTGTGGGCCGCGAGCGGCGACGCGGCCGCCGACACCGCGGCCGGCCTGCCCTCGCCCGACCACATCATCGTCGTGATGATGGAGAACCACGCGTACTCGCAGGTCATCGGCAGCTCCGATGCGCCGTACTTCAACAACACCCTGGCCGCCGGCGGCGCGACGCTGACCCAGTCGTTCGCGCTCACCCACCCCAGCCAGCCCAACTACTACATGATCTTCTCCGGCAGCTCGCAGGGCGTCACGGACGACAGCTGCGTGGACGTCGGCGCGCTCCAGCAGCCCAACCTGGGCTCCGAGCTGCTCGCCGCCAACCAGACCTGGGCCAGCTACAACGAGGGCCTGCCGAGCGTCGGCGCCACCGACTGCAGCAGCGGCAACTACGCCCAGAAGCACAACCCGTGGTTCGGCTTCGGCAACGTGCCCACCTCCAGCGCCTACGGCATGGACGCCTTCCCGACCGACTACACCACCCTGCCCAAGGTCTCCTTCGTCGTCCCCGACCTGTGCGACGACATGCACGACTGTTCCGTGAGCACCGGCGACTCCTGGCTGCAGAGCAACCTCGACGGCTACGCCCAGTGGGCCAAGAGCCACAACAGCCTGCTGGTCGTGACCTTCGACGAGGACAACAAGCTCTCGGGCAACCGCATCCCGACCATGGTCTACGGCGCCCACGTCGCCCCCGGCAGCTCCACCGCCACCACCTACAACCACTACGACGTGCTGCACACGCTGGAGGACCTGGCGGGCGTCAACGCCCACGCCGGCAACTCCGCGAACGCCTCCGACATCACCGGCATCTGGAACTGACGCCCGTGTACGTCGCGGACTCCCGCAGCTCGAAGGCCCCCGTCGCACCGGCCACCGGCCCGGTGCGGCGGGGCGCCGCCCTGCGCTCCGTGCCGGGGGCGGTCCTCGCCCTCGGCGCCGTGAGCATGGTCACCGACATCTCCTCCGAGATGGTCAACGCCGTCCTGCCGCTCTACCTGCTCACCGGACTCGGCCTCTCCCCGCTCGGCTTCGGTCTGCTCGACGGCATCCAGAACGGCTTCAGCGCCCTGGTCCAGCTGGCCGGCGGCTACCTCGCCGACCGCCGCGGCCGCGACGGGGCCGCCCGCCACAAGACGGTCGCGGCCGTCGGGTACGGGCTGTCCGCGCTGTGCCGGCCACTGCTGCTGTTCGTCCACACCGTGCCGCTGATCGGCGCCGTCATCGCCGCCGACCGCACCGGCAAGGGCCTGCGCACCGCACCCCGGGACGCGATGATCTCGCTGGCCACCGAACCCGCCCACCGCGGCCGGGCGTTCGGCGTGCACCGGGCGATGGACACGGCCGGCGCGCTGCTCGGCCCGCTCACCGCCTTCCTGGTGCTGCGGCTGGCCGGCGGGCCGATGCTCGCCGACGGCGGCGAACGGCACGGCTACGACGCGGTGTTCACCGTCAGCGCCTGCGTCGCGGTGCTGGGCGTGCTGATCCTGCTGCTCTTCGTGCCGAACCGGCTGAGTGCCGACACATCGTCAACCACTGCGCCGACGCTGCGGAGCAGCCTCACCCTGCTCCGGCTGCCCGGGCTGCGCCGGCTCGCCCTGTGCGCCGTGCTGCTCGGTCTCACCACCGTCAGCGACTCCTTCCTCTACCTGTTGATCCAGCGCCGACTCGGCCTGTCCGTCAACCTGTTCCCGCTGCTGCCGCTCGGTACGGCCGCCGCCTTCCTGCTGCTCGCCGTGCCGCTCGGCTCGCTGGCCGACCGGGTCGGGCGCCGCCGGCTCTTCCTGCTCGGGCACGGGGTGTTGCTGCTGGCGTACGGGCTGCTGCTCTCGCCGTTGCGCGGGCTACCGGCGGTGGTCTGCGTGCTGGTGCTGCACGGCTCGTTCTACGCCGCCACCGACGGGGTGCTCGCCGCCGCGGCGGCCGACACGGTGCCGGTCGAGCAGCGCGGCGCCGGGCTCGCCCTGGTCGGCACCGGGCAGGCCCTGGCCCGGTTCGCCTGCTCGCTGCTGTTCGGTGCGCTGTGGAGCGTGGTGGGCGGCTCGACCGCGCTGGCCTGGTCGGCGGGTGCGCTGGCGCTGTGCGTGGCCGGCGCGGCGGTGGTGCTGCGGACGTCCGGGCCGGTCGCCGAACCCGATCCCGTCCAGAACCGCTCTTGAGCCCGACGCGCCCGTGAGCCCGACGTATCCGCGTGTCCGTGAGCCCGATGTGCCCGTGAACCTGGAGAGTCCTTGACATCCTCCCCGCCCTGAAGGGCGGGGATTCCTGGCTCACGCTGCCGCAGCGTCCGTCGGACGGTGCGGACTTCCACGATCAACACCAGCCGGGTTGAGACCAGCCCGGACGAGCATCACGGCGGCGGAGTTCTTGTCCCTGGGGGACGAGACTCCGCACCCGGTGCACGAATAGGTCCTCTCGGAGAGGAGGAGACGGTGCTTGGCTCTCACACCGCAGTGCGCGCAGTCCATCGTGGTGTGCGCGGGGTTGACGAGATACACGGTCCGCCCGTGCTTGCGGGCCTGCTCGATCAGGGCCGTCTTCGCGGCCCCTATCGCCGCGTCGGCGGCCTTGCGGGCCATGGTGGTCTTCGCCAGGAACTTCGGCCGGAAGTCCTCCACCGCGAGGGCGTCATGGTCCCGGACGACCTGCTTGGCCCACTTGCGGGCGGTGTCGGTCCGCTGGTCGGCGATCTTCCGGTGGACCTTCGCAGCCTGCCGCCGGGCCTTCCGGTAACCCTTCGTCTGGGCCTTCCCTTTCGGCTGCCCGCGCCGGGCCATCTGCCTCTGGTAGTGCGCGAGCCTTTGCGCGGCGCTCTTCCCGTGCTGGGGGTGGGGCAGGTCGTGGGCATCGGAGGTGGTGGTCGCGATCTCCCTCACGCCCCAGTCGATGCCGATCACCGCACCGGTCCGCGGCAGCGGCTGGACGCCGACCGCGACGACGAACGAGCAGTACCAGTGCCCGAGGGAGTCCTGGTACACGCGCACCGACGAAGGGCCGCACGGAAGGTCACGCGACCACACCACCGTCACGGCGATGCCGCTCGCGAGATGCAGCCGGCCGTCTCTGATCCGGAAACCACGCCGGGTGTAGTTCAGGCTGAGCCGGGAGTCCCGCTTCCTCTTCGGCTTCGGCATCCCGGCGCGCTGACGCCGCGGCGGCTTCGTCTTGATGTCCTTGAGGGCCTTCGCCCGGGACTTGGCGAAGTCCCGGATGGTCTGCTGTTGCGGAACCGACGCGCCTTCACGCAGCCACGCCGTCGCACCGCGGGCCTCGGTCAGGAGCTTGTCGAGGTCGGCCGGCCCGCAGGTACGCGTCGCGCCGGACCGGTTGGCGAGGTGTGTCCTGCGGGACATGTGGACGCACTCGTTCCACAGCCACCGGCACCGGCCCCACTCCGCCTCCAGCAGCGCGCACGCCGTCTTCGACACGCGCAGGCGGTAGGTGTACCGGGCGTGCCCGGCTTCCTCCGCAACCTGTCGCGTCGTCACAACCCGGAACCTACCGGACCCCACCGACAACGAGAGAGGACAGAGCGGATGCGCAGAGGACTCCGCCGCTTCGCGACTCCGAGCCAAGGACCCATTCCTCCCCGACCTGAAGGCCGGGGCTTCCTGGGAGAAATCTGGTGAACCTGCAGAGCAACCGCAGCCGGGTGATCGTGCTGCTGCTCGCCGTCCTGGTGCTCGGCGCGGTCGGCACCGGCGCCGTCCTCTACGCGGCCGACCGCACCGCCGAACGCGGCCGCACCCAGGCCGGCGGGCCGCCCGTCAGCCCGGGGCCGGTCTCCCTCGACGTCCCGTCGAACGGGCGGCAGTTGCTGTTCCGCAACATGGCCTGGGGGCCGCACCGGGACGAGATCACCACCGTCCCGGCCGACCGGCCGGACGGCCCGCGCACCGCCTCCGGCACCCAGTGCCTGCGCTTCCACGCCGCCGCCGGCACCGGCATCTGCCTCCAGGCCCAGCACGGCGCGCTGGACGACACCTACCGCGCCGTCGTCCTCGACGACCACCTGCACGAACGGCGCGCCTTCCCTGCCGCCGGCATCCCCACCCGGGCCCGGGTCTCCCCGTCCGGGCACCTCGCCGCCTGGACGGTCTTCGTCAGCGGCGACTCCTACGCGGGCACCAACTTCTCCACCCGCACCTCGATCGTGGACGTGCGGGACTGGAACCTGCGGGAGAACCTGGAGGACTTCGCGGTCGTCAAGGACGGCCACCCGTACCAGGCGCACGACATCAACATCTGGGGCGTCACCTTCGCGGACGACAACACCTTCTACGCCACCCTGGCCAGCTCCGGGCAGACCCACCTGGTCCGCGGCGACCTCGCCGCCCGCACCCTCACCACGCTGCACGACAACGTCGAATGCCCCTCGCTCTCCCCGGACGGCACCCGCATCGCGTACAAGAAGCGCGTCCCCGGCCTGCCCGCCGACTCCCCGTGGCGGCTGTACGTGCTCGACCTGGCGAGCGGGACGGAGACCGCCACCGCCGAGCAGCGCAACATCGACGACCAGGCCCTCTGGTCCGACGGCGGCGCGCTGCTCTACGCCCTGCCCGGGGACTACGGCGCCGACCTGTGGACCGTCCCGGCCGACGGCTCCGGCGCTCCACGGCTGGTCACCAAGGCCGCCGTCGCCCCCGCCTACCTGGGCTGAGGAACTCTCCGCTACGGTCCCACGTCGAGCAGAGTGTGACGTCCTGATCGCAGGTGTCGGACGATCGTTCCGGACGGACGATCGTCCGAGACATCTGTCCGAGACGTTTGTCCGGGACTGCGGTCCGGGACAATCGTCTCGATCGGACGTCCTGAGCGAAACGGGGGAGCGAGCAAACCGTGGACGGCATCCCGCCCGAGCGCATGGTCACCGATTCCTGGCCGGCCCTGCACGGCCGGCCGGTCCTGCGGCGCACCGTCGCCGTCGGACTGGTGCTGTGCGTGTCCGCCGGCGCCGCCCTGGTGGTGCGCGGCGTCAATGCGCTCACCATCGGCCGGGTCGGCCGGGACACCGACCGGGACCGCGCCGAGCGCCTGGCCGGCCTGCACCCCTCCCAGCACCCCGGTGCCGGTCGCTACTACGTCCCGGTCGGCGCCGTCTACACCCGGACCTCGGACGGCGCGCCCGTCGCCTACCTGCACTACCGCCTCGGCGGCGGCAAGGAGCCCGGCCTCGGCGAGTTCCTGCGCACCTACGACCTCCCCGAGCCCGGTCCGGCCGCCCCGCTGCCGCCGGACCTCGCCGCCGCCCTCGGCGGTGACGAGCCGGCGGAGGCCCCGGAGCTCCCGGAGGCGCCGGCCTCCGAGACGCCCACCGCGACGTCCACCGTGCCGCCCACCGCGACGCCCACCCCCGAGCCGGCCGTCGTCGCGGCCGAACCGCCGCCGACCGACGCCGCCCCGGACATCGCCCCGGACGTCGCCGAGAGCCCGGACGCGACCGGCGACGGGGATCCGGAGGACGGCACGCCCGACCCGAGCCCCACCCCGACCAGGACCCCGACCCCGACCTGGACCCCCACCCCGACCGCGACCCCGTCCGCCGTCCCCACCCACGCCCCGACCGCCCGTCGGATCTATGTCGCCACCGTCCCCGGCGGCCTCCCGGGCGCCGCCGACATCTACATCCGCGCCACCGGCTGACCCGCCCCGCCGGGCAGCGGCCGGGCGGGGCGGGGGTGCGGGGTGCGGGGTGCCGGTCCGGGGCGGGGCCGTCAGCGGGCGGCCGCCGTCTGTCGTACGGGCGTGTGTGCCGCAGTCGTCTCGACCTCAGCCGCCTCGCCCGCGGCCGCCTGGCCCGCCGCCGCGGCGGTGGCCGTGGCCGTCCCGCGGGCCGGGGCCTGGCCGATGAGCATCGCCCCGAGGGCCAGCACCAGGCCGAGCACCTGCCACGCGGTGAGGGTCTGGCCGAGGACGACCAGTCCGCCGACCGTGGCCACCACCGGGTTGATCAGCCCCAGGAAGGACGCCGGCCCGGCGCCCAGCCGCTCGATGCCGCGGAACCACAGGACGTACCCGACCGCGGTGCTGAACAGGCCGAGGTAGGCGAAGCCCGCCAGGTTGGCCGTGCTCAGGGCCGGCGGCGCGCCCTCGACCAGGGCCGCGAGCGGGACCAGGAGGACCGAGCCGGCCAGCAGCTGCCATGCCGTGAGGTCGACCATGGTGGCGCCCTCCGGGCGGCCCCAGCGGCGGGTGAGGACGGTGCCGGTGGCCATCAGTCCGATCGCGGTGACCATCGCGGCGATCCCGACGCCGTCCAGCGCGGCCCCGCTCTTGAGCACCAGCAGTGCCACCCCGCCGACCCCGACCACTCCCGCGAGCAGCGCCCGTCGCCCGGGCCGGACCCGGAGCACGCCGATCGAGAGTCCGGCGACCAGCAGCGGCTGGATCGCCCCGATGGTGGCCGCGACGCCGCCGGGCAGGCGGTAGGCGCCGACGAAGGTGAGCGGGAAGAACAGCCCGATGTTGAGCATCCCGAGCACCGCCGCACGCCCCCACCAGCGCCCCCTGGGGAGCTTGCGGCCGATCAACAGCAGCAGGAGCCCGGCGGGCAGCGCCCGCAGCGCGGCGAGCAGCAGCGGGCGGCCCTCGGGCAGCAGCTGGGTGGTGACCAGGTAGGTGGTGCCCCAGGCGGCCGGGGCGAGTGCGGCGGCGGCGGCGATCCCTGCGCGCTTGCGGTCCATGGTGTTCCCGATCCCCTCAACGTTGATTATCTGAACGTTGAGATATTTCTACGCCCCGAGGTCCGCGAACGTCAAGTATGTGAATGTTAAGATATCTACGACCGGTGGACGGGGACCGGCGAACGACGAGCGGCGGACGGTCGCCGCACGGAGTCCGAGGGAGATGGCAGGCCATGCAGCAGCGCGACACCGTCGACGACATCGCCGACCAGTGGGCCAGGAACCGCCCCGACCTCCCGCTGGAGGCGATGGCCCTGATCGGTCGGCTGCGGCGGCTGAAGGCCCGGGTCGACAACGCCCTGCGCGAGTACTTCCTCACCTGCGGCCTGGACTCCTCCGAGTTCGACGTCCTCGCCACCCTGCGGCGCTCCGGCGAGCCCTACGAACTCAACGCCCGGGCGCTGCTGAAGTCCGCCATGGTCACCTCCGGCGCCATCACCAACCGGGTCGACAGGCTCTCCGCCAAGGGCCTGGTCGAGCGCAACCCCTGCCCGACCGACCGCCGTGCCGTCCTGGTCCGCCTCACCCCGGCCGGCAAGGAACTGATCGACGCCGCCCTGCCCGGCCACATCCGGAACGAGGAGTCCATCCTCGCCGCCCTCGACGCCGACGAGCGCGCCCAACTCGACGTCCTGCTGCGCAAACTGCTCCTCGCCCACGGCGACACCGAGCCGCTCGGCTGAACCGGTCCGGGCGCTCTCCGCGCCCCGGTGGGGTGGTTCGCGTGTCCACCGCCCGTCCGGCCGCGTTATCCCGGTGGGCCACCGCACCGGAGGAGAGGGCCGATGAAGCGCAAGACCCCCAGGGACATCGCGGTCGACGACCAGCTGCGGGCGGCGGGCGCCGAGGGCGCCCAGTGGCTCGCCGCCGCCGGCTGGGGCCCGCCGGTGAAGGTGCCGCTGCAGAACGCGGCCAAGTGGCAACGGGACACCCGGGACCGGATGCTGGCCGCGCAGCAGGACGAGTCCTGCACCTGGTGCGACCACCTGCTGTACGGCGGCCCGCAGCCCGTCGTGGTGCACGCCGAACACCCGACCCACCTGGTCTGCCGCGCCTGCTCGGTCACCGCCCGGTCCCGTCGGCGCTGCCTGGACTGCGGGGGGCCGGCCGACTCCACCTCGCCGCTGGACGGCCGCGAGGACGTCTGCATGGGCACGGTGGCGATCTACACCCGGCTCCGCTGTGTCGCCTGCTTCCGCGCCGACCCGCTCAACGGGACCTTCGGCGGCGCCTCCTGACCCCCGCTACCGGTCGGCGACCAGGGCGTAGCGCTCGTCCGTCACCGGGCCGCCCCACAGCTCCGTCTCCCCGCTGAGCGGCACGATCCGCAGTCGCGCCACCAACGGCCTTACCGCCGCGGCGAGTTGCTCCGCACCGACGCCCCCGTCCCAGGGCAGCCGCCCGGCACCCGCGACGTACGGCTCCGCCCGCCCGCCGGCCTCGCGCCAGCGCCCCTCGACCAGCACCAGCCGCCCGCCGGGCCGGAGCAGCCGCACCCAGGCGTCCAGCGCCCGCTCCGGCTCGGGCAGGGTCCAGACCAGATGCCGGCAGAGCACCACGTCGAAGCTGCCCTCCCGGACCGGCGGCGCGCCCGCGTCGCCCACCAGGAACCGCCCCGGCAACCCGGCGGCCGCCAGCTTCGCCCGGGCCCGCGCCACCATCCGCGGGGCCAGGTCCACCCCGGTCACCCGGTGCCCGTCCGCCGCCACCAGCTCCGCCAACGAGCCCGTCCCGCAGCCGACATCGAGCACCTCCACCGGACCCGCCGGCAACCACTCCCGGATCCGCCGCACCCAGGCCTCCCGCGTCCCGGCCGCCCGCAGCCCGTGATCCGGCTCGTCGTCGAAGCTCGACGCGGCCGCGTCCCAGTACGCGCCGATCGCCCGGCTGCCCCGCCCGTCCGTCATGCCGGCCATCCTCCCAGCCGCCACCGACAGTCGGCCTGTTGTTGCGGCCCGGCCGCCTTGCCCGGGCTGCTCCCCGCGAGGCGCTCAGTACCTGGGTGTCAGTCCTCTGGGGGGACGGCCGCCGCCAACTCCCGGCGGACGGCGGCGAGCGCCTCCGCCGGATCGACGGTTCGCGACACGTCGACACCGTCGACGACGAATGTCGGGCCCCCGTTCCGGCCCGTGTCGAGCTGGACGCGCTCCTCCCAGGACCCGACCGTCAGGACGTACACGTTGTCGTCGTCACCGGGGTGGGGCACGGTCGGTCGCCGGACCCGCAGGCCCGGAGCGGTCCGACGGGCCTCCCGCAGGATGTCGTCCAGAGGGCCGCCCGTGAGGTCGTCAGGGCTCCACTCGCGGCTCGGGGATCGCATTCGATCATCCTCCAACACCCCTGGCTCCCGGTGCTGTTCAGGGTGGCGGCCGGTTCCCCCGTTCACGCCCCGCCGGTCAACTCCGGCGGCTGCCAGTCGTAGATGCCCGCGGAGCGGCTCAGCAGGGCGCGGGTGGGGAGGAGGCCGGCCAGGGTGAGGGCGGTGGTGCGGAGCAGGGTGGCGGCGGGTGTGCGGAGGGCGACCAGCTTGCCGGTGCGGCGGGAGGCGGTGACGACGGCGGTGGTGCGGGGGAGCCGGGCGGCGGTGTAGGCGGGGAGGGCGGTGGCGAGGTCGGCGGCGGGGGCGAGCGGGGCGGCCAGCACGAGGGCGTCCTCGACGGCCTGGCAGGCGCCCTGGCCGAGGAAGGGGCACATGGCGTGGGCGGCGTCGCCGAGCAGGGCGACCCGGCCGTGGTGGTACGCGGGCAGCGGGTCGGCGAGTTCCCGGACGTCGTTGCGGAGCACCCGGTCGGGCTCGGCGAGGGCGAACAGCTGGGGGACGGGTGCGCACCAGTCGCCGAACAGGCGCTGGAGTTCGGCCTGTTCGTCGGCCGCCCGGGCGCCGGCCGGGGCGAGGGCCGCGCCGTAGACGTAGACCCGGCCGTCGGCGAGCGGGACGATCCCGGCGAGCCGGCCGCGGCCCCAGACCTCGCCGGCGGCGGCCGGGCGGCGGGCCGGGGTGACGATCGCGCGCCAGGTGGTGAAGCCGCTGTAGCGCGGGCCGGGGTGGCGGGGGAAGAGCAGGCCGCGGGTGGCGGAGTGGATGCCGTCGGCGGCGACGACGAGCCCGGCGGGCCGGTCCCCGTCGCCGGTGTGGACGACGGCGGGGTGCCGGGTGCCGCCCGGGTCGACGACGGTGGCGGGGGAGTCGGTGCGGACGGTGCCCTCCGGCAGGGCGTCCACCAGGGCGGCGATGACCTCGGCGCGGGCGACGGCGGCGACCGGGTCGCCGAAGTGGGCCTCGACGGCGGCGGTGCTGGTCCGGGCGAGCCAGCGGCCGGAGGGGTGGCGTACGCCGATGGCGGGGTGCGGGGCGGCGAGGGCGCGCAGTCGGGGGCCGACGCCGAGCCGGTCGAGGGCGCGCAGCGCGTTGGGGGCGAGGGCGAGTCCGGCGCCGACGGGTTCCAGGGAGGCGGCGCGTTCGTGGACGGTGACGGGGACGCCCTGTCGATGGAGGGCGAGGGCGGCGGTCAGGCCGCCGATGCCGCCGCCGATGACGATCGCCTGGTGCAGGCCCATGTGGGGCTCCTGTTCTCGCACGAGCTGGCAACGCGCTGCTCACTACGGGTGTAGTGGCCGATGTTCCAGCACCGTACTACACATGTAGTTTCCCGTAAACTACGACTGTAGTGAGTTGGGGGAGCCCGAAGGGAAAGGCCATGATCGGACCCATGACGCCCCCGCGCCCGACCCTGATCGCCGACGCCGCCATCGACCTGATCGCCGACGCCGGCCTGCGCGGCCTCACCCACCGCGCCGTGGACGACGCGTCCGGCCTGCCGGCCGGCTCGACCTCCAACCTGGCCCGGACCAGGGCCGCCCTGCTGGAGCTGGTGCTCACCCGGATCGTCGAACGGGAGACCGCCGACTACCCGGTGTTCGCCGAGGGCGGCCGGTCGCCCTCCGTCGTCCCGCCGCGCGAACTCCTGGCCGGGATCACCGCCGAGGCGCTCTTCCAGGCGCTCACCAGCGGCCGCCGGCTCACCCTGGCCCGCCTGGAACTCGCCCTGGAGGCCACCCGCAGGCCCGAACTGCGCGCCGTCTACGACCGTTTGGGGGCACGCTTCGCCGACCTCGCCGCCGACCTGCTCGCCCGGGCCGGCTCCGCCGACCCGGAGCGCGACGCCCGTCGGCTGATCCGCTGGTGCGACGGCGTGCTGTTCAACGCGACGGCCGGCAGCGGGCACTGGCACGTGCCGATGCCGGAGGAGCTGCGCGAGGAGATCGACCGCTACCTCACCTCGCTGCTGGGTGGGGACGCCTGACGGGCCGCCGCCTATACTCCGTGTGCTCGATCAGCCAGGGGGAATCATGCTGAGCACGTTGGACGTGGCCGTACTGATGACGATCGGTGCGGCGTTGCTGCTCCGGCTGGCGACCCTGCCGGTGCTGGTGCGCTCGCAGACGGCCACCCGGCGGCGGGCCCTGGCGGCGACCGGCGCCGATGCGACCGCCGGTGCGCCGGGCGGCACCGGTGCGACCGTCGGCGAGTTGGCGGTGGGCCTGCTGGGCGCGGTGGGGCTCCTGGTCTTCGTGTCCGCCAACGTCCTGGGGGGTTTCGACTCCAGAGTGCTGCAGCAGTCCTTCGACCCCGCCAACGCCAGGTACATCGCCTACCCGACGCACACGGCCCTGAGCCTGGCCCGGACCGAGTACATCAGTGTCTTCGTGGTCTGCCTGCTGCTCTGGCTGCTGTTCTGCTACCTGACCCAGCGCAACCTGCTGACCGTCGGCCTGCCCCGGGAGGTCTGGACGTCCAGCGGGACCCGGCTCCGGGTCATCGGCCTGCTCGTCCTCCGTGCGGCGCTCGGACTGCTCCTCCTCCCGGTCGCGCTGATCGTCGCCGCGACGTTCTACCAACTCGTCGCCGTCCTGGTGAGCCGCAGGCCCAAGCCGGTGGGCGCCGCTGCGGCGGATGCCGGGGCGGGTGAGGCGGCGCAGGCGTTCCAGGCGGCGCTGGCCGCCCAGAACCCGTACACGCCGAACCCGTACGCGCCGAACCCGTACGCGCCGACCGTGCCGCCGCAGGCGCCGCAGAACCCGTACGCGTCCACCGTGCCGCCCCAACTGCCGCCGCAGGCGCCGTACGTCCCCACGCAGGTCCCGCCCGCCCCGCCCGTCGGCCAGCCGCTCAGCGCCCACGAGCCCCGCACGATCGGCGGTTACCAACTCCTCGGCCGGATCGGCTCCGGCGGCATGGGCACGGTCTACCTCGCCCGCCGTCAGGGCTCCGCCACCCAGGTCGCGCTGAAGACCATCAACCTCGAACTCCTCGACGACGCAGACCTGTTGCGCCGATTCCAGCGCGAGTCCGAGGTGCTGGCGATGGTCCCCGGCGCCTACACCGCCCGGGTGCTGGACACCGGGGTGGACGCCGGACGCCCCTACCTGGCCATGGAACTGCTGGACGGCCGCCCGCTGGACGCCCACCTGCGCGAGCAGGGCCCGATCCGCTCCGCCGAGGCACTGCGCGCCCTCGCGCTGGCACTGGCGGTCGCCCTGTCCGGGGTGCACCGCCTCGGACTGGTCCACCGGGACCTCAAGCCCGCCAACATCATGCTGACCACCGCCGGCCCGCGTCTGCTGGACTTCGGCATCGCCGCGATCGTCGACGGCACCCGGCTGACCGCCACCGGCGGCGGCCCCGGCACCCTGACCTACATGGCGCCGGAGCAGTTCGGCGACGAGCGGGTCGGCCCGGCCGCCGACATCTGGGCCTGGGCGTGCTGCGTGGTCTGCGCGGCCCACGGGACCAGCCCGTTCGCCGCGACCAACACCGGAGCGGTGATCCGCCGGATCGTCGACACCGGACCCGAACCCACCGCACTCGCGGCGGTCCAGGCCCTCGACCCGACCCTGGCCGCCGTCATCCGCCGCGCCCTCTCCACCGACCCGGCCGCCCGCCCCGCCGACGGCACCGCCCTGCTGGCCGCACTCGCGGCAGCCCAGCCGACGGCACCGGACCCGACCGCCGTCCACGAGCAGATCACCCGCGGCTGGCAGACCCTCGCCCTCTAGCGCCTGTCCGGCCGGGCCCGGTCGCTCACCTCCCGGTGGCTCACCTCCCGGTCGTCATCCGCGCCAGGATCAGCCCCGCGCACTCGTCCACCGAGGCCCGCGAGCTGTCGACCACCAGGTCGTACCCGACCCCCTCGTGCACCGACTCGGCCTGCGCCGCGGCCATCCCGCCGACCCGGTCGCCGCGTGCGGCCTCCCGGGCGGCGGCCACCGCCGGGTCGCAGCGCACGCCGACCCAGAGCACCTCCAGGTCCGCCAGCGCCGCGCGCCACCGCTGCTGCGAGGCCGCCCCGCCGAGGAACACCTCGTCCACCACGATTCGGGCCCCGGCCCGGGCCATCGCCGCGACGCCCAGCGTCCAGGCGGCGTCCAGCCGGGCGAAGACCGGCCCGACCTCCACCGTGCCGTCCCCGTCGTCCAGGCCACCGATGCCGTCGCCGCCGCCGAGCAGCCACGGCGGCAGCGCGCTCACCATGGTGTCCGCGCCGAGGTGCAGCCAGGGCTCCGGCAGCAGTTCCTGAAGGCGTCGGGCGATGCTGGACTTGCCCGAGCTGGAGCCGCCGTTGAGAACGATCACATGAGGCATGCGGGCATCCTAGGAGCGCGCGGCACGCCTCGCCCCGGCATTAACCGCGGGCGTCAGCCGGCGCTGTCCCGCCGGCCGGCGCTGAACTCCGCCGCGGCCGCCGCGAAGGAGACGGCCAGCGCGGGCGCCCCGGCCCAGTGCAGGTGCAGGTACGAGGCGTGCACGTTGCCCGCGGCGAAGCCCTCGGTGCGCGGCCCGGTGGGCAGCCGCCAGCCCCAGGCGGGGTGGTCGCCCGCGCCCGGCTCGCAGACCGTGCGGTGGAACTCGTGCCCGCGCACCCGGCTGCCGGCCGGGGCGAGCGGGGAGTCGTGCAGGGCGACGGCCTCCCGGTAGCCGAGGGTGAGCCGTTCGGTCATCCGGGCGCTGGTGTCCAGCACCCCGCACATCGGCAGGCCGTCCAACTCCCGCCCCAGGTACAGCAGTCCGGCGCACTCGGCGGCGATCGGCCCGCCGGCCGCGGCGAACGCGGCGATCGCGTCGCGCAGCGCGGCGTTCCCGCTCAACTCCCGTACGTACAGCTCCGGGAACCCGCCGCCGATGACCAGCCCCGCCGTTCCCGCCGGCAGCGCCGAGGCGTGCAGCGGGTCGAAGGGGACCACCTCCGCGCCCGCCGCGCCGAGCAGTTCGGCGTTCTCGGCGTACGAGAAGGAGAACGCCGCGCCGCCCGCCACCGCGATCCGCGGCCGCCCGCCGAGCGACCCGTCGGATCCCCCGACCCCGGCGACCGGCGCGACCTCGGCCGCCGGGTCCCACGGCTCCGCGTCCAACTCCGGCGCGGTGCGGGCGAGTTCCAGCAGGGCGTCCAGATCGACCGAGGCCGCCACCAGCGCCCCCATGTCCGCGACGGCCCGCAGCGCCTCCGCCGAGCGCTCCACCGCCGGGATCAGCCCGAGGTGGCGGGACGGCGTGGCCACCGCCGCCGAGCGGCGCAGCGCGCCCAGCACGGGCACCCCGGAGCCCTCCTCCAGGGCCTCGCGCAGGAGGTGCTCGTGCCGGTCGGAGGCGACCCGGTTGAGGATCACCCCGGCCAGCCGCACCTGCGGGTCCCAGGACGCGAAGCCGTGCACCAGCGCGGCCACCGAGCGGGACTGCGAGGAGCCGTCCACGACCAGCACCACCGGCGCCCGCAGCAGCTTGGCCACGTGCGCGGTGGACGCCAGCTCGCCCCGCCCGGAGGCCCCGTCGAACAGGCCCATGACCCCCTCGACCACCGCGACGTCCGCCCCCGCCGCGCCGTGCAGGAACAGCGGCGCGATCCGCTCCGGACCGCACATGAAGGCGTCCAGGTTGCGACCCGGCCGCCCGGCGGCCAGCGCGTGGTAGCCCGGGTCGATGTAGTCCGGGCCGACCTTGTGCGGCGACACCGCCAGCCCGCGCGCGGCGAGTGCCGCGATCAGGCCGGTGGCGACGGTGGTCTTGCCGGCCCCGGAGGAGGGCGCGGCGATGACGAGGCGGGGAACGTTCACTGGTGCGGGACTACCATTCGATGCCGCGCTGGCCCTTGCGGCCGGCGTCCATGGGGTGCTTGACCTTGGTCATCTCGGTGACCAGGTCCGCGACGTCGGTCAGCGCCTCGGGCGCGTACCGGCCGGTGATGACGACGTGCTGGCTGCCCGGGCGGTCCCGGAGCACGGCGACGACCTCCGCCGGGTCGATCCACCCCCAGTGCATCGGGTAGGTGAACTCGTCCAGCACGTAGAAGCGGTAGGTCTCGGCCGCGAGGTCCCGCTTGACCTGCTCCCAGCCCTCCTTGGCCGCCTCCTCGCTGGTCATCTCCTGCTCGGCGGAGCGCTGGATCCAGGACCAGCCGGAGCCCATCTTGTGCCAGTCGACGGTGCCGCCCTCGCCGGAGGCGCCGAGCACGCGCAGCGCGTTCTCCTCGCCGACCTTCCACTTGGCGGACTTCACGAACTGGAACACCCCGACCGACCAGCCCTGGTTCCAGGCCCGCAGCGCCATCCCGAAGGCGGCCGTGGACTTGCCCTTCCCGGGGCCGGTGTGCACGGCGGTGATCGGCTGGGTACGGCGCTGGCGGGTGGTCAGGCCGTCGTCGGGAACGCTCTCGGGAACACCCTTGGGCATGTCGGCTCAGGCCGCCTTTCGCATCGAAGTCGCAGAAGTCGCAGAAGTCGCGGGATTCGCGGCACGGTTGGCGCGGACCAGCGAGGCGACGCCCTCCGCGCGCAGTTCGTCCAGGCTGACGGCGCTGCCGCCGAGCAGCCCGGCGAGGGTGCGGGCCAGGCCCAGTCGGACCGGTCCGGACTCGCAGTCCAGCACCACGCTCGCGGTGCCCTGGGCGGCGAACAGCGCGGCCGCGCGCTGCGAGCGGGCGAGTGCGTCGCGCCCGCCGGTGGCCCGGCCGTCGGTCACCACGACCAGCAGCGGACGCCGGTTCGGGTCGCGCAGCCGCTCCACCCGCAGCACCTCGTGGGCGCGCAGCAGGCCGGCCGCCAGCGGGGTGCGCCCGCCGGTGGGCAGCGTCTCCAGTCGGGCGGCGCCGACCTCGACCGAGGAGGTGGGCGGCAGCGCCAGTTCGGCGTCCGCGCCCCGGAAGGTGATCATGCCGATCTTGTCCCGGCGCTGGTAGGCGTCCATCAGCAGCGACAGCACCGCACCCTTGACGGCGGTCATCCGCTGCCGGGCGGCCATCGAGCCGGAGGCGTCCACCACGAACAGCACCAGGTTGGACTCCCGTCCCTGGCGCACCTGTTCGCGGAAGTCGTCCTTGTGCAGCACCAGTGCCCGGCCGGCCCGCCCGCGCGCCACCTGGTGCGGCGCGGCGGCCTGGAGGGTCGCGGTCAGGTGCAGTCGGCTGAGCATGCCCTGCGGCCGGCGGGCCCGGATGGTGTGCCCGCCGGTGGTCTCGGCGGGGGAGCGGCGGCCCTGGGCACCGTGGCCGGTGCCCTGCACGCTGAACAGCCTGGTCCGGTACGGGTCGCCGGCCGCCACCGGCGCCGACTCCCGTGCGGGGGAGGGGTGTTGGGCCGGTACGGGCTGCTGCGCGGGCGCCTCGGGCGCCGCGGTGGAGTCCGCCGCGGGGTCCGTCGTGCTGTTCTCGGGGGCCGACGGCTCGGGTGCGCCGCCGCCGTCCGGGCCGCCGCCGGGGCCGCCGTCGCCGCCGCCGTCCGGACCGCCGTCGCCCGGGCCGTCATCGCCCGGACCGTCGCCCTCGGGCTCCGGCTCCGGGTCGTCCGGCTGCGGGTCGTCCGGCTGGGCGTGCTCCTCCAGCGTCCGGTCCAACTGCTCCTCGTCCAGCCCCGGGGCGTCGAAGGGGTTGCGTCGCCGCCGGTGCGGCAGGGCCAGCTGGGCGGCCTTGCGGACGTCCTCCTCCAGCACCTCGGTGCGCCCCGCCCAGGCGGCCAGCGCGACCGCGGTGCGGGCCATCACGATGTCCGCGCGCAGCCCGTCCACCTCGAACGCCGCGCAGACGGCGGTGATCTGACGCAGCGCCACCTCGGTGAGCTCGACCTTCGGCAGCAACTCCCGTGCGGCGGTGATGTGTCCGGCGAGCGCCCGCTCGTCCTCGGCGAACCGCGCGGCGAACGAGGCCGGGTCCGCGTCGTACGCGAGCCGGCGCCGGACCACCTCGGCGCGCTCGGCCGGGTCCCGGGTGGCGGCGATCTCGACGGTCAGCCCGAAGCGGTCGAGCAGCTGCGGCCGCAGCTCGCCCTCCTCCGGGTTCATCGTGCCGACCAGCAGGAACCGCGCCGCGTGCCGCACCGACACGCCCTCGCGCTCGACGTACGAGCGGCCCATCGCGGCGGCGTCCAGCAGCAGGTCCACCACGTGGTCCTGGAGCAGGTTGACCTCGTCGATGTAGAGCACGCCGCGGTGCGCCTTGGCCAGCAGCCCCGGCTCGTACGCCTTGACGCCCTCGGCCAGCGCGCGCTCCAGGTCGAGCGAGCCGACGATCCGGTCCTCGGCCACGCCGACCGGCAACTCGACCAGCTGGGAAGGCCGTTCCGAGCCCGCCGGGGCGTGGTGCGGGCCGTCCGGGCACTGCGGGTCCGGCGCGGCCGGGTCGCAGGCGAACCGGCAGCCGTCCACGGCGGCGATGGCGGGCAGCAGCCCGGCCAGCGCGCGCACCATGGTCGACTTGGCGGTGCCCTTCTCGCCGCGCACCAGCACGCCGCCCACGGCCGGCGAGACCGCGTTCAGCAGCAGCCCGAGCCGCAGGTCGGCCATGCCGACGATCGCGGTGAACGGATAGCGGACGTCACTCATGCGTCACTCCCAGGTGCCCCGGGCGGGAGGAACGGCAGCGTTCCGGCCGCCGGCACCCCGCCTTCGATCAGCTTCCACAGCGCGTCGGTGTCCGCGTGCTCCTCGATCAGGTCGCCCAGCCGGTCCAGCCGGGCCTCGCGCGCCGCGGCGAACGAGGTGTCCGGCGCCGGGACGAACGCCCGGCCGGCCGATTCGGCGACCTCGCGCAGGAGTTCACGGCGGAAGCCGTCGTTCTCCAGCGCGCCGTGCCAGGTGGTGCCCAGGACCGGGCCGACCCGGCAGCCCTCCAGGTCCTGCCCGCGGTCATCGGAGAAGAACGCCTCGCCGCCCTCCACGGAGACGACCCCGTGGTGGATCTCGTAGCCCTCGACCCGTTGCCCGTAGGCCATGCCGACCGGCCGCGCCAGCTCCTTCTCGGCGCTGAAGCGGACGTGTGTCGGCAGCAGCCCGAGCCCGTCGACCGTTCCGGCCCCGGACTCCACCTCGTCCTCGATCGAGCGCGCCAGCATCTGGTAGCCGCCGCACACCCCGAGGATCGGCAGCCCGGCCGCCGCCCGCGCCTTCAGCGTCGGCTCCAGGCCGCGCTCGCGCAGCCAGGCCAGGTCGGCCACGGTGGCCCGGGTGCCGGGCAGCACCACCAGGTCGGCGTCGGCCAGCTCCTCCGGCCGGGTCACCCAGCGCACCAGCACGCCCGGCTCCTGCGCCAGCGCGTCCAGGTCGGTGAAGTTGGACAGCCGGGGGAAGCGCACCACGGCCACCCGCAGCACGTCCGCCCCGAGCGGGCCGGGCCCGTCCGCCCGGTCCGCCACGGTGGACAGGTCCAGCGAGTCCTCGGCGTCCAGCCACAGCCCCGGCAGCATCGGCAGGGTGCCCAGCACCGGCCGGCCGGTCAGCTCGCGCAGCATCTCCAGCCCGGGCGCCAACAGCCGGGCGTCGCCGCGGAACTTGTTGACGAACCAGCCCGCCACGTGCCGCTGGTCCTCCGCCGACAGCAGTGCGAGCGTGCCGTACATCGCCGCGAACACCCCGCCGCGGTCGATGTCCCCGACCACCACCACCGGCAGCGCGGCGGCCGTGGCCAGGCCCATGTTGGCGATGTCCCGGTCGCGCAGGTTGATCTCGGCGGGCGACCCGGCGCCCTCGCAGACCACCACGTCGTAGCGGGCCCGCAGGTCCGCCAGGCACTCCAGGGCGCGCTCCAGGAGGACGGGCTTGCGCTCCCGGTAGTCCAGCGCGCCCACCTCGGCGACCGCCCGGCCGAGCAGCACCACCTGGCTGCGGCCGTTCGCGCCGGGCTTCAGCAGCACCGGGTTCATCGCCGCCTCCGGCTCCACCCGGGCGGCCTGCGCCTGCATCGCCTGGGCCCGGCCGATCTCGGCACCGTCGGCGGTGACGAAGGAGTTCAGCGACATGTTCTGCGCCTTGAACGGCGCGACCCGCACCCCCTGCCGGACCAGCCAACGGCAGATCCCGGCCGTCACCACGCTCTTGCCCGCGTCCGAGGTCGTCCCCGCGACCAGCAGCGCGTTGCTCATGCCGTGCCCCTCCTCCACAGACGGATCGCCAGATGCCCCGCGACGGACGTACCCAGCGCCAGCACGCCCACCCGCCGGGACAGCGCGCAGGCCCGTTCGATGTCGTCCACCGTCACGGGCCGCAGCTCCGCCCCCAGCACCGGCCGGTGCTCCACTCGCTCGCCGTACTGAAGAGTCCCGCCCAACCGCACGCCCACCGCGCCCGCGAACGCCGACTCGGCCTGGCCCGCGTTCGGGCTCGGGTGCGCGGAGCCGTCCCGGCGCCAGACCCGCCAGGCGGTCCGCGGTTCGGGCGCGGCGGCCACCGTCAGCAGCGCGGTCAGCCGGGCGCCCGGCCAGCCCGCGACGTCGTCCAGCCGGGCGGACGCCCAGCCGAACCGGGCGTAGCGGGGCGAGCGGTGGCCGACCATGGCGTCCAGGGTGTTCACCGCGCGGAAGGCCAGCAGCCCCGGCGTGCCCGCCAGGGCGCCCCAGGTCAGCGCGTTCACCACGGCGTCGGCGGTGTTCTCGGCCACCGACTCGACCACCGCGCGGGCGATCTGCGGCCCGTCCAGCGCGCTCGGATCCCGCCCGCACAGGTGCGGCAGCCGCTCCCGGGCCGCCGTCAGATCGCCCGCGGCGAGCGACCGGCCGATGGTGCGCGCCTCCCGGGTCAGCGAGGTGCCGCCGAGCACCGTCCAGGTCGCCGCGGCGGCCAGCGCGGCCCGGCCCAGGGGGCGCCGGCCGACCGTACGGTCCAGGGCCAGCGCCCCGGCCGCGACCGTGCCCACGCACAGCGCGGTGTACGCCGCCCCGGCGGCGCGGTCGTCGCGCCACAGACGCCGCTCCAGGCGGTTCGCGGCGCTGCCGAACAGGGCGACCGGGTGGCCGCGGCGCGGGTCGGCGAACCGGGCGTCGGCGGCGTAGCCCGCGACGGCCCCCAGCGCGAAGGCGGCGGCGCGGGTCAGCGGGCGCACGGCGGCGCGTGGTCGGGGTCCGGCGGGGCAGCGCGCATCGCGTGGGTGTCCTCACTCAGGGTCCGCGCCCTGGATCGACGTACCGGGGGCGAGAGTCTCCTGGCTTCCGGGTCGGACGCACCCCCGGGCCTTCCAGCGGCTCCTGACGGACCACCGTGGCACTTCCGGGCGTGCTCCCCGGTGACAGTGGCGGGACCGCGCCGGACTCGCACCGGCTTCCTCTCCATGCCTCCGTTTGGCCCCAGGATCCCATCACGGGCCCGATCCGGGAGTCAACCGAGGTCACGGAGGGGTTGGTCACAGGAACGGCCCGCTCCGGGCCTGTGCGATCGCCCAGCGCGGCGGCGGCCCGACCGGCCCGGCTTCGTGCGTTCGGCGGCTGGGGGCGTCGCGCCGGCCGCGCCTACGGTTCGGGCCATGCGCCGCAGAAAGCCACCCGCCGTCGCCCCCGCCCCGGTGCCGTTCGCGCCCGGCGCCGCCCGCGCCCACCGGGCCGGCCTCGGGCTGACCCCCGAGCAGGTCGCCGAGGGCATGGCCGCGCACGGGGTGCGGCTGCTCCCCGGTCACGTCCTCGCCTGGGAGCTCGGCGGGTCGCGGCCCGGCGAGGCCGAGCTGATCGCGCTGGCCCGCGCCCTCTGGTGCCCCGTCGCCGAGCTGATGGACGGTCGGCCGACGAGCCTGCGCGACCACCGGCTGGCCCGCGAGCTCACCCAGGAGACCGTCGCCGAGCGGGTCGGCATGGCGCCGGCCGACTACCGGCGGGCCGAACTGACCGGCCACTGGGACGGCGACCCGGACCAGACCCTCGCCCTCGCCCAGGCCCTGGGCCTGCGGCTCACCGAGCTGGTCGAGGCCACCGGCCGCGGCGAGGCCCTCGACCGCCTCCTGCGGCAGTGCGTGACCGGCCGCTGGCAGTCCCAGCTGCGCCCGATCGCCCGCCTCGTCCCCGTCCCCGAAGCCGATCTGGCGGCCGTGCTCCCGGTCCTCCACCAGGAGCACCACGCCCCCACCTACTGGGGCGCCACGGCCAGTCCCCGCACCGCCACCCCACCCCTCACCCCCCGGTTCTGGCACCTCCTCAGCACCCGGGACCCCGCCGTCCCCGTCTGACCCGGCCCGCCGCCTCCCGTCCCCTCCCGCACCCGCCGTCCCCTCCCTTCCCCTCCCGTCCCCGTCCCCCGGACGGGCCAGCCCGGTGGCCGGGGGTGCGGTGCGCCGGTGGACTGGTGCTCGAAAACCGTCCGGTGCGTGAAACAGAGCGGGGATCGAGATGCGTTGGGGAACCGCAGCCGTCGTGGCGGCCGCCGCCGCGGGGGCGGCCGTGTTGGTGATCGGCCGCCGGGCCTCCGAGCGAATGGTCCGGCCGGGGGCGGGGCCGGGGGCCGGGGGATCGGAGTCCGGGCCGGTACTGGTGCAGAGCCTGGCGGCCGGCCGGGTCACCTTCAACCGGCGCCCCGAGAGCCTGCGGCCGGGCCGCTGGGCCGTGGAGTGGGAGGACGGCGGGCACGCGGTCGTCGAGGAGATCCTGCACCGCGACGAGCAGGGCGTCACCCGTCGGCTGGTCCGGGCGGACCGGGGCACCCTCGTCCCCGGCACCGAGGTCCGCTTCACGCCGCGGGTGCACCTGGGCGATCCGACCCGGGCGCTCGGCCTGTCCTTCACCGACACCGCCGCCGAGGGTGAGCTGGGCCCGCTCCCCGCCTGGCGGGTCGACGGCACGCGCGGCACCTGGGTGATCCTGGTGCACGGGCCCGAGGCGGACCGCCAGCAGACCCTCCCGGTCCTGCCGGTGCTGCACCGCCTGGGCCTGCCGGTGCTGTCCGTCACCTACCGCGGCGACGAGGGCGCCCCCGCCTCGCCGGACGGCCTCAGCCACTTCGGCGAGACGGAGTGGCGGGACGTCGAGTCGGCGGTGCGGCTGGCGCTCGACAGCGGGGCGGGCCGGGTGATCCTCTACGGCTGGTCGGTGGGCGCGACCATGGTCCTGCAGGCGGCGGCCCGGTCGGCCTGGGCCCAGGCGGTCCGCGGCATCGTGCTCGACTCGGTGGTCCTGGACCTCCCCGCCTCGGCCCGCCGGGACGCCGCCCGGGCGGGTTACACCGGGGTCGCCGCGGAGCTCGGCGCGCTGGCCGCGCAGGGCCGCACCGGGGTCGACCTCGCGGACTTCTCCCGCCTGGCGGAGGGTACCGACCTGCGGGTCCCGACCCTGGTGCTGCACAGCCCGGACGACCAGCTGGCCCCCTTCGGCACCGTGCAGCGCCTGGCGGCGGCCCGCCACGACGTGGTGAGCCTCCAGCGCTTCCCGGGGGCCGAGCACGCGGCCCTGTGGAACTCGGCGCCGGACCACTACGGCGAACTCCTGCGGCGCTGGCTCACCCCCCTCCTCTGAGCCCCCCGCTGCACCGGAGGTCACACCCGCCGCACCGGACGCCCCCCGCACCGGAAGACACCCGCTGCACCGGAAGACGGCCCGGCCGACTTCCGGTGCAGCGCCGCGTTCCGGCCGGCGCCCGCGGCCTGGCCGGATCCCGGTGTTCCGCTTCCACCCCGCCCCGTCCCCCGCGCCCCTCGACGCCCGCCCGGACACGGAGAGTGACCGCTCGAACGGGCAGCGCGACACCCCGCCACCACCCTGGCATGCCCCCGCCACACGTTTCCGGCCAGGCGGTTTGCCTCTGTTGCCCGATCTTGCCTGGGTCTCGCCCGGGCCCCGTCCCCGGCCGAGCGGTCGTACGGACAACCGGATGTGACAGAAGGCCGGTGCAAGGGGAAGACTGCTCGACGTGACGTCTCGGAACCCGCGCGACCGTGATGCCCCGCTCCCGCCGACGATCGGTACCGGTGCGACGGTGACCCGTCTCCCCGGTACGGCCCACCGGCCCGCCGGTGGCAGGCCGGGCGGGGCAGGTGTACCCCGGCGACGAGGGCCGGCGCCGGCGCCCGGCCGGGGCCGGGTTCCGGTACCCGAGGGCTTCCCCGCACCGGCCGAACTGGCGCCGCTGGCCCGTCGGATGCTGGTGGACGCCGTCCGGATCGCCCGCTGGGCCGGGGAGCTGGCGGAGGTCGACAAGCGCGGCGAGCTGCTCCCGGAGGACGCCCGGGCGGCCGGCCGGGCGCTGGCCATGACGGTCGGCGCGGCAGCCAAGGCCTGGGGCCAGGCGCTGCTGGTGGGCCTGGTGGAGGCCCGGGACGGCGGAGCCGGCCCCGGCTGGCGCCTGCACGCCTGGGAGCACGACGACGAGGCCGTGGTGCGCGGCTGGTCCGGCCTGTTCGACGCCTGGACGCTGCTCGCCCCGGTCCCGCCCGCCGCGCTGCGCGGGGTGTTCGCCGTACTGGCCGGCCAGGCCGTCGACCAGGCCCCGCAGCTGCTGTCCTTCCTGCACCTGGTGGACGGTCCGGTGCAGGAGAGCGAGCTGCTGGAGCTGCTGCGCCGCGGCCTGGACGAGCGCCGGGTCGGTGCCGGTCTGGGCAACCCGGGCCTGTCGCCGGTCCCGCACGCCGCCTCGGCGGTGTCCGCGGTGCGCGGCACCTGCCGGGCGCCGCAGATCGACACCCCGCCCGCGCCCTCCGACGTGGCCGCCGTCCTGGACTGGATGCTGGACGGCCTGGCGGCCGTCGGTGCCGTGGTGCGCCGGGACGCCGCCGCCGAGCTGTCCCCGCTGGGCCACTGGGCGGTGCGGGCCAAGCTGGAGGAGATCTGCACGGTCGCCCAGACCGCGGCCGGGCACATCGAGCAGAGCGCCTTCGAGCTGCTGAACGCCTGCGCCGACTACTCGCCGGGCCCGGCCCGGGCGGAGTTCCGCGCCTGGGTGGCGGCCCGCCCGGCGGACCGCGCGGTGGCGGAGCTGCTGGACGCCGCCCGGGGCGACGACGCGCTGGTGCGCGGCCTGGCCTTCGAGGCGCTGCGGGTGGCCGGCGGGCCCGCCGAGCAGGCGGTCCGGGCGGCCGTGGACGCGCCGGTGCTGCGCCCGTACGCGCTGCTGTGGCTGGCCGAGCGGGCCGACGAGGGGGTCTCCCCGGCGGACGTGCTGGGCGCCGAGGACGCGGCCTGGCTGTGGGTGGACACCGCGGCCGCGGTGCTGGACCACGGTGAGACGGAGCTGCTGGTCGGCCACGTCGAGGGCGCCGCGGCGGGCGACCCGGTGCGGCTGTTCGCCCGGGCCCGGCAGTCCGGGCACCCGCGGGCGGCCTCGGTGCTGACGGCGGTCTCCGGGGTGCACCCGGACCCGGGCGTGGCCCGGGCGGCCCGTCGCTCGGCCTTCAGCGTCCACACCGGCGGGGCGTGACCCGGCAGCGTGACCCGACAGCGGGAACACGAGCGGCAACGAGCACGAGGAAGGGCCCGGAACCATCAGGTTCCGGGCCCTTCCTCATCGCGAAATCGCGAACGCAGGCTCAGCCGAGCCGCGACTCCGCCCGCCGGGCGCGGACGTCGCCGACCTTCTGCCCGACCTTGCGCCGGATGACCAGCAGCGGCGCCATGGCCGCGAGCGTGATCTGGGCGAAGGCGCCGACGTGCATCAGGGTGTCGCCCCCCGGCAGCCCGGTCGCCCAGGCGGCCAGGCAGCCGATCGCCACGACGACCCAGCAGAGCGTGGCGGTGGCCAGCAGCCCCTGCGGCTTCGGGTACTCGATCCGGCTGACCATGAGGTACGCGGCGCCGAAGATGGCGAGCAGACCGGGCAGGAACGGCGGGTCGAGCAGCACGATGGCGATGACCGTCATCGCGCCCATCGGGCAGGGCATGCCCTGGAACACCCCGGGCCGCATCTTGACGGTCGAGAAGCGGGCCAGCCGCAGGACCACCGCGAGCAGCACGGTCAGCGCGATCAGCGCCGAGAGCTTGGTGTTGGAGCCCTGGGAGACCATGCCCCAGACCGCGACGAAGTAGGCCGGCGCGATGCCGAAGCTGATCAGGTCGGCCAGGTTGTCGAGTTCCGCTCCGAGGGCGGAGGAGCGGAGCTTCCGCGCCACCAGTCCGTCGAAGAGGTCGCACATCGAGCCGATCAGCAGCAGCGTCACCGCGGTGGCGGCGCTGTGCCGGTCCGGAGCGGCGTCCGGGTTGGTGATGTGCGGGACCAGGACCCCGGTGGTGATCGAGTAGATCGCCAGGAAGCCGCAGACGGCGTTCCCCAGGGTCAGGAAGTCGGCGGTGGACAGGTGCTGGGGGGAGCGCGGTGCCCGCAGCTCGCGGTCGCGCGCCCAGCGGCGACGGCGCAGGGCCGTCTCCTCGTCGTCCAGGCCGACGATTGTTTCAGGATCAGTCACGGTCAAGGCGCGTCACCCCGGCTGTGGTCTTCTGGCCGACCTCGACGCCGACCTCGACGCCGGCCGGCAGGTAGGTGTCGACCCGGGACCCGAACCGGATCAGGCCGATCCGTTCGCCCTGCTCGACCTTGGTTCCGGCGGCCGTGTACGGCACGATGCGACGGGCCACGGCCCCCGCGATCTGCACCATCTCGATGTCGCCGAGCTCGGTGTCGAAATGCCAGACGACCCGCTCGTTCTGGTCGCTGTCCTTGTTGAACGCCGGCACGAAGCCGCCCGCGACGTGCTCGACCGACGTCACCGTGCCCGGCAGGGGCGCCCGGTTGACGTGGACGTTCAGCGGGCTCATGAAGATCGCGACGCGGGTGCGGCCGTCCGGCCACGCGTCGATGCTCTGGACCACGCCGTCGGCGGGGGAGATCACTCTGCCCGTGCCGATCTCACGCTCGGGGTCGCGGAAGAACCACAGCATGCCCGCGCCGAGCGCGCAGGCCGGTACCGCAGCCAGGGCCCACTTGCCGTTGCGCCGGGTGAGGGCGGTGGTCACGGCGGCCGTGGCGAGGGTGGGGACGAACCAGGGGGTGGCTCCGCGCGCGATGGTCACGCGGGGTCGCCGACCGGCCGTCGGGGCGGCGAGGGCATCGCGGTCCGTGACGGAGGTGTGAGGGGACGGGCTGATGGGCATCGAAGACCTTTGTCGCGGGGGATCATGGCCGCTGGACGGGGGCCACCGCGGGATCGGTAATAGAGGGACGGCTTGCTGTCCCGGTGGATGCTATCGGGAGCACACGGTGGGTGGGCAACCCGCCTGCTCGTTCATGTGTCCGGTGGGAGCGCGTACACGCGTCCCGCCTCTACGACCGTAGCTCGCCCCGGTCCGGTTCCCAAGGGACCGGACACGGCTGGTGACTCTTGTCTCAGCAGGGCGGCGATCGGAACCCGGAGGGGGACACGGGCCGTACCGGGGGTCGTGGGTGTACGGAAGCGGCCGCAGGGCGCGTCGCTGCAGCTGTACGCCCTGCGGCCGCTGTCCGGAGGCCGTGCCGGACCCGGCGGACCAGGCCGGGTCCGTGGCTGGCACGGCGCTCTGCCGGGACGGGCCCGCACGCCCGTCGACCGGCGGTTCGGAGGGGGTCGTCCGTCAATCCGGACGACCCCGTGATCACTCCGCGTTCCCGGCGCCCGGGCCGGGAGGCCGGGTCGTCACTCGGCGATCCTGTACTCCTCCAGGAGCCGGCGTCCGACGATCATCTTCTGGATCTCCGCAGTTCCTTCACCGATGAGCAGCATCGGGGCCTCGCGGTAGAGCCGCTCGATCTCGTACTCCTTGGAGAAGCCGTAGCCGCCGTGGATCCGGAAGGCGTCCTCGACGACCTCCTTGCAGTACTCCGAGGCCAGGTACTTCGCCATGCCGGCCTCCAGGTCGTTGCGCTCGCCGCCGTCCTTCTTGCGGGCGGCCATCACCATCATCTGGTGGGCGGCCTCGACCTTGGTGGCCATCTCGGCGAGCTTGAACTGGATCGACTGGTGCTCGGCGATCTTCTTGCCGAAGGTGGAGCGCTGCTGGGCGTAGGTGATGCCGAGCTCGAAGGCGCGGCGGGCGACGCCGCAGCCGCGGGCGGCGACGTTGACCCGGCCGACCTCGACGCCGTCCATCATCTGGTAGAAACCGCGGCCCGGAGCCCCGCCGAGGACACGGTTGGCCGGAATCCGCACGTCCTGCAGCACCAGCTCGGTGGTGTCGACGCCCTTGTAGCCCATCTTCTCGATCTTCCCGGGCACGGTGAGGCCGGGGACGGTCGGGTTCGGGCCGAAGCCGGCCGTCTTCTCGATCAGGAAGGTGGTCATGTTCTTGTACGGGGTGTCGCCGCCCTCGTCGGTCTTGCACAGGAGCGCGACCACGGTGGAGGTGCCGCCGTTGGTGAGCCACATCTTCTGGCCGTTGAGGACGTAGTCCTCGCCGTCCTTGACGCCCTTGGTGGAGATGGCGGAAACGTCGGAGCCGAGGCCGGGCTCGGACATCGAGAAGGCGCCGCGGATTTCACCGGCGGCCATCCGGGGCAGGAAGTACTCCTTCTGCTCCTGGGTGCCGTGGGCGTTGATCATGTGCGCCACGATGAAGTGGGTGTTGACGATGCCGGAGACCGACATCCAGCCGCGGGCGATCTCCTCGACCACCAGGGCGTAGGTGAGCAGCGACTCGCCGAGGCCGCCGTACTCCTCGGGAATGGTGAGGCCGAACAGCCCGAGCTGCTTCATGCCCTCGACGATGGCGGTCGGGTACTCGTCCTTGTGCTCCAGCTCGGTCGCGACCGGGATGATCTCCCGGTCGACGAAATCCCGCACAGTGGCGAGGATGTCCCGCTGGATCTCGGTGAGGCCGTCGGTCTGTGCGAGGCGTCCCATCGTGCGGCTCCGGAATGTCTGGGAAAGAGCGGGGGGGGGGATTTCCGGGGGCCCTGCCGGCGTGGCTGCGGCAGCAGGGCCCCCGACCGGGTGGGGGTCGGCCGATGACGGCGGCCTTCCCGTCCGGGGTCTGCGGGCTCCCCTATATAGGGGAGCCCCGAGGGAGGGAGTGTTCAGGAAAGCGGCTCGGGGCGGCCGGGCTGCTCGCCGCCGCGCTCCTTGATGTACGTCGCGGTCGGCACCATCACCTTGCGGCGGAAGACGCAGACGACCGTGCCGTCCTGCTTGTAGCCCTTGGTCTCGACGTGGACGATGCCGCGGTCGTCCTTGGACTTGGACGGCCACTTGTCCAGGACGGTGGTCTCGCCGTACAGGGTGTCGCCGTGGAAGGTCGGCGCGATGTGGCGCAGCGACTCGATCTCCAGGTTGGCGATCGCCTTGCCGGAGACGTCCGGGACGGACATGCCGAGCAGCAGCGAGTAGATGTAGTTGCCCACCACGACGTTCCGGCCGAAGTCCGTGGTCTTCTCCGCATAGTTGGTGTCCATGTGGAGCGGGTGGTGGTTCATGGTGAGCAGGCAGAAGAGGTGGTCGTCGTACTCGGTGACGGTCTTCCCGGGCCAGTGCTTGTAGACCGCGCCGACCTCGAACTCCTCGTAGGTGCGTCCGAACTGCATGGCTCAGGCCCTCAGCTTTCCGGGATCTCGAACTTGGTGGTGCGCTGCAGGCCGGCGGCCCGGCCCTTGCCCGCGACGACCAGGGCCATCTTGCGGCTGGCCTCGTCGATCATCTCGTCGCCGAGCATCGCGGAGCCCTTGGCGCCGCCCGCCTCCGAGGTGCAGTAGTCGTAGGCGTCGAGGATCAGCTCGGCGTGGTCGTAGTCCTCCTGCGAGGGCGAGTAGATCTCGTTCGCGGCGGCGACCTGGTCCGGGTGCAGCACCCACTTGCCGTCGAAGCCGAGGGCGGCCGAGCGGCGGGCGACCTCGCGGTAGCCCTCCTGGTTGCGGATCTGCAGGTACGGGCCGTCGATCGCCTGGAGGTCGTTGGCGCGGGCGGCCATCAGGATGCGCATCAGGATGTAGTGGTAGGCGTCGGCGCCGTAGCCGGGCGGCTGCTCGCCGACCACCAGGGACTTCATGTTGATCGAGGCCATGAAGTCGGCGGGGCCGAAGATGATGGTCTCCAGCCGGGGCGAGGCCTCGGCGATGGCGTCGACGTTGATCAGGCCCTTGGCGTTCTCGATCTGCGCCTCGATGCCGATCCGGCCGACCTCGAAGCCCATGGTCTTCTCGATCTGGGTGAGCAGCAGGTCGAGCGCCTTGACCTGCTCGGCGTCCTGGACCTTGGGCAGCATGATGCAGTCCAGGTTGGGGCCGGCGCCCTCGACCACGGTGATCACGTCGCGGTAGGTCCAGTGGGTGGTCCAGTCGTTGACCCGGACGACGCGGGTCTTGCCGCTCCAGTCGCCGTTGTTGAGCGCGTCGACGATGAGGTGGCGGGCGCCCTCCTTGGCCAGCGGGGCGCAGGCGTCCTCCAGGTCGAGGAAGACCTGGTCGGCCGGGAGGCCCTGGGCCTTCTCCAGGAAGCGCGGGTTGCTGCCCGGCACGGCGAGGCAGGAGCGGCGCGGGCGCAGGCGGTTGACGGGAGTCATGAGGGTGGGTCTGTTCCTTCCAGTGGTCAGCTGGTGGCCGCGGTCGGTGCGGGTGTCCACGGCTGGAGCCGGTTGGCCAGTCGGATCTCGTCCACGATCCGGCCGATGATGGTGGTGATGCCGAAGTCCTTCGGGGTGAACACGGCGGCGACGCCGGCGGCCTTGAGGGCCTCGCCGTCCGCTGCCGGGATGATGCCACCCACGATCACCGGGACATCCTCCACCCCCGCGCGGCGCAGCCGCTTCAGGACGTCGGGTACCAGCTCGGTGTGGGCGCCGGAGAGGATGGACAGGCCCACGCAGTGCACGTCCTCGGCCACGGCGGCGGAGACGATCTGCTCCGGGGTGAGCCGGATGCCCTGGTAGACCACCTCGAACCCGGCGTCGCGGGCCCGGACGGCGATCTGCTCGGCGCCGTTGGAGTGTCCGTCCAGGCCGGGCTTGCCGACCAGCAGGCGCAGCTTGCCGGCGCCCAGCTCCTCGGCGGTGGCGGCGACGGCGGCGCGGACCTGCTCCAGTTCCCCGCCCGGTTCGGCGGCGACCGCGACGGGCGCGCCGCCCACGCCGGTGGGGGCGCGGTACTCGCCGAACACCTCGCGCAGGGCGAAGGACCACTCGCCGGTGGTGACCCCGGCCCGGGCGCAGGCCAGGGTGGCCGGCATCAGGTTGGCCTCGGTGGCGGCGACCTCCTTGAGCCCGGCCAGCGCCTCCTGGGCGGCGGCCTCGTCGCGCTGTCCGCGCCAGGCCTCCAGGGCGGCGAGCACGGACTGCTCGGAGGCCGGGTCGACCACCATGATCGCGGTGTCGAGGTCGGCGGTGAGCGGGCTGGGCTCGGTGGTATCGAAGCAGTTGACGCCGATGATCTTGTCCTCGCCGGACTCGATCCGAGCCCGGCGGGCGGCGTGCGAGGCGACCAGGTTGGACTTCAGGTAGCCGGACTCCACGGCCGGAATGACCCCGCCCATCTCCAGCACCTTGGCGATCTCCGCCTCGGAGCCGGCCAGCAGCGCGGCGGTCTTGGCCTCGATCACCTCGGAGCCGTTGAAGATGTCGCCGTACTCCAGCAGGTCCGACTCGTAGGCCAGCACCTGCTGGATGCGCAGCGACCACTGCTGGTCCCAGGGCCGGGGCAGGCCCAACGCCTCGTTCCAGGCCGGGAGTTGGACGGCCCGGGCGCGGGCGTCCTTGGACAGCGTGACGGCCAGCATCTCCAGCACGATCCGCTGGACGTTGTTCTCCGGCTGGGCCTCGGTCAGGCCCAGCGAGTTGACCTGGACGCCGTAGCGGAAGCGGCGCTGCTTGGGGTCGGTGACCCCGTAGCGCTCCAGCGTGACCTTCTCCCAGAGCCGGGCGAAGGCGCGCATCTTGCACATCTCCTCGACGAAGCGCACGCCGGCGTTGACGAAGAAGGAGATCCGGGCGACCACGTCGCCCATCCGCTCGGCGGGCACCTGCCCGGAGTCGCGGACGGCGTCGAGCACCGAGATGGCGGTGCACATCGCGTAGGCGATCTCCTGGACGGGCGTGGCCCCGGCCTCCTGGAGGTGGTAGCTGCAGATGTTGATCGGGTTCCACTTGGGGATGTTGCCGACCGTGTAGGCGATCATGTCGGTGATCAGGCGCACCGACGGGCCGGGCGGGAACACGTGGGTCCCGCGCGACAGGTACTCCTTGACGATGTCGTTCTGGGTGGTGCCGGTGAGCTTGCCGATGTCGGCGCCCTGTTCCTCGGCGACCACCTGGTAGAGCGCCAACAGCCACATCGCGGTGGCGTTGATCGTCATGGAGGTGTTGGTCTGTTCGAGCGGGATGCCGTCGAACAGGGTGCGCATGTCGCCGACGTGGCCGACCGGGACGCCGACCCGGCCCACCTCGCCGCGGGCGAGGATGTGGTCGGAGTCGTAGCCGGTCTGGGTCGGCAGGTCGAAGGCGACGGACAGGCCGGTCTGGCCCTTCGCCAGGTTCCGCCGGTAGAGCGCGTTGGAGTCGCTCGCGGTGGAGTGTCCGGCGTAGGTGCGCATCAGCCAGGGGCGGTCGCGCTTCTGGGGCTCGGTCATCGGAGTGGTCTCACACGTTCCGGCTCGGCTGGACGTTCCGCTCGTCGAGCTCGCGGAACAGGTTGATGGCCGGCAGGTGCCGCTCGCGCAGTTCCGCGTCGCGCACGCCCAGGCCCTGCTCGGGGGCCAGGCAGAGCACGCCGACCTTGCCCTGGTGCTTGTTGTGGTGCACGTCGAGGGCGGCCTGGCCGGTCTCCTCCAGGGAGTAGACCTTGGACAGGGTCGGGTGGATCTTGCCCTTGGCGATCAGGCGGTTGGCCTCGTAGGCCTCGCGGTAGTTGGCGAAGTGCGAGCCGACGATCCGCTTGAGCGACATCCACAGGTAGCGGTTGTCGTACTGGTGCATGTAGCCGGAGGTGGAGGCGCAGGTGACGATGGTGCCGCCCTTGCGGGTGACGTACACCGAGGCGCCGAAGGTCTCCCGGCCCGGGTGCTCGAAGACGATGTCGACGTCCTCGCCACCGGTGAACTCGCGGATCTTCGCGCCCAGGCGCTTCCACTCGCGCGGGTCCTGGTTGTGCTCGTCCTTCCAGAACTTGTAGCCCTCGGCCGAGCGGTCGATGATCGCCTCGGCGCCCATGGCCCGGCAGATGTCGGCCTTGGCCTCGCTGGAGACCACGCAGATCGGGGTGGCGCCGCCGGCCAGCGCGTACTGGGTGGCGTACGAGCCGAGGCCGCCGCTGGCGCCCCAGATCAGCACGTTGTCGCCCTGCTTCATGCCCGCGCCGTTGCGCGAGACCAGCTGGCGGTACGCGGTGGAGTTGACCAGGCCGGGGGAGGCGGCCTCCTCCCAGCTGAGGTGCTTGGGCTTGGGCAGCAGCTGGTTGGTCTTCACCAGGGCGATCTGGGCCAGGCCGCCGAAGTTGGTCTCGAAGCCCCAGATGCGCTGCTCCGGGTCCATCATCGTGTCGTTGTGGCCGTCCGGGGACTCCAGCTCGACCGAGAGGCAGTGGGCGACGACCTCGTCGCCGGGCTTCCAGGAGTTGACGCCGGCTCCGGTGCGCAGCACCACGCCCGCGAGGTCGGATCCGAGCACGTGGTACGGCAGGTCGTGGCGCTTGGTGAGCGGGGACAGCCGGCCGTAGCGCTCCAGGAAGCCGAAGGTGGAGACCGGCTCGAAGATCGAGCTCCACACGGTGTTGTAGTTCACCGAGCTGGCCATGACGGCGACCAGCGCCTCGCCGGGGCCCAGCTCCGGCAGGGCGACCTCGTCGAGGTGAAGGGACTTGCGGGGGTCCTTGTCGCGGCTGTCGAGGCCCGCGAACATCTGCTCCTCGTCCTTGTGGAGCGTGACCGCCCGGTAGGACTCGGGGAGCTTGATCGCCGCGAAGTCCGCCGACGTGGTGTCGGGGCTGAGGATCGCGTCGAGGATTTCCTGCATGGCTGCCTCCGAAGGCGTACCTGTGTGAAGGGCACAGGGCGTCTGGGGGAGCCGGGAGCGGACACCGGCTTCGCTGAGGTGGGTGGTGGGCGGTCGGACGGTCAGGCGGTCCGCCCGGGAGTCGGTCCGGGCGGGTCTGGCAGTGCTGGTCTGGCACTGTTCCCGGGGTGTGGGAACGCCGGACGACGGCGCGCCGAGGTGGGGAGCCGCGGCGCCGCGACCTGGTGGAGAACACGGTAGTGGCACCCTGTGCCACTCGTAAAGACACTGGGTGTCATGAATTCCGGCGCACCGGAAGGCCTCGGAATAGGCCTGACGGGGGCATGCCGAGGGCCCGCGCCGATGGCTCGACGCGGGCCCTCAGTGCATCTCTGACCTGCGGTTATATGGCCCTCAGCGGCCCCGGGCGCCACTCAGTGCGGCCCGGATGCTGTCCACCACGACCTCCAGTGGAGCGTCCGTTCGGGCGACTGTGATGAGCACCTCACCTCCGGGGCTGGCACTCAGTGCGCTTTCCACTACTTCGTCCTCAAGGTCCCCAGTGGCACCCGGTGCCACTACCGAGCCGCGCCGTCTGGCACCCGGTGCACTGGCCGCCCAGAAGGTCCGCCGGATCACCTCGAAGGAGTGGTCCAGCTGCGCTTCCACGTCCCCCCGGCCGCCGGCCCGCAGCCAGCGCCGCAGCACGTGGTTGTGCGCCGCGACCACCGCCGCCGCCGACACCTCGGCCAGCATCGAGTCGTCCTCGCCGCCGCGCTGCCAGCCCGAGGGGATCGGCTCGCCGGTGTCGAAGCGGCCCAGCAGGTACCGGGTGAACAGCCGCTCGTACCGGGCCACCACGGCGATCTCCCGCTCGCGCAGCGTCGGGACCTGACGGATCAACTGGTACCGCGCGACCGACACCCCCGGAGTGGAGGCGTACATCCGCAGCACCTCCTTGATGCCGCGGCAGACCACGTCCAGCGGGTGCTCCTCCGGCTCGGCGCTGGCCAGCAGGTCGGCCACCTGGACCAGGGTGTCGTCGTGATCGGGGAAGATCGCCTCCTCCTTCGACCGGAAGTACCGGAAGAAGGTGCGCCGGGCCACCCCGGCGGCCGCGGCGATCTGGTCGACCGTGGTCTCCTCGTAGCCCTGCGAGGCGAACAGCTCCATCGCGGCCGCGGCCAGGTCCTGGCGCATCTGCTGACGCTGCGCCGCCGCCCGGCGACTGCCCGGGCCGGCCTCCGGCGCGGCGCCCCCGGACGGGCCGGCCGTCCGGTCGGCGCCGCGCGGTCCGGCGGAGTGCTGAGGGGTGGTTGACTGAACCCGATCCATGCCCGGAACGCTACACGGCCCGGCTGGTGTGACCACGGCCCTTCCCCGGCGCACCGGCGTGACCGGGCCGGTCACGGCCGGTCTCGGCCAGCGCGCGGACACCGCCCCCGGCGACCAGCCGGGGCCGCCGGAGCCGCCGGGGGCGGTCCCGTTCCCGTAGGCCGCGCCGTTGCCGCGGGGCGCCGCGCCGCCACCGTACGGGCCCGGTCCGGCCTCGTACGGCGGCGGCTCGCCCCCGGCCCGTGAGGTGGTCACCGGCGCGCGTGGTCGCGGAAGCCGCGGCCGGTCTTGCGGCCCAGGCAGCCGGCCGCCACCAGGTGCTCCAGCAGCGGCGCCGCGGCCAGGCCCGGCTCGCGGAACTCCTGGTGCAGCACCTGCTCGATGGTCAGCGAGACGTCCAGGCCGACCACGTCCAGCAGCTCGAACGGGCCCATCGGGTAGCCGCAGCCCAGCTTCATCGCGGTGTCGATGTCGTCCACCGTCGCGTAGTGCTCCTGGAGCATCCGCACCGCGTCGTTCAGGTAGGGGAACAGCAGCGCGTTGACGATGAAGCCGGCCCGGTCACCGCACTCCACCGGGTGCTTGCGCACCTTCGCGGTCAGCTCCAGCACCGTCGCGGTGACGTCGGGGGCGGTCAGCACGGTGGAGACCACCTCGACCAGCTTCATCGCCGGGGCCGGGTTGAAGAAGTGCATGCCGATCACGTCCTGCGGCCGCGAGGTGGCGGTCGCGCAGCTGATCACCGGCAGCGAGGAGGTGGTGGTGGCGAGCACCGCGCCCGGGCGGACGATCTTGTCCAGGGTGGCGAACAGCTCCCGCTTGACCGCCAGGTCCTCGGCGACCGCCTCGACCACCAGGTCGACGTCGGCCAGCTCGGCGTACCCGCCGACCGGGGTGACCAGCGCCAGCGCGGCGTCCCGCTGCTCCTCGGTCAGCCGGCCCTTGGCGACCGAGCGCTCCAGCGACTTGGCCAGCTGCGCCCTGGCCCGCTCGGCCTTCTCCTGGCTGCGGGCGGCCAGCAGCACCGGGTGCCCGGCCTTGGCGAACACCTCGGCGATGCCGGTGGCCATCGTGCCCGAGCCGCAGACGCCGACGGTGCGCACCGTACGGCCGGGCACCTTCGGGGCGGCCGGGCCGGTCGCCGCGTCCACCGCCCTGGACGAGCCCGGCGCCTCGTAGGTGTAGAAACCGCGCCCGGACTTGCGGCCCAGCAGCCCGGCCGAGACCAGCTGGCCGAGGATCGGCGCGGGCGCGTGCAGCCGGTCCCGGGACTGCTCGTACATCGCCTCCAGCACGGTGCGCGCGATGTCGACGCCGATCAGGTCGAGCAGCGCCAGCGGGCCCATCGGCAGGCCGCAGCCGAGCCGCATCGCTGCGTCGATGTCCTCCCGGGAGGCGTACTTGGACTCGTACATCGAGGCGGCCTGGTTCAGGTACGCGAACAGCAGGCCGTTCACCACGAAGCCGGCCCGGTCGCCGGCCGCCACCGGCTCCTTGCCGAGGTCACGGGCGAACGCGGCGGCGTCCTCGGCGGTCTGCGGGGAGGTCAGCACGGTGCGGACCACCTCGACCAGCTTCATCGAGTGCACCGGGTTGAAGAAGTGCAGGCCGAGCACCCGCTCCGGGCGGGAGGTCGCGGCGGCGATCCGGGTCACCGACAGGGCGGTGGTGCCGGTGGCCAGCACCGTGGTCTCCGGGCAGATCCGGTCCAGCTCGGCGAAGACCTCCCGCTTCAGCTCCAGCTGCTCGGGGACCTCCTCGATCACCAGGTCCGCGTCGGCGGCCGCCGCCAGCGCGTGCCCGACCGAGATCCGCTCCAGCAGCGCGGTCCGCTCCTCGGCGGTGATCCGCTCCCGGGCGACCGCGTGCGCGGTCGCCTCCTCGATCCGGGCCAGCGCCCGGGCGGCCGAGTCCGCGCCGGCCTCGATGCCGATCACCCGGCGGCCGCTCCTGGCGACCGCCACCGCGACACCGGCACCCATCGTGCCGAGGCCGACGACGGCCACGGTGGGGAAGGGACGCTCCATCTGTCCTGACTCCTAGTCATGAATGGCCCGCGCGTGCTCCGGCGGGCGGGCCGCCGCACCCGTCGGCGAAACGGGGGCGGCCGCCGCCGGAGGAGGGTCCACGCGCGGGGGCTTGGGGAGATGACGGGGTTCGGCGCAGCCCGACGACGGCCGGTCCGCTCCGGCCGATCCGCGGGTGTGCCGTGGTACTCAGGCGCTCGGGGGTGAAGGCGGCGCTGATACGAGGAGAGAGACCCGGTCCCGGCCGCGGTTCGCGGCACCGACCGGTGAAGGCGCACTGCGCGGGCGCCGCAGACACGACGACCGCGACCTCCCGCCGGTGCGGCTCCCGAAGCCCGGCGGTGGTGCGTGTCCGGCCACTGTAGCGAAGCTACTCATCAGTAGGAAGGGGGCGGAGGCGGAAAACCCGTTCGAGACCGGGAGTCGGCCCCACTAGGGTGATCCACGCGGGGGCGGCTCCGCGGCGTGCTTCCTTCTCTCATCTTTGAAATGACCCAGCGCGCCCACTCTCCGCCCCCGCTTCGTCATATCCAGCCGGGGGAGCAGCGGAGTGAACAGGTCGAAGGTCGCCGAGGGGCCCGGCAACGCGCTGGACGCCTACCTGCTGCGGCGCCACGGACAGGTCCTGGTCGCGCCCGGGGCCGCACCCGGCGAGCCCGACCCGTGGACGGCCCGGGGCCTGGTCGCCCTGGAAGCCGACCTGGTGCAGCGCGGCCACGTGCTGACCAAGCCGCTGCGCGACGCCCTCGGCCGGCTGCGCCCGGCCGACCTCGCCGAGGCCGGCACCCGGCTGCTCGCCGGGATCGACGCCCTGCTCGGCGCCGACCGCCGCCACCAGCCGCTGTTCCGCCGTTTCCCCGAGGGCGTGCCCGCGCACGCCCACGCCGACTACTCGGCCGCCGTCCGCGGCCACCTGCTCTGCCAGGCCGACCAGCTCTGCCTGCTCTGCGAACGCTCCAGCCTGGAAGCCGGCATCGGGGCCCTCGCCCCCTGCGCCCACCTGCTCTGCGGCGAGTGCTACCAGGAGCTCGTCGACGGCGGTGAGCCGCGGTGCCCGCTCTGCCGCACCCCGCTGGACGACCCCGGCCGCCTCGACCCCGACACCAGGGCCGCCCGCAAGGCCGCCCGCGACCTCGGGCCCGGCCGGACGCTCAAGCCGCTGCGCCTCGCCGAGGCCGCCGACCCGGACGCGCTCATCGGCGCCGCGCTGGCCGCCCTCCTCGCCCGGCGGACCCCGCTCGGCCCGCAGGACCGGGAGGACCTCGCCCACCTGCTCGACCGGGCCCCCGCCGACCCGACCGGCTGGCTGCCCGCGGCCATCCCGGTCCGGGAGACCCGCGCCACCGTCCTGGCCGCCCTGCTGCGCCGCGACCCGGAGCGCACCCGCCCGCTGCTCGCCGAGCACCTCACCACCGCCACCGACGTCCTGCGGCTGCTCTGGGCCTGGTCCGGCGCCGAGCCCGACCTGCTCCCGGAGACCGCCCGCGGACTGCGCCTGCGCAACCTGCCCCGGCCGCTGCGCCGCGAACTCCTCGCCGTCCTGGACGCGTTCCCGGTCGGCACCCTCGCCGAGGACCTGCGCCGCCACCGCGCCGCCTGGCTGCGGGCCGGCGAACTCCTCCACCCGTACGAGCACCGCACCCGCTTCCCGTACGCCGCTGCCGCCTTCGCCGTGCTGCGGCAGAGCGACCTGGACCTGCACGGCCTCGGCCCGGAACTGCGCGAGGCCCCCGCCCCGCTGCGGGTGCGGGAGACGCCCGGCGGCCACACCCGGCTGACCGTGGAGACCTCCGCCGCCCGGGTCGAACGCGCCCTGGCCCAGGGCGACCTGTCCACCGCCGTCCGGCTGCTGGCCCGCCGCCCCGGCGAGCTGGTCCGCCGACTGCACCACCTGCTGCGGGTGCACGCCGCCGGGCGGCCCGGCGCGCCGCTGCCCGCCGACCTCGCCGAGGTGCTGCCCGCGGCCCTGCGCGCCGTCGCCCCCGGACCGCTGCTCGGCGCGTACGGGCGGCTGCGCGCACCGCGTCGGATCGGCGAGCAGCGGCTGTACTTCCCGCGCGGCCGGGTCGCCGCCGCGCACACCCGGCACGACTGGGGCAAGCCCGTCCCGGCCGGGCTGAGCGCGCCGGTCTGCGCCCTGATCGAGGCCGAACTGCTGCGCCGGGCCGGGCGGTCGGCGCGCGAGGGCGGGCGCTACGACGTGGCGGTGCTGGACGCCGGCCTCGCCGACCTGGTGGTCCCCTTCGCCGAGCGCGCCGCCGCCAAGACCCTGGTGGCGGTGCCTCGGGGCAGCGTGCAGCGGCTCCCGGCGGGGCAGTACCTGCGGCTGTTCGTGCACTGGATGCAGCGCGCGCACCAGCGGGTCGACCTCGACCTGTCGGTCGCCTTCTACGACGAGGAGTGGCACTTCACCGGACTGTGCGACTACACCCGGCTGGTCACCGGGGCGCGGGCCGCCGTCCACTCCGGCGACTTCACCACCGCCCCGCCGCCGCACGGCGCCACCGAGTTCGTCGACCTCGACCTGCGGTCGTTGGGCGTGGCCCGGGCCCGGTACGCCGTGGCGGTGGTGTTCAGCTACAACGACGTCCCCTTCGAGGACCTCACCGAGGCCTTCGCCGGCTTCATGTCGCTGAAGCCCTCCGAGGCGGCCCGGCAGCGCACCGGCAGCTTCCACCCCCGCAGCGTCCGCCAGCGGCTGGACCTCGCCGGGAACGCCAGGATCTGCCTGCCGATGATCGTCGACCTCCAGACCCGCACGTACACCTGGACCGACCTCAACCTCAGCTCCACCAGCGGGTTCCAGAACCTCCACCGGCACCGTGACCGGATCGGCGCGCTGGCCGAGTCGGTGCTGACCCACTTCGCCCCCGGCACCCGGGCCACCCTGTGGGACCTCGGCAGCGCCGCCGCGGCGGCGGGCAGCGACGAGGTGTGGGTGCGCGACCGCGACGGCGAGCGGCTGGACCGCTACCGCCGGGGCGCGGACGAGCCGGTGGCCGACTTCGCCGAGCGGGTGCGCGGACGGTACGCGAGCGACCACCGCACCGAGCAGCGGGCCGACGACACCGCCCGGCTGATCGCCGAACGGCTCACCGGCGTCCGGGCGTTCACGGCCCTGGTGCACGCCGACGTGCCCGCCCCGGCGCGGGCGGAGGGGACGCTGTACCGGCTCTACCCGGGGCGGCTGGACGCCGCTCCGGACGCGCTGGAGCGGATCACCGCCGGGGAGTTGACGGCCCGCTTCGCCCCGGACGGCACGTCCCCGAACGACCCTGCCACGAACGGCCCTGCCACGAACGGGTGAAGAGGCGTACGGGCGTCCATCTCTTCCACTCGATAGGGGAGTTACCGCCACCCCGGTCGCGGGGCAGCATGGCGGCATGAGCACCGTCACCGCCTCCCAGGCCGCCGGCCCCACCGGCCCGCTCGACCCGGCCGCCCTCGCGGCCGCCGTCGCGCTGCCCCCGCGGGCCGAACACGCCGAGCGGGCCGAGCGGGCGGTCGACCGGCTGCGCACCGCCGCCGTCGAGGCGGTCGCCGTCACCTGGGTGGACAACGCCGGCATCGCCCGGGTCAAGGCGGTGCCGCTCGGCGGCCTGGTGCACGCGGCCCAGTGGGGCGTCGGCGCCGCGCCCTGTTTCGACGTCTTCCTCGCCGACGACGCCATCACCACCAGCCCGCACATCGGCGGCCCCACCGGGGACCTCCGGCTCTACCCGGACCTCGACCGGATCGTCCCGCTGGCCGCCCAGCCCGGCTGGGCCTGGGCCCCGGGGGACCGCCACACCCAGGGCGGCGGCCCGCACCCGGGCTGCCAACGGCTCTTCGCCCGCCGGTTGGAGGCCGCGGCCGCCGCCCGCGGGCTGAGCCTCAAGGCCGGCATCGAGGTCGAGTGGGTGGTCGCCCGGGAGGGAGCCCCGGAGGATCCGCCGCAGTACCCGACGCACGGCCCCGCGTACGGGATGCACCGGCTCACCGACCTCTCCGACTACCTGCGGGACGTCCTGCGCGCCCTCGGCGCCCAGGGGCTGACGGTGCTGCAGATCCATCCCGAGTACTCTCCGGGCCAGTTCGAGGTCTCGGTCGCCCCCGAGGGCCCGGTCGGCGCCGCGGACACCTCCGTGCTGGTCCGGCACACCGTCCGCGCCGTCTCCGCCCGGCACGGCCTGCGGGTGTCCTTCGCCCCGGTGGTCGAGCCCGACGGCGTCGGCAACGGCGGCCACCTGCACGTCAGCCTCTGGCGGGACGGCCGCAACCTCGGCCACGGCGGCCCCGGCCCGCACGGGCTGACGGCCGAGGCCGAGGGTTTCCTCGCCGGGGTGCTCCAGGCGCTGCCCGAACTCCTGGTGCTGGGGTGCTCCAGTCCGGCCGGGTACCTCCGCCTGGTGCCCCGGCACTGGGCCGGGGCGTACCAGTGCTGGGGCCTGGAGAACCGGGAGGCCGCGCTGCGTCTGGTCACCGGCTCCGCCGGGGAGCGCGCCGCCACCGCGAACGCCGAGGTCAAGTGCTTCGACGCGAGCGCCAACCCGTACCTGACGGTCGGCGGGGTGCTCGCCGCCGGGCTCGCCGGGCTGGAGCAACGCCGCGCCCTGCCACCGGAGTTCACCGGGGACCCGGCCGCCGCCGAACCGGGCACGGTGCCCCGGCTGCCGCAGGGCCCGGCCGAGGCGATCGCCGCGTACGAGCGCTCGGCGGTGCTGCGCGAGGCGCTGGGCGAGCCGCTGCACCAGGCGGTGCTGGCGGTGCGCCGGGCCGAGGCCGAGCAGTACGCGGCCGTCGGCCCCGAGGAGTTGATCGCGGCGACGCGCTGGAGGTACTGAGACGGACGGGAACGGGAGGGGAGATGCCGGAACTCGCCCTGTTCGGAAAGCCGTTGTTCTCCGCCGGTGCCTACGGACTTCCCGAACTGTTCCGGACCGGCGCCGCACAGTTCCGGTACGGACTGGGTGCGTCGCGTACATGACCAGTTGAGTCAGCTCGTCGGCGAACCATCACTTTTTAACAATCTTCGTCTCTGTTGGCCTTGTTGACCTGCGGAACGCCGCCCGCCATTGTTGGTCAAGATGTGACGATTAGATGACTACCTCTTGCGCTTCTCAGCGAATATTCATTAACGTCCCGGTCATCCCAGCGCACCTGCCGCACCGCGGCTGCCGCCTGACGACCCGGGAGGGCATACCCCCATGAGAGTTCCTCGGATCAGCCGGACCCGGTACGCGGCAGTGGGCCTCGTGCTCGCCACCGCCGGCGCCCTCGCGCTGCCGGCCGGCACCGCCGTCGCTGCGCCCACCGGCGACCCGACGACCGGTCCGCTGCTCAGCTACGTCGTCAACACCAAGGCCAACCACGGCCAGGTGCAGAAGGTGGAGAAGGCCGTCACCTCCCTCGGCGGCACGGTTGTCCAGTCGTACGAGCAGATCGGCGTCGTGGTCGCCCGCTCCAACGACACCAAGTTCGCGGAGAAGCTGCGCCTGGCCAAGGGCGTCGACTCGGTCGGCGCCAGCCGCACCAAGGGCATCCTGGCCGCGGACCAGGGCAAGGCCGAGGTCGCCGCCGAGCCGACCGGCGCCGCCGCCGCGGCCGACGGCCAGGAGCCGTACGAGCCCAACCAGTGGGACATGCGCCAGATCGGCGTCGACAAGGCGCACAAGATCTCGCTCGGCAGCCGCAACGTCACCGTCGGCGTGCTGGACTCCGGCATCGACGCCACCCACGAGGACCTGGCCGCCAACGTGGACGCCTCGCAGTCGGTCTCCTGCATCGACGGCAAGACGAACACCGACTGGAAGGCCTGGCAGCCGACCAACAGCGACCACGGCACCCACGTGGCCGGTACGATCGCCGCCGCCAAGAACGGCAAGGGCATCATAGGCATCGCCCCGAACGTGAAGCTGGCCGCGGTCAAGGTCGTCGACGACGGTGGCTTCATCTACCCGGAGAACGCGGTCTGCGGCTTCGTCTGGGCCGGCGAGCACGGCTTCAAGGTGACGAACAACAGCTACTACGTCGACCCGTGGATGTTCAACTGCCCGAACGACAAGGACCAGGCCGCGATCTCGGACGCCGTCCGCAAGGCCGTCGCCTTCTCGCAGCGCAAGGGCGTCCTGAACGTCGCCGCCGCCGGTAACGAGAACATCGACCTGGCCCACAAGACCGTCGACGTCTCCAGCCCGGACGACACCACCAAGACCACCCGCCCGGTCACCAACGACTGCCTGTCGCTGCCGACCGAGCTGCCCGGCGTGATCGCGGTCTCCGCGGTCGGCGTCAACGGCGACAAGTCGTACTACTCCAGCTACGGCAAGGGCATCGTCACCGTCGCCGCGCCGGGTGGTGACGCCCGCTACCAGATCCCGAACACCCCGGACAAGAACGGTCGCATCCTGTCGACCATCCCGGGCAACAAGTACGGGTACATGCAGGGCACCTCGATGGCCACCCCGCACGTCACCGGCGTGGTCGCGCTGCTCGCCAGCACCTTCCCGTGGGCCAGCCCGGACGAGCTCACCGAGCTGCTGACCAACCAGGCCGAGTCCCACGCCTGCCCGACCGGCGAGTACAACCCGGGCAACACCGGTCAGTTCAAGGCCACCTGCGAGGGCGGCGAGGACGACAACGGCTTCTACGGCGCGGGCATCATCAACGCCGAGAAGGCGGTCCAGTGGTGGCGCTGACGCGCCGACCGCGGTGACCTCTGAGCACTGAGCTGGGGAGCGGGGCCTTCGGGCCCCGCTCCCCAGCGGCGTTCGAGCACCCGCTACTCCTCGAAGTGGTGCTCCCAGACCGTCTCCACCGACGGTTTGCCGTGCAGGTCCGGCACCTCCTGCAGCCAGGCCGGCCGACCGGCCCGGGTGCGGGCCGCGCGCCGCAGCTCCGCCTCGCGCAGCTGCTCGGGGGTGGCGAAGCCCTCCGGCAGCCACTGCTCGGAGAGCACCGCCCGGGCGGCCAGGTGGGTGACGTAGGCGTGCCGGACGGCGGCGACCGAGTCGAAGCCGGGCTCGTCGGCCAGCCACTCGTCCGGGACCAGGGCCACCACCTGCTCCAGCAGCTCGACCGTGACCAGCGGCCCGAGGTCCTCGTCGGCCAACCGGACGTCCGGGGCGCAGCCGCCGAGCGCGTGGGCGCTGAGGTCGTACCGCTTCCCGACGGACGCCTCGGCGCCGGCCCAGCGGTGGTGGAAGATCAGCGCGGCGCCGTTGTCGATCAGCCAGAGCCGCCGGTGCCAGGCCATCAGGTTGGGGTTGTGGACGGTGCGGTCCACGTTGCCGGTGAGGGCGTCCAGCCAGACCACCCGCCCGGCCTCGACCGAGTCCACCGGGATCATCCCGGGCCGGTAGTCCGTGGCCCCGGGCAGCAGGTCCATCCCGAGGTTGAGGCCGGCGCTGGCCTTGAGCATGTCCTGGATCTCGGTGTCCGGCTCGTCCGCGGCCACCGCCGGGTCGAAGTCCACCAGCCGCAGCTCCGGCACCCGCAGCCCGAGCCGCCGCGCCAGCTCGCCGACGATCACCTCGGCCACCAGCGCCTTGCGGCCCTGGGCGGCCCCGGTGAACTTCACCACGTACGTCCCCAGGTCGTCCGTCTCCACGACGCCGGGCACCGAACCGCCGGCCCGCAGCGGGTCCACGTAGCGCAGCGCAGTCACCAGATCGAGCACACCCGTCACCCTATCCCGCCGCGTCGCGGCCGCGACGCTGTGATTGGCTTGCCGGTGCGAACGGTACGGCGAAGCGGTACCCACCACACGAGGAGAGCACGGCATGGGACAGGTGCAGGCCACCACCGAGCGGGTCTACGACGCGGCCCCCGAGCGGGTGTACGAGGCGCTGGCCGACTACCAGGTGACCCGCCCGAAGCTGCTGCCCGAGCAGTACAGCGAGTACGAGGTCCGGGTCGGCGGCACCGGCGCCGGCACCCAGGTGCACTGGAAGCTGCAGGCCACCGAGAAGCGGGTGCGGGACTGCCTGTTCACCGTCTCGGCGCCCAAGCCGGACCAGCTGGTGGAGAAGGACGCCAACTCCAGCATGGTGATCACCTGGACCGTCGCGGCGGTCGGCGAGGGCCGCTCCAAGGTCACCGTCACCGCCACCTGGCAGGGCGCGACCGGCATCGGCGGCTTCTTCGAGCGCACCTTCGCCCCCAAGGGCCTGAACCGGATCCACGACCAGGTGCTGGCCAACCTGGACGCCGAGGTCCGCTGAGGTCCACCGCGGTCGGCTGGGATCCACCGAGATCCACCGAGGTCCGCCGGAATCCGCCGGAATCCGCCGGAATCCACGGAGGTCCGCGGGATCCGATAGTAGAACCGGAAATTCGTCCGGGATTTCGAGCGGCTCGTCCGCCCGTACGAGCCGAAAGCCGTACGGGTGGACGGCCCGCCACCTGCGGGTGACGAGGGCCGCCCGGCGCGGGGGAGCCATCCTAGGCTCGCCGCCGTGCATATGACGATCCTTCACATTTCACAGCCGGTGGACGGCGGAGTCGCCCGCGTCGTCGTCGATCTGGTCCGGGGGCAGCGCGAGGCCGGGCACCGGGTGCTGGTCGCCTGCCCGCGCGGCGGCCGGCTGGCCGAGGAGGCCGCCGCGGTGGGCGCGCTGGTCCAGGACTGGCCCGCCGACCGCTCGCCCGGCCCGGGCACCGCCGCCGAGGCCTGGCGGCTGCGCCGGATCGTCCGGGCCGCCGGGCCCGACGTGGTCCATCTGCACAGCGCCAAGGCCGGGTTGGCCGGTCGGCTGGCCGTGCGCGGCGCGGTGCCGACCGTCTTCCAGCCGCACGCCTGGTCCTTCGCCGCCGTGGACGGCGCGATGGCCGCCGCGACCCTGCGCTGGGAGCGCTTCGCGACCCGCTGGGCGCACCGGCTGCTCTGCGTCAGCGTCCAGGAGCGGGCGGACGGCGTGGCCGCCGGGATGCACGCGGACTGGGCGGTGGTGCCCAACGGCGTGGACGTCCGCCACTACGCGCCCGCCGACCGCCGGGCCGCCCGGATCGCGCTCGGGCTGGACCTGGACGCTCCGCTCGCGGTCTGCGTCGGGCGGCTGTGCCGGCAGAAGGGCCAGGACGTGCTGCTGGCCGCCTGGCCGGAGGTGCTGCGCCGGGTGCCGCAGGCCCGGCTGGCGCTGGTCGGCGGCGGGCCGGAGGAGCAGCGGCTGGCGGAGACGGTCCGGGAGTCGGCCGAGCCCTGCCGGGTCCGGCTGGTCGGGGACGTGCCGGATCCTCGGTCGTGGCTGGCGGCGGCGGACCTGGTGGTGCTGCCCTCGCGCTGGGAGGGCATGGCGCTGGCCCCGCTGGAGGCGATGGCGGCGGCCCGTCCGGTGCTGCTGACCGATGTGCCGGGTGCCCGGGAGTGCCTGCCGCCGGCGGAGCGCGGGCAGTCGGTGGTGCCGCCGGGGGAGCCGGACGCGCTCGCCACCCGGATGGCCGAAGCGCTGTCCGATCCGATCGAGTGCGAGCGACGCGGTGCCCGGCTGCGTGACCACGTGGTCGCCCGGCACGACGTCCGCACCGTGGTCGAACAGGTGGACGCCCTGTACCGCCATCTGCTGGGTGCCGGACCGGCCGCCGGCCGGCGCAGGGCCCGTGTCCCAGAGCGGATCTGATCGTTTCACATGCCGTGAATCCCCGCCGTTCCGACACCGGCGCATTCGCACCCTCAGCCGGAAATATGGGCGAGGTGTCAAATCCGAAATACCTATTAATGGGCGGCTGGAATGAATCGGCAAGTCAACTTCCGGCCCCCATGGCCTGGTTCGGTATTGTCGGATTTTGCCTGCTTCATTTCGATTTCGTCCCGGACATTCGCGTCCGGGCCCCTCGCGGCCGCGTCCACGGCGACCAGGCATTCCGCGATCGGCCCCCGCGCAGGAGAACCGGCAGGAGAGCCGAAAGCCGCCAGCGGTAGCAGGCGCTGTCAGGACCGCGCCCACCGGGCCGGGACGGCGGCCCTGCGCCCGACGGCGTCGGGACACCGCCACCCCGGGCACACAGCAGGGGAGTTCGTGCGCTGATGACCATTGACCACGACAGTGTGCCGCGATCCGGCGGGTCCCTGTCCGGACCGCGACTCCCCGGCACCGGGCTGCTCGACCGGCCGACCGGGGCGACGTACGCCCGGGCGGTGCCGGCGCCCCGCCGGCACCGCCGGGCCGGCCGCTCCCGGCTCGCCCTGCCGCTCGCGCTGGTCCAGGTCGACGCGATCGCGCTGTGCTCCGCCGTCGGCATCGCCAACCGGGCGATCGACCCGGCCGACGCCCTCGCCCCGCTGCTCGGCGTCGCCGCCGTCCTGCCCCTGCTCCTGCTGCTCAACCTGGCCGGCGGCCTCTACCGCACCCGGCTCACCCTGTCCGTCCTGGACGAACTGCCCGCCCTGGCCGTCCGCGCCGTGGTCGCCACCGCCTTCGCGGTCACCCTGGCCGGCTGCCTGGACGGCCGCTGGCCCGACTGCGGCCCCGCCACCCCGGCCCGGCTCACCGTCCTGCTCGGCGCCCAGCTGGTGATCGTCGCGGTCGGCCGCGCCGTCCTCTACCACCTGGTCCGGCGGATCCGCCGCGGCCGCCCCAGCCCGGTCCTGGTGCTCGGCGCCGGCCGGCTCGGCCGCAAGGTCGCCGCCGCCCTCAGCGAGCACGGCGAGTACGGCATGCGCCCGGTCGGCTTCCTGGACGCCGACCCGCCGCTGCTGGCCGGCGACACCGACCTGCCCGTCCTCGGGGGCCGCGAGGTGCTGGAGCGCGAGGTCCGCCGGCACCGGATCCAGCAGGTGATCGCCACCGCCGGCGCCGCCGACGAGGCCGAGACCGCCGCCGCCCTGCGCGACGCCGTCCGGCTCGGCTGCCAGGTCTGGCTGGTGCCCGCGCTGCGCGAGCACGGCTCGCTGCCCACCGCCCCGATCGCCGGCGGCGACCACCTGTGGGGCTTCCCCTGCCTGCGGCTCGGCAGCCCGGCCATGCGCCGTCCCGGCTGGGCCGCCAAGCGCGCCCTGGACGTCGTCGCCGCGGGCTTCGGCCTGCTGCTGCTCGCCCCCGTCCTGGCCCTGTGCGCCCTCGCCGTCCGCTTCGACACCGGCCCCGGCGTGCTCTTCCGCCAGCAGCGCACCGGCCTGGACGGACGGGTCTTCACCGTCCTGAAGTTCCGCACCCTGCGCCCCAGCAACGAGCACGAGTCGGCGACCCGCTGGAACATCTCCCAGGACCACCGGATGGGCGCGGTCGGCCGCCTGCTGCGCAAGAGCTCGCTGGACGAGCTGCCGCAGCTGTGGAACGTGCTGCGCGGCGACATGAGCCTGGTCGGCCCGCGCCCCGAACGCCCCTACTTCGTCATGCGGTTCAGCCAGGCCTACCCCGAGTACGCCGACCGCCACCGGGTCCCGGTCGGCCTCACCGGCCTCGCCCAGGTCCACGGCCTGCGCGGGGACACCTCGATCGAGGACCGGGCCCGCTTCGACAACCGCTACATCGAGAGCTGGAGCCTCTGGCAGGACGTCAAGGTCCTGTGCCGCACCGCGGCCCTGATGCTCCACCCGGACGGGAGCTGACCCCGCGTGGCCCTGACCCTCCCGGCCCTGCCGCGGCTGACCCGACCGGCCTTACGGCGGGCCCTGCCCGCCCTCGCGGACCGGCCCAGCCTGCTCGCCGCGGCCACCGTCCTGCTGGTCTGCGTGCCCACCGGGGAGAAGGACGTCACCGCTGCCGTCCACGTCACCGCCGCCGACGTCGCATCGCTCGCCCTGGTCGCCCTCACCGCGCTCAACCTGCTGCGCGGCCGACTGCCCGCGATCACCCGCACCACCGCCGTGCTGTTCGGCGGGATCGTGGTCGCCGCCGCCGTCGCCACCACGGGCTCGATCGACCCGGCCACCAGCGTCACCGGCTTCGTCCGGCTCGCCCAGGTGTTCGTCCTGGTGCCGGCCGCCGTGCTCTGCTCGCTGCGCGACCGCACCGACCAGCGGCTCGTCCTCGGCTCCTTCGTGCTCGCCGCGCTGATCCAGGGCGTGGTCGGCGCGCACCAGTACCTCACCCGCACCGGCGCCTCCTACACCGGCCAGCCGATCCGCGCGGTCGGCACCTTCGGCGCGCTGGACATCATGGCGATGTCCACCGTGGTCGGCTACGGGCTGCTGGCCGCCCTGGCCCTCGCGCTCGGCGAGCGCGGACCGGGCGGCGACGTCCGGCTGCGCCGCGCGATGTTCGCCGCCGCCGCCTTCCTCGCCTTCCCGCTCGCCGTCTCCTTCAGCCGCGGCAGCTGGATCGCCACCGGCGCCGCCGCCACCGTGCTGCTGCTGCGCGCCGACGCCCGGCTGCTGGTGCGCAGCGCCGTGCTGGGCCTCGCCGCCGCCGTCGTCCTGATCGGCGGCCTGGGCCTCGGCGCCTCCGGCGTCACCGAGCGGCTCAGCTCGATCGGCTCGGTCTCCGCCGCGCCCGACCAGTCCGTCTCGGACCGCTACGACCTGTGGGCCACCGCCGGCCGGATCTGGCAGGACCACCCCGTCCACGGCGCCGGACCGAAGGCCTTCCCCAAACTGCGCGACAGCCACGCCCCGCTGCGGCTGTCCTCCGGCAGCGACGCCGCCGACTCCACCATCGGCTTCCAGCGCGAGCCGCTGCTCTCCCCGCACAACATGTACTTCCTGGTGCTCAGCGAGCAGGGTCTGATCGGCATCACCGCGTACGCCGCGCTCTTCCTCGGCCTCCTACTCGGCTGCCTGCGCCACCGCGGCGGCACGGGAGGGTCGTGCCGCCAGGGCCAGCCGGGCGCGCGACGCCAGGGCACGCACCTCGCTGCGTTGTCGTCAGTCGCCGATGACCCGCAGGGACTTCTTCCTCCGCCTTGCGATGCACGCACCCTGACGCCGCGCGCTCATCCGACTGGCCCTGGCGGCACGACCCTGGCCGCCCTCGCCCTGCTCACCTGGGTGCTGGTCGACTTCCTGTACGCCGACATCGGCGGCACCACCACCGTGCTGACCTCCGTCGTCCTCGGCCTCGCCGCCAGGGCCGGCGTGCGGGAGGCCCGGTGACCACCGATCAGCCCGCCGCCGCGCTCGCCTCCCCCCTCCCGGCCCCGCGCAGCGCCCCCGTCCGGGCCCCGGCCCCCGGGCCCGGCCCGGCACCCCGGGGCGGCTTCCTCGCCAAGGCCTTCGGCATCACCGCGCTGCTCAGCGCGGCCGGCTCCGGGCTCGGTCTGCTGCGCGACCTGCTGCTGGCCCGCTACTTCGGCGCCAGCCAGGGCACCGACGCCTTCCTGGTCGCCTGGACCGTCCCCGAGACGGCCGCGCCGCTGCTGATCGAGGACGCCATGTCCTTCCTCATGGTGCCCGCCTTCGCCCTGGCCCTGGTGCTGCGCGAGGAGGACCCGGACGCCCCCGACCCGGTCCGCCAGCTGGTCCGCGCCACCCTGCCCTGGCTGCTGCTCGCCCTCAGCGGGCTGGCCCTGGCCGCCGCCCTGGGCGCGCCCCAACTGGTCGAGCTGCTCGCCCCAGGCCTGCCCGACCCGGGCCTGGCGGTCGTCTGCACCCGGATCACCGCGATCACCGTGCTGCCCTTCGGCGTGGCCGGCTACCTCGCCGCCGCCCTGCGCGCCCACCACAGCTTCACCGCCCCGGCGGGCATCTACGTCGCCTACAACCTGGGCATCCTGGCCCTGCTGTTCGGCTTCCACGGCGTCCTCGGGGTCCGCTCCGCCGCGCTCGGCGTGGCGCTCGGCAGCCTGCTGATGGCGGGTCTGCTGGTCGGCCCGTTCCTGCGCCACCTGCGGGCCGGACAGGCCGCGGCGGGCCGCACCCGGCGCAGCCGCGACACGCTGGTGCTGATGCCGCTGGCCCTGCTCCCGGTGGCCGCCTTCACGCTGACCCGGCAGTCCCAGGTGTTCGCCGAGCGCTACCTCGGCTCGGCGCTGCCGCCCGGCACCATCTCGCACCTCAACTACGCCGCCAAGGTCTCCCAACTCGCCATGACGGCGGGCATCCTGATCTGCACCGTGACCTTCCCGCTGGTGGCCCGGGCGCTCGCGGCCGGGGACCTCGCCGCGGCCCGCGACCGGGTCGAGAAGGACCTCGGCCAGGCCGCGGCGGTCGTCCTGCTGGGCACCGCCTTCCTGATGGCCTGCGCCCCCTCGGTGGTCTCGCTGCTGTTCGAGCGCGGCGCCTTCGGCCCCGGCGACACCGCGGCCACCGCCGCCGTGATCCGGGTCTACAGCTTCGGCCTGCCCGCCCAGGCGCTGATCGGCGTGATGATCCGCCCGTACTTCTCGCTGCGCCCGGTGGTCCGTCGGGCCGACGACCCGCGCTGCGAGGACGGCGGCCGCCGGCTGCTGGACTGGTACCCGGTCGCCGCGATGCTGCTCGGCCTCGCGGTGACGGTCACCGTCGGACTGCTGGCCACGCCCCGCTTCGGCGCCCTCGGCCTGGCCGCCGGCAACGCCTCCGGGATCACCGTCACCGCCGCGCTGCTGCTGCGCGGCCTGGTGCTGCGCGGCATCCCGCTGCGGCTGCGCCGGGTGCTCGGCGGCCACGGTCGGCTGGTCGGCGCCGCGGCCGGTGCCACCCTGCTGGGCACCGCCGCCGCCGGCCTGAGCGCCGATCCGCTGCTCGCGACCCTCACCGGGGGTCTCGCGGTGGTCCTGGCGTTCGCCGTCCTCGGCACCGGCCTCGGCGCCCGAGAGGTGCGCGGCCCGGTCCTCGCCGTCGCCCGGGTCCTGGGGCGCTCCCCGAACCCGCCAACCGTCGCCGATGAAGGGAAGCTGCCCGATGGAGAATGAACGGGGAACCGTCCGTTCGGCCCTGGCGGGCGGCGCCGGTGCCACGCCCGGCCGGGCGCGACTGCCCAGGAGCCGCCGTCCGGTCGGCGAACCGGTCCTGCCCGGCTCCTCCTCGCCGTGGATCCTGATGTACCACTCGGTGGCGGTCGAGAAGGAGGATCCGTACCAACTCACCGTCAGCCCCGAGCGGTTCGCCGAGCAGATCGCCTGGCTGCACCGGCGCGGACGGCGCGGCGTCTCGGTCCGCGAGCTGATGCGGGCCCGCGCCCACGGGCGGGACGACAAGCTGGTCGGCCTCACCTTCGACGACGGCTACGCGGACTTCGCCCGGTACGCCGTACCGATCCTCCAGGCGTACGGCTTCACCGCCACCGCGTACGTGGTCGCCGACCTGCTCGGTCAGGAGAACGGCTGGGACACCGAGGGGCCGCGCAAGAAGCTGCTCACCGTCGAGGAGGTCACCGAACTCGCCTCCGCCGGTTGGGAGATCGGCTCGCACGGCCTCGGTCACCAGGCCCTGCCCGGGCTGCCCGCCGACGTCCTCGCGGTGCAGACCCGGGAGAGCCGGCGGCTGCTGGAGGAGGTGGTCGGCGGTCCGGTCACCGGCTTCTGCTACCCGTACGGCGCCGTGGACGCGCCCGCCGCCGAGGCCGTGTGCGAGGCCGGCTACGACTACGCCTGCGCGATCGCCCACTCCCCGCTCACCGGCCGCTTCGCGCTGCCCCGCTGCTACGTCGGCGACCGCGACGGCGCCTGGCGGCTGCGCGCCAAGAAGGGCCGGCACCGGCTGCGGGACGCCGTCACCGGGCTGAAGCGCAAAAGCCGGGGCCGCCCCGAGTCGAAGGGGCGCGCCGGTGCCGAGAGCGACGAGCGACAAGCGAGCGCAGCGAGGGCCGGAGCGAGGAGCGTCGGCAGCGGGTCCGAGCGGCCCGGAGGCGAGCGGGCGATGAAGGAGCGTCGGCCGTGAAGGTGCTGCACATCGTCACCGGGCTCGCCTCCGGCGGCGCCGAACGCCAACTCCACCTGCTGCTACGTCACTTGCCGCCGCACCAGCGCTGCGAGGTGGTCGCGCTGACCAACCCCGGCACGGTCGCCGACGCGCTGCGCGCCGACGGCGTGACCGTGCACCACCTCGGCATGCGCGGCAACCGGGACCTCGGCGCGCTGCCCCGGCTGGTCCGGCTGGTCCGGGCCGGCCGCTACGACCTGGTGCACACCCACCTCTACCGCGCCCAGCTGTACGGCCGGCTGGCCGCCCGGCTCGCCGGGGTGCGGGCGGTGGTCTCCACCGAGCACTCGCTGCACGCCGGGGTGATCGAGGGCCGGCCGGTCACCCGGGGCGTCAAGGGCCTCTACCTGGCCGCCGAACGGCTCGGCAGCACCACCGTCGCGGTCTCCCGGCAGGTCGCCCAGACGCTGCGCTCCTGGGGCGTGCCACCGGCCCGGATCGAGCTGATCCCGAACGGCATCGACACCTCCGGCTACCGCCGCCCGGCCGCCGAACGGGCCGCGGCCCGCCGCCGGGTCCGGGCCGAACTCGGTCTGCCGGAGGGCAGTTGGGTGATCGGCGGGGTCGGCCGGCTGGTCCCCGGCAAGCGCTTCGAGGTGCTGCTGGCGGCCCTCGCCGACCTCGATCCGCAGGCCCGGCTGGTGCTGGTCGGCGAGGGCCCCGAGCGTGCCGGGCTGGAGCAGCGGGCGGCCGAACTCGGCGTCCGGGACCGGCTGGTGCTCACCGGCGAACGCGACGACGTGCCCGACCTGCTGGCCGCGATGGACGTACTGGCCGCCCCCTCCACCGCGGAGACCTTCGGCCTCGGCGTCCTGGAGGGCCTCGCGGCCGGGCTGCCGGTGCGGCACAGCGCCTGCCCGGCGCTCGACGAACTGCCGCCCAGCGCCGCCCCGCAGGCCCGCCGGATCCCCTCCGAGCCCGCCGCGTACGCCGCCGCGCTGCGCGACCTGCGGCAGGAGGGCGGCCACACCGCCGACCCGCTGCCGCACCCCCCGGCCGTCGGCCACTACGACATCGCCCGGGTCGCCGCCGACCTGGGCGCCCTCTACGACCGGCTGGCCCGCGTCTGACCGCCCGCCGCCGGAACCGCCGCCCCAGACCCAAGGAGCCACACCCATGACCACACCGCGCCGAAGCGCCCGCCACCTGGTCCGCCGTTGGTGGCCGGTGGCGCTCGCGGTGCCGCTGGGCGCCGCGGCCGGCGCCGGGTACGCCGTCGTCTCGCACCCCTCGTACGCCGCCAGCGCCTACGTCCTGGTGGTGCCGCAGAACCCCGGGGAGGCCTCCACCGCGACCAACTTCGCCCAGGCGTACGGGCGGCTCGCGGGCCAGCCGCAGGTGCTCGCGGTCGCGGCCGCCGAGACCGGCCACACCCGCTCCGAGCTGGAGTCCCTGGTCTCCGGGACGACCTCTCCGGACGCCCCGATGATCGAGATCACCGGCACCGGGACCCGCCCCCAGGAGGCCGCCCAGACCGCCGACGCGGTGGCCCGTTCGCTGGTCGCCTTCGCCAACACCAGCAGCAAGGACACCAACGTCCGGCTGGTGACGCTGGCCCCGGCCGCCGCGCCGGACAAGCCGACCACGCCCTCCGGCAAGCTGGACGTCGCGGTCGGCGCCGCGGCCGGGCTGCTGCTCGGGTCGCTGGTGCTGATGACCCGCCGGCGCGGCGGCCCGGCCGAGGCGGCGCCGACGGCACCGGAGCCCCCGGCCGCCCCGGAGCCGGGCGAGGTCGCGCCGGCCCCGGCCGCGCCCCGGCCGCGCGCTGAACAGCCGGGCGGCCCGGCCCGGTCGAGCGGCGCGGCGAAGGCCGAGGTCGAGGTCGAGGTCGAGCCCGAGACGGAGTCGAAGGCCGAGTCCAAGGCCGAGTCCAAGGCCGAGTCCAAGGCCGAGTCCAAGGCCGAGTCCAAGGCCGACGCCGCGTCCGCGGGCAAGGCCGGGGGCAAGGCCTCGGGAAAGCCCGACGGCGAGCCCAAGCCCCCGGCCAAGGAGAAGGCCGCCGCCGGGAGCGGACGATGAGCACCGAGGCCCGCGCCGCCGGCCTCCCGGCCCAGTCGGCCGTGCCCGTCTGGACCACCGAGCTGCGGCGCGAGGACGATGCGCTGGACACCCTCGCCGAGGAGTGGGACGACCTGGTCGCCCGCTGCCGCACCGCCACCTTCTTCCAGGCCGCCGTCTGGCAGTGCTCCTGGTGGCGCCACTACGGCCGCCCGGGCGCGCTGCTGGTGGTGCTGGTCCGCCGGGACGGCCGACTGGTCGGCGCGGGTGCCTTCATGCGGCGCGGCGGCCCGTTCGGCGGTCTCACCGGCCTCGGCGCCGGGCTGGTCGACTACGGCGACGTCCTGCTGGACGACGACTGCGCGGACCGGGCCGCCGCCGAGTTCGCCGCCGCCCTCCCGCTCACCCGCCCCTGGCACTGGCTGGAGCTGCGCGAGGTGCACCCCGAGGCGGCGGTCCAGCGGGTGTACGAGCACTGGCGCGGCTCCCGCCGCCGGCACCAGGACTCGCTCTGCCAGTACCTCCCGGCCGTCCCGATGGAGCGGCTGCTCAAGCGGGTGCCGGGCAAGACCGCCCAGCGCAGCCGGGTGAAGCTGCGCAAGATCGCCGAGGCCGGGGTGCAGGTCCGCAGCACGCCGGTGGACGAGGTGCCGGCCGCGCTGGAGGGGCTGCTGCGGCTGCACTTCCTGCAGTGGCAGGAGCGCGGCGTCACCGCCGAGCACCGCACCGAGCGCTTCGCCCGGCACCTGACCGAGTCCACCGTCGGCCTGGTCGCCAGCGGCCGGGCGGCGGTCCACCGGTTCCACCTGAACGGCGAGCTGGTCGCGGTCAACCTGCTGCTGCTCTGCCCCTCCTTCGGCGGGCTGTACATGTACGGCGCCCACCCGGTGCTGCGCGAGCGGCTGGACATCGCCGGGCTGCTGTTCAGCGCCGCCCTGGACGAGACGGTCGGCGCGGGCATCCCGGTGCTCGGCCTGCTGCGCGGCCAGGAGCCGTACAAGCAGCGCTGGCGGCCGGACCGGATGCCCAACCAGCGGCTGTTGCTCGGCCCGGCCGGCGCCGCCCCGGCGGCCGCCGCCCGGGCCGGCACGGTGCTGGCCCGGGCGGCGGCGGTGCACCAGCTGCGCACCCGCTTCCCCCGGCTCAAGGAGGCCCTGCTGGCCCGCCGCCGGGCCTAGGGTCCGTCCTCGCCCTCCCGGCGGGAGGGTCGGCCGGCCCCGGAGGGGCTGGGCGAGGCCGTGGCGGAGGGGCTCGCCGTCGCGCCCGGCAGGGCGGGTGCGACGGGCGGGGTCGGCCGGACCGGTGGGGTCGGCAGGCCTGGGGCGCTCGGCAGCACCGGCACCATCGGGGCCGGGGGCGTCGTCGGCACCGCCGTCGGTGCCCCCGGCGAACCGGCCATCAGCTGCTTGAACGCCGCGGTCGAGCGCGGGTTGCTCCGGCACTGGAAGAAGCCGTGCGGGCAGTAGTCGGTGACGGTCTGGTAGGCGGTGTCGTGGGTGCGCATCCACTCGACCATCCGGCGGACGAACTCGGGGTTGTCGCCGTTGCGGAACAGCCCCCACTCCGGGTACGAGACCGGCTTGCCGCGCTTGGCCGCGAACTCCACCTGGTCCTGGAGGCCGTACGGCTCGCGCACGTAGTCGTCGAAGGTGCTTCCGGCCGGCTGGTCGTAGCTGTCCATGCCGATGATGTCGACCACGTCGTCGCCCGGGTAGCACTTGGTCCACGGGATGGCGTCCAGGCCCCGGTTGGGGGCGAAGTCGAAGCGGAACCGCTGGCCGGGCACCGAGCGCATCACCCCGACGATCCGGCGCCAGTACGTCTTCCAGGCGGCGGGGTCGGGCTTGCAGCGGTGGGTGTAGGTGACGCCGTTCATCTCCCAGCCGAGGGTGATCACGGTGTCCGCGCCGCCGAGCGCCACCAGTCGGCGGGCGAGCCGGAGGAAGTGGCTGTCGAAGTCCCCGCGCGCGCCCTGGCCGAGCAGCCGGGCGACCTCGCCGTTCGGCACGTTCGCCTCGTTGGGCACCAGCATCGGCACGCCGAGCACCAGCAGCCGGGACGGGTCGGCCAGCCGCCACTGCGACCACAGGCCGAGCACGACCGGCTCGCCCTCGATGTCCGCCCAGCCGTTGCCGGCCAGGTAGGTGTGGCCGACCTGCATGTTCGCGTTGCCCAGGAACTGGGCGTACTTGCCGATCTGCGGGATGTAGTCGTTCCAGGAGCCGACGAAGGCGCCGAACGGCGGCTCGTGCTTCGGCCGCTGGACCGGCGGGCGGGGGGCCGCGCCGCGCGGCTCGAAGGCGTCCGAGGAGAGAGAGTGCCGTTCGGTCCGGCTGAGCGGCGTCCCGGCCGGGACGCTGGCCGTGGCCAGCAGCAGCAGAGTGGCGGCGGCCAGCGTCAGGCGGCCGATGCGCATGGTCTCTCCTCCGGACGTCGCGGGAGCGGGGCGGGCGGTGGCCACGTCGACGGACGGTGGCGCCACGCTCGCCGACAGTAGGCCCGGCACGCGACGGGAAAGCCGAATGTCACCCTAAAGTGGGCGATATTCGAACGCCGTCTGCCGCAACCCCCCGTCCAGCCCGGTCGCGTGTATCAGGTCTGTAACGGTCCGGCGGGCCTTACGGCGCCCGCCGCGGAGGGCGCCGCCGACCGGCCGGGGAGCCGACGGCGCAGGTGGGCGGGCGGGCGTGCGGGACGGGCGCGCACCGTCCGGCGCACGGTCGGAGGGCCGTCCGGAGGGCGATTCCGGGCTGACTCGTGCGCCCGCCGAAAGGTACGCTCCGGCCGTGTCCTGGAAGCCGCCGCGTGTCCTCACCCCCCGCTCGATCCTGCCTGCCCTGGCGGTGATGCTGGTCCTTGCGGCCGGTGCGGCGGCGCACGCGAACAAGCCGGTGCCGTTCGGCGACCGGGTGGCGGGGCCGGGCGACGCGGAGGCGACCCCGGTGAACTCCCAGTCGGTCGACTCGGCCGGCCTGGACCTCAAGGTGGTCGGCCCCGGCCTGGAGGCGTACCACAAGCAGACCGGCGAGCGGGCCTGGACGTACCGCCGGGAAGGCGCCGAGGCGCTCTACCTGGCGATGGCCGGGGACAACGCGATCGTGGTCTGGGACGACGGCCTGATCACCTCGGTGCGCCCGGGCGACCACGAGGTGCGCTGGCACCGCGCCGTGCCCGGCCTCGCGGACTACCTGCGCGCCGACGGCGAGCCGGGCGCCGACAAGCGGACCGACGCCGAGCGCAAGGAGACCGCCAAGCAGCGGGCCGCCGCCGCGCTGCACACCGTCCAGCGGGACGGCTCGCCCTGGCTGGCCGTGGTGACGCCCAACCTGACCATGGGCCTGCGCGACGCCGACGGGGACCTGCGGTACAACGACCGGCCGTCCAACGGCTGCCTCTACGACCCGCTGCGCACCGTGCACACCGACTACGCGGTGCTCATCCCGCGCACCTGTACCAGCGGCGGGGTCCCGGTCTCCGGCGGCATCACCGGCTACCGGCTGGACAGCAACGGCTGGTCGATGATCACCGGCCCGGCCGCGACCGTGAAGGTGCTGGACGCCAGCCGGGTGGAGATCACCGACGGGCCGATCGTGCCGGTCAAGGTCTTCGACACCAAGGCGGCCGCCCCCGAGACGGCCTGCACCGGCCTGGACGCGCCGTTCGCGGCCGTCCGACCGAAGGAGGGCTGCACCGACCCGTCGGCGAGCCCGACGGCGACCGCCCCGGCGGATCCGGCCGGGCCCGCGGCGGCTTCGGCGACGGCCTCCGCGACCGACGGGGCGACCGCCCCGCAGTAGCCGCCGAGGGCCCCGCGGGTACCCCAGGGCGGTACGCCCACGGGGCGTTTCGCGCGGCCCGGTAGACTGGCCGTCATGGCTATCCTCTCCGGGCAATAGCGGGCGGCGGCGCCCAGTTCCACCGCGCCGACCGCCGATGAAGCCCCGTTACCGCTTCCCGCCGCCCGGGCCCGTACCCGGCCGCCCGCCCACGTCCCAGGAGTAGTTCCAGCCATGATTTCCGCCAACGCCCTTGAGCTGCGCGCCGGTGCCCGGGTCCTGATCGAGTCCGCGAACTTCAAGGTCGCCGCCGGTGACCGGATCGGCCTGGTCGGGCGCAACGGCGCCGGCAAGACCACGCTCACCAAGGTGCTGGCCGGTGAGGGCATGCCCGCCGCCGGTACGGTCACCCGCAGCGGCGAGGTCGGCTACCTCCCGCAGGACCCGCGCACCGGCGACCTGGACGTCCTCGCCAAGGACCGCATCCTCTCCGCCCGCGGCCTCGACACCGTGCTGAAGAAGATGCGCGAGAACGAGGACCGGATGGCCAACGGCAAGGGGGCCACCCAGGAGAACGCGATGAAGAAGTACGCGCGCCTGGAGACCGAGTTCCTCACCAAGGGCGGGTACGCCGCCGAGGCCGAGGCCGCCACCATCGCCGCCGCCCTGGGCCTGCCGGACCGCATCCTCGCCCAGCCGCTGCACACCCTCTCCGGCGGTCAGCGCCGCCGCGTCGAGCTCGCCCGGATCCTCTTCTCGGACTCCGACGTGCTGCTGCTCGACGAGCCCACCAACCACCTGGACGCGGACTCGATCGTCTGGCTGCGGGACTTCCTGAAGACGTACAAGGGCGGCTTCATCGTCATCTCGCACGACGTCGACCTGGTCGAGACGGTCGTCAACAAGGTCTTCTACCTGGACGCCAACCGCTCCTGCATCGACGTCTACAACATGGGCTGGAAGCAGTACCAGCAGCAGCGCGAGGACGACGAGAAGCGCCGCAAGCGCGAGCGGGCCAACGCCGAGAAGAAGGCCGCGACGCTGAACGCCCAGGCCGACAAGATGCGGGCCAAGGCCACCAAGACGGTCGCCGCGCAGAACATGGCCCGGCGCGCCGACAAGCTGCTCTCCGGCCTGGAGCAGGTGCGCCAGAGCGACAAGGTCGCCAAGCTGCGCTTCCCGGACCCGGCCCCGTGCGGCAAGACTCCGCTGACGGCCAGCGGCCTGTCCAAGTCCTACGGCTCGCTGGAGATCTTCACCGACGTCGACCTGGCGATCGACCGGGGCTCCCGGGTCGTCGTGCTGGGCTTCAACGGCGCCGGCAAGACCACCCTGCTGCGGATGCTGGCCGGGGTCGAGGCGCCGGACACCGGCGAGGTGATCCCGGGCCACGGCCTGAAGATCGGCTACTACGCCCAGGAGCACGAGACCCTGGACGCGGAGCGCAGCGTCCTGGAGAACATGCGCTCGGCCGCGCCGGACACCGACCTGGTGCAGATCCGCAAGATCCTCGGCTCCTTCCTGTTCTCCGGCGACGACGTGGACAAGCCCGCCGGGGTGCTCTCCGGTGGTGAGAAGACCCGACTGGCCCTGGCCACCCTGGTGGTCTCCTCCGCCAACGTGCTGCTGCTGGACGAGCCCACCAACAACCTGGACCCGGCCAGCCGCGAGGAGATCCTCGGCGCGCTGCGCGACTTCAGCGGTGCGGTCGTGCTGGTCACCCACGACGAGGGTGCGGTCGAGGCGCTCGAACCGGAGCGGATCATCCTGCTGCCCGACGGGGTGGAGGACCTCTGGAACCCGTCGTACGCCGATCTGGTCTCGCTGACCTGACCGGAACTAGACGCCCTATCGGCTTTTCGGACCAGAAAATCTAGTCCTTTCGGCGTGTCCGGGAATGAAGAAGACCCGGATTCCGTTTAAGCACTTCCCGTCGGCCCGCCACTCGATCGTGGTCGGGCCGACGTTGCTGATCAGCTCTTTCTCGGCATACGGCGGAATCAGTCCGGGGGCGTGCACTCTGCGTGAGCGCCCCGGTGCGCTCGGATCACCACCGCAGGACCACGCATTTGCGACATCGACCTTGTCGAATGGGTGGCCAGGACGCGGTGGATGGGTGATCATGGGAATCTGACCGAGCAACGCTACGAGGAGGCACGGGTGGCCGAGACTCTGAAAAAGGGCAGCCGGGTGACCGGTGCCGCGCGTGAGAAGCTCGCGGCCGATCTCAAGAAGAAGTACGACTCCGGGGCGAGCATTCGCGCTCTCGCGGAGGAGACCGGTCGTTCGTACGGCTTCGTGCACCGGATGCTGAGCGAATCCGGAGTGATTCTCCGGGGCCGCGGTGGTGCCACGCGGGGCAAGAACAAGGCGACTGCCGGGGCCGGTTCCTGACGGTTCGTCAGCCCCGGAGCTGGATGGCGCGGCGGCAGGGCGCCGGCCGAGGAGACGACAGCTGACCACAGCTGGGCGTCCGCCCTCGGATCGAGTGGACCGGCCGCCGATCGTCATGTCCGGATCCCGGACCCGCTCCTCCCCTCCTGATCTTTCCGGGCCGGGGCCCTGCCCGTTCGCGCCCAGTTTTGTTACTCTCCGGTAGCCACGTCCCCCGCCACCGGAGGTTCCCGCATGACCGCCCCCGCCACCGACCCGCAGGCCCCGAGCTGGGAGCGGGACGGCGTCCGTCTGGAGATCGACGGCGAGCTGGCCGTCGTCACCCTCTGTCAGCCCAAGCGGCGCAACGCCCAGTCGCCCGCGCTCTGGCGTGCCCTCGCCCAGGCCGGCCGCGAACTGCCCGGCAGCGTGCGGGTGGTGCTGCTGCGCGCCGAGGGCGTCTCCTTCTCGGCCGGGCTGGACCGGGCCATGTTCACCCCCGAGGGCATCCCCGGCGAGCCCACCTTCCTGCAACTGGCCGGCTCCGCCGACCGGGAGCTGGACGAGGCCATCGCCGGCTACCAGGAGGCCTTCACCTGGTGGCGCCGAGCCGACCTGGTCACCATCGCGGTCGTCCAGGGTCACGCCGTAGGGGCCGGCTTCCAGCTCGCGCTCGGCTGTGACCTGCGGGTGGTCGCGGACGACGTGCAGTTCGCGATGAAGGAGACCTCGCTCGGCCTGGTCCCGGACCTGGCCGGCACCAAGCCGCTGGTCGAACTGGTCGGCTACGCCCGGGCGCTGGAGATCTGCGCGACCGGCCGCTGGGTCGGCGCGGAGGAGGCCACCGCGACCGGGCTGGCCAACCTGGCCGTGCCCGTCGCCGAGCTGGACGCCGCCGCCCGCGACCTCGCGGCCGCCCTGCTGGCCGCTCCGCGCGGGGCCGTGATCGAGACCAAGGCGCTGCTCCAGGGCGCCTCCGGACGGTCGTACGAGGAGCAGCGTTCGGCCGAACGGGCGGCCCAGGCCCGTCGGCTGCGGGAGCTCGCCGGGATCGGCGACTGACCCGTCCGCCAACAGCCGGAGGCCCGGCCCGGGGGAGTGCCCCGGGGCCGGGCCACCGGCGTTCCCGGGGCACTCCCGGGGGCGTACTCGGCGGGCGGGGGCCGTGGCGGAATGCCAGGCTTGGGGAGGTTTGCGATACAGCTGGAGCCGCCACGAGGGAGATGCGCCCCATGCCCGACACCCCGACCCCCGCGACCCTGCACAAGAACCCCGGCGGTGGGCCCGTGCCCGGCCCGCCCGCCGGTGCCAGGCCCGCGTCCGGCGCGGGCGGGGACGGCGGCCGGCCGGTCGGCGAGCGCGGGCGCACCGCGCTGGCGGTCGGCGTGGTGGAGAAGATCGCCGGGATGGCCGCTCGGGAGGTGGCCGGCATCCACGCGCTGGGCTCCGGGCTGGCCCGCACCTTCGGCGCGATGCGGGACCGGGCGTCCGGCGGCAGGGCCGGCATCGGACGCGGGATCAAGGCCGAGGTCGGCGAGAAGCAGACCGCGATCGACATCGCCCTGGTGGTCGAGTACGGCGTGGTGATCCCCGAACTCGCCCGCCAGGTGCGGGAGAACATCATCGACGCGGTGGAGCGGATGACCGGCCTGGAGGTCGTCGAGGTCAACATCGCGGTCAACGACGTCCACCTCCCGGACGAACCGGAGGCGGAGGAGGACGAGGAGCCGGTGGCGGTGTCGGGGCAGCGGCCCAAGCTCAAGTAGCGCCCGGCGCCCGGCGTTCGCGCCCGGTGTTCGGCGCGGGGCGTTCGGCGCGGGGCGTTCGGTGTTCGGCGGAGGACGAGGGAGACGAGGGAGTAGCGGATGAACCTGGCCATCGTCGGCCTGGTGGTGGGCATGGCCCTCGGCTTCGCCGGGTACTTCGGCGGGTTCGCGGCGTTCCTGCTGGTGGCGGCGCTCGGGCTGGTCGGCTTCGTGGTCGGGCGGCTGCTGGAGGGCGACATCGAGCTGGGCGACCTCGGGGACCTGCTCCGCGGCCGCGACCGGCGGCGCTGATGGGGGCCTCGGTTCCCGCCCCCGCCCCCGCCGCGGCGCGCCGGGGGCGGCTTCGGGTCGCCGACCGGGTGTACCGGCGGATCGCCGGGCAGGCGGCCCGGGAGGCGCTCGCCGAGGCGTGGGCCGGGCGGTCGGCGCAGGGGGCGCCGCCCCGGGTGTCGGTGGCCCGGCCGGGCAGCACGGTGACCGTCCGGGTGGCGGTCGACCTGCCCTTCCCCGCCGACCTCGCGGGCCTCGCCCGGGGCGTCCGGGACCGGGTGGCCGAGCGGGTGGCCGGGCTGACCGGGACCAGGGTGTCCCAGGTGGTCGTCGTGGTGGAGACGTTGGTCCCCCGGGCAGCCCGGTGAGCACCGCGAGTGCGGCGCGTGCGGAGCGGGGGGCCGCCGACCGGGAGCGGAGGGTGCCCCGGCTGCGGTCGGCCCGGGCGGCCGTGGCGGCGCTGGTCGCCACGGTGGTCCTGGTGGTCGCGGGGGCGCTGCTGTACGACGCGGTCGCGGTGCGGGCCGGACAGCCGGCCCGGCGCTGGCGGGCGCGGCTCGCGGACGAGCTGGCCGCCCGTCACCTGGCGGACCAGTGGGTGCTGGTGGGCGCCGGTGCGGCGGTCCTGGTGGGCGGCTGGCTGCTGTGGCTGGCGTGCGCGCCCGGGCTGCGCCGCTGGTTGGTGCTGCGCCCGTACGGCGGGACGGCCGCGGCGATCGAGCGGGCCGGGATCGGGCACCTGCTGGCGGACCGGGCGGCCGGGTCGCCGGGCATCGACCGGCTGCGGATCCGGGTCGGCCGGCGGCGGGTGCGGGTGTCGGTGAGCGGGCCGGTGGACCCGGCGACGGTGCAGCGGCAGCTGCGGGAGGAACTGGCACGGGTCGGGCTGGCGCGGCCGCTGCGCCTGGACGTGCGGTCCTGGGGCGGGTCGGCCGGGGTGGTGCCGGAGGAGACGGCCGACCGGGCGGGGGAGGCGGCGCGGTGAGCCGGACGGTCGTCAACCGGGTGCTGCTGGGGCTGGTGGGGGCGGTGCTGCTGGGGGTCGGGGTGCTGGTGCTGGCGGGCGGGCTGGACCTGTACCGGCGGCTCGGGGTCCACCCGCCCGGCTGGTGGCCGCTGACCTCGCCGGACCAGCCGGTGGTCGGTGCGCGCTCCCGGCGCCGGTGGGCCGGGTCCTCGTGGTGGTGGCCGACGGTGCTCGGCGGGCTGTCGGTGCTGGTGCTGGGGACGGCCTGGTGGCTGGTCGCCCAGCTGCGCCGGACCGGGCTGCCGGGGATCGCCGTGCCGACGCCGGGGGTGGCCGGGCTGCGGCTGCGGGTGGGTGCCCGGGCCCTGGAGGAGGCACTGGAGCAGGGCACGGCGGTGCTGCCGGAAGTCGAGCGGGCGGGGGTGCGACTGGTCCGGGCACCCGGGCACCCCCGGCTGCGCGGGGCCGTCCGACTGACCCCGGGCGGGGACCCGGTGGCGCTGGTGGAGCACTTCGAGGACGGCCCCCGGGCGGACGCGGTGCGCAGCCTGGGGCTGGCGGAGCTGCCGGCCGACCTGCGGATCAGGGTGCTGCAGGAGGCCTCCGCCGGGCGCCGGCGCCGGGTCGCCCGGCGCCGGCCGGAGCGGCGGAGGCTGGAGTAGCGGGGGCTGGAGCAGGCCCTACCCGCGTGCGGGTGCCTTCAGCGGGCGCGGTCAGAGGGAGCGCAGGGCGCCGCCGTCGACGGGGACCATCAGGCCGGTCAGGTAGGAGGCGGCGGGGGAGAGCAGGAAGGCGGCGACCTTGCCGAACTCCTCGGGGGTGCCGTAGCGGCCGAGCGGGATGGTGGCGCTCGCCTCGGCGCGGGCGGCCTCGGGGTCTGCGGCGAGGGCGTCGAGCTCGCGGACCCGGTCGGTGTCGATCCGGGCCGGGAGCAGGCCGAGCACCCGGATGCCGCGCGGGCCGAGCTCGTCGGCGAGGGCCTTGGCGGCCATCGCCAGGCCGGGGCGCAGGCCGTTGGAGATGCCGAGGCCGGGGATCGGCTGGCGGACCGAGCTGGAGAGCACGAAGCCGATCACGCCGCCGGCCGGGAGGGCGGCCGCCGCGGTGCGGGCCAGCCGCAGGGCGCCGAGGAAGACCGACTCGAAGGCGTCCCGCCAGGCGGACTCGGGGGTGGTCTCGACCGGGCCGGCCTGCGGGCCGCCGACGCTGATCAGGATGCCGTCGAAGCGGCCGAAGCGCGCCTTCGCCTCCGCGATCAGGCGCTCGGCGGCGTCCGGGTCGGCGTTGTCGGCGACCAGGCCGTGGGCGCTGCCGAGCGCGTCGAGCTCGGTGACGGCCGCGTCGACGGCCGATCGGGTGCGGCCGCTGATCAGCACGTGGGCGCCGTCGGCGGCCAGTTCGCGGGCGGCGGCGAGGCCGAGGCCCCGGGTGGCGCCGGTGACGACGTAGGCCTTGTTCTTCAGTCCGAGATCCATGGGGGACATCTTGCCGGGCCACGGCCCCGCGTTCGCACTGGCGTTGACGTCCGGGGCAAGGTTTACCGTCGGTACCGGCTGTTCGGAAGGAGTGGTTCGGCGTGCGGATCGGGGAGTTGGCGGAGCGGGCGGGGACGACCACGCGGGCGCTGCGGTACTACGAGCAGTTGGGACTGCTGCCGGCCCGGCGGGCCGGCAACGGGTACCGGGCGTACGGCGAGGAGGACCTGCGGCTGCTTCGGGAGATCCGGATGCTCCAGGACTTCGGCTTCGGGCTGGAGGAGACCCGGCCGTTCGTGGAGTGCCTGCGGGCCGGGCACCCGGAGGGTGACTCCTGCCCGGCCTCGCTGGAGGTGTACCGGCGCAAGCTCGCGGAGCTGGACGAGTGCATCGCGCGGCTGCGGGACGTGCGCGAGCAGGTGTCCGGTCAGTTCGAGCGGGCGGTGCGGGCGCGGGACGAACTCGCCTCCGCCGAGCAGTCTCCCCTGTGTGAACTGGCGAAGGAGTAGGCGATGGTGGAGATCCCGGGTGTGCCGGCGGTGACGGACGAGACGTTCGCGGCGGAGGTGCTGGCGGCCGAGGGGCCGGTGCTGGTCGACTTCACGGCGGACTGGTGCCCGCCGTGCCGGATGATGGCGCCGGTGCTGGCGGACGTCGCGCGGGAGGAGGCGCACCGGATGCGGGTGGTCAGCCTGGACGTGGACCACAACCCCCGGACCCAGGCGGCGTACGGGGTGCTGTCGATGCCGACGCTGATGCTGTTCCGGGGCGGGGAGCCGGTCCGCTCGGTGGTGGGGGCGCGGGCGAAGGCGCGGCTGCTGCGGGAGTTGGCGGACGTGCTGTAGCGCGCCGTCGGTCAGGCCGGCAGGGCGTCGAGGGCGACCTCGGGCTCGCCGGCCTGCTTGGCGCGGTCCTTGGCCTCGCGGCGGATGAGGACCCAGACGCCGACCGGGATCATCGCCGTGAACAGCCACCACTGGACGGCGTACGCCATGTGCGGGCCGATGTCGGAGTGGTTGGGCTCGCCGATCAGCTCGGGCTGGTCGGCCGGGGCCGGGGTGGTGCCGGTGAGCTCCAGGTACCCGCCGAGCAGGGCGGTTCCGCTCTCCTTGGACTGCTGCTCGGTGTTGATCAGGTTGAACTGGCGGTCCGGGAGGCCGGCCCGGTCCTTGACCCAGCCGCCGCTGCTGCTGGTGGTCTCGTCGGCGCGCAGCCGGCCGGTGAGGGTGACCTCGCCGGTGGGGGCGGCCGGGACCGGCGGGTACTGGGTGGCGCCGTCGCCGGAGGGCACCCAGCCGCGGTTGATCAGCACGGTGCCCTTGCCGTCGGCGAGCTTCAGCGGGGTGATGACGAAGTAGCCGAGGGTGCCGTTGGAGTCGGTGCGCTTGCGGACCACGAACTCGTGGGCCGGGTCGTACTGCCCGGTGGCCGTCACGGCGTGCCAGAGGAGGCCGGAGGGCACCCCGGCGCCGGGGGCCGTCGACAGGGAGTCGAAGGGCACCGGGGGGGCCGTCAGGGCCTTGCCGACCAGCTCGTTCCGGGCCACCCGCGCCTCGTGGCGGTGCAGCTGCCAGAAGCCCAGCTTGATCGTCGCGGGGATCAGCAGCAGCGCGATCAGCATGGTGATCAGCCACTGTCGGGTCAGCAGAAAACGGTACACATGGGAACGGTACGCCGACCTCACAACCGGCTCACGCACCGGGGTGCGGGGCGACCTCGCGCAGCAGTTGGAGGAAGGCGTCCTCGGTGATCACGGGGGTGCCGACGTCGCGGGCCTTGCGGGCCTTGCCGCTCCAGCTGGTCGGTTCGTTGGTGACCAGCAGGCTGGTGAGCCGGCTGACCGAGCCGGCGATGTGCAGCCCGGCCTCGACGGCGCGGTCCTCCAGCACCTCGCGGTCGGTGGCGGTGTCCCCGGTGAAGGCCACCCGCATGCCCTGGACCAGCGGCTTGCCGTCCTCCCAACGCCCCGGGTTGGGGTACGGGCAGGGCGGGCGCTTCTTGGCCTGGCGGTACTGGGAGCCGGTCCAGTTGCCGCGGCTGGGGGTGGCGGGCTCGTCCTCGCCGAGGTCGGTGACCGCGACGCAGGTCTGCAGCGGCAGCGCGAGGCCGGCCAGCCGGGCCAGCCGCAGGCTGGGGCGGAAGGCCTCGGCGAGCACCCGGGCGTCGTCCAGGGCGTTGTGGGCCTGCAGCTGCTGGACGCCGAAGTGGGCGGCGAGCGAGGCGAGCTTGCCGTTGGGCAGCGGCAGGCGCAGGTCGCGGGAGAGGACCATGGTGCACAGCCGCTGTTCGACCGGAGCGGTGCGGCCGGCCCGGGAGAACTCGCGGGAGATCATGTTCCAGTCGAACAGCGCGTTGTGGGCGACCAGCACGCGGTTCGCCAGGCGGGTGGCGAACTCCTCGGCGATCTCGGGGAAGGTCGGCGCACCGGAGAGCAGCTCGGCGGTGAGGCCGTGGATCCAGACCGGGCCCGGGTCCCGCTCGGGGTTGACCAGGGTGTACCAGTGGTCGGTCACCTCGCCGTCGCCGTCCAGCTGGTAGACGCCCGCCGAGATGACGCGGTCGGAGCGGCCGAGACCGGTGGTCTCGACGTCGACGACCGCGAAGCCCTCGGCGGGGGCGGCGGAGCGCTGGGCGGGGACCGGGGCGGTCCGCGGCGCGCCGTACGTCTCGGGCTGGATCGGTTGCATGGTCCAACAGGATAAGGGGCGAGCCGGTCGGGTCCGGTCGAAATGTTCCGACGCGGGGGCCGGAATAGAGTGGTCGGAGGGGATGTCGGACACCTGATCGAGATCGTTTTCGGTCCTCGGACCGGATCTTTGTGAGGAAGAACGCATGCGTGCCACGGTGATTCACGGACCCAACGACATCCGGATCGAGGACGTGCCCGACCCGGTGATCCAGCACCCCACGGACGTGGTGGTGCGGGTGGTCAACGCCTGCATCTGCGGCAGCGACCTGTGGGCCTACCGCGGGGTGGCCCAGCGGGTGGCCGGGCAGCGGATCGGGCACGAGTTCCTCGGGGTGGTCGAGGAGGTCGGCGCCGAGGTCCGGGGTTTCACGAAGGGCGACCTGGTGGTCGCGCCCTTCGTCTGGTCGGACGGCGTCTGTGAGTTCTGTCTCGAAGGCCTGCAGACCTCCTGCCCGCACGGCGGGTTCTGGGGCTCGGTCGGCTCGGACGGCGGCCAGGGCGAGGCGGTCCGGGTGCCGTTCGCGGACGGGACGCTGGTGAAGCTGCCGAAGGAGGCGGAGGGCGACGAGAAGCTGCTGCCGGGGCTGCTGGCGCTGTCCGACGTGATGGCCACCGGGCACCACGCGGCGGTGTCCGCGCGGGTGCGTCCGGGGGCGACGGTCGCGGTGGTCGGCGACGGCGCGGTGGGCCTGTGCGGCGTGCTGGCGGCGCACCGGCTGGGCGCGGGCCGGATCATCGCGCTGGGCCGCCACCCCGCCCGGACGGAGCTGGCCCGGCGCTTCGGGGCGACGGACGTGGTGGCCGAGCGCGGCGAGGCCGCGGTCGAGGCGGTCAAGGAGCTGACCGGCGGGCTGGGCGCGCAGGCGGTGCTGGAGGCGGTCGGCACCGAGGAGTCGATGCGGACGGCGATCTCGATCACCCGGGACGGCGGCGCGGCCGGCTACGTGGGCGTGCCGCACGGCGGCTCCGCGGGCGTCGACATCGGTCAGATGTTCGGCCGAAACGTTTCGCTGAACGGTGGCGTCGCGCCGGCCCGGGCGTACATCCCCGAGCTGCTGCCGGACGTGCTCTCGGGTGCGATCGAGCCGGGCCTGGTCTTCGACCGGACGGTCGACCTGGACGGCGTGCCGGACGGCTACCGGGCGATGGACGACCGTTCGGCGCTGAAGGTCCGGATCGCGTTCTGACGCTCCGTCAACAGGGGTGGCACCGTTGGACGGTGTCACCCCTTTCGGTTCCTCCGGCCCCTCCGGGCACACTCCGGACGGCGCGGCGAGCGGCGGTTTTCGGCCAATTGGATAGTGCGAGGGGGTGAACGACTGGCTGATCGCGGTCAACCTCTTCCGGGGTGGGCACGACGCTCCTAGCATTGCGCGGCGCGCACGGGGAATGTGACGTCCCTCACGTTCGATTGTTCCCACCCGTGTGACCGCCCCACCGAAGGAGTGAGGAGACAGAGTGGATTCGCCGCCGATCACCACTACCGCCACGGAAGTCCAACTCATCGACGACAGCGAGGAGTTCCGTACCCTGCGGCGCTCGTTCCGGAGCTTCGCCTTCCCGGTCACCATCGGCTTCGTGCTCTGGTACCTGCTCTACGTCCTGCTCTCCTGCTACGCCCCCGGGCTGATGGGCACCAGGGTCCTCGGGCACATCAACGTTGCCCTGGTGCTCGGGTTGCTGCAGTTCGTCACCACCTTCGTCATCGCCGGTTGGTACGCCCGCTACGCGGACCGGCGGATCGACCCGCCCGCCGCCGCGATCCGCGAGGCCCACGGCGCCGTCGTCCACGCTCCCCGGGAGGCCGCCGAATGACCTTGCTCGCCAGCTCCGCCACCGACCACCGCGGTCTGACGATGGCCCTGTTCGGACTCTTCGTGGCGGCCACCCTGGTCATCACCGTCTGGGCCGGGCGGCAGAACCGCAGCGCCGCCGACTTCTACGCCGGCGGCCGCGGTTTCACCGGCTTCCAGAACGGCCTGGCCATCTCCGGCGACTACATGTCCGCCGCCTCCTTCCTCGGCATCGCCGGCACCATCGCGCTGGCCGGCTACGACGGCTTCCTCTACTCGATCGGCTTCCTGGTCGCCTGGCTGGTCGCGCTGCTGCTGATCGCCGAACCACTGCGCAACTCCGGCCGCTTCACCATGGCGGACGTGCTCGCCTTCCGGATGCGCCAGCGTCCGGTGCGCACCGCGGCGGGCGTCTCCACCATCGTGGTGTCGATCTTCTACCTGCTGGCCCAGATGGTCGGCGCCGGGACGCTGGTGGCCCTGCTGCTCGGCGCGGAGGGGAACGCCGCCAAGCGCTGGACCATCGTCGGCGTCGGCGCGCTGATGATCGTCTACGTGGTGATAGGGGGTATGAAGGGCACCACCTGGGTGCAGATCGTCAAGGCCGTGCTGCTGATCGCCGGCGCCGCGCTGATGACCGTCCTGGTGCTGGCCAAGTACCACTTCAACCCCTCGGAGCTGCTCGGCGCGGCGGCGAGTGCCAGCGGAAAGGGCGAGGCCTTCCTGCAACCCGGGCAGAAGTACGGCACCGGCACCGCCAAGCTCGACTTCATCAGCCTGGGCATCGCGCTGGTGCTCGGCACCGCCGGCCTGCCGCACATCCTGGTCCGCTTCTACACCGTGCCCACCGCCAAGGCGGCCCGGAAGTCGGTGCTCTGGGCGATCGGCATCATCGGCGTCTTCTACCTGATGACCCTGGCGCTCGGCTTCGGCGCGGCCGCGCTGGTCGGCTCCAAGGAGATCAAGGCGGCCAACGCGGCCGGGAACACGGCCGCCCCTCAGCTGGCCGAGGCGCTCGGCGGCGGCAGCGGCAGCACCGGCGGTGCGATCCTGCTCGCGGTGATCTCGGCGGTCGCCTTCGCCACCATCCTGGCCGTGGTCGCCGGGCTCACCCTGGCCTCCTCGGCCTCCTTCGCCCACGACCTGTACGCCAACGTGATCCGGCGCGGGAAGGCGAGCGAGCGCGAGGAGGTGCGGTCGGCGAAGTGGGCCGCGGTCGGGATCGGCGCGGTGTCGATCGTGCTCAGCCTCTTCGCGGACAAGCTCAACACCGCCGCCCTGGTGGCGCTGGCCTTCGCGGTGGCGGCCTCGGCCAACCTGCCCACGCTGCTCTACTCGCTGTTCTGGAGGCGGTTCACCACCGTCGGCGCGGTCAGCTCGGTCTACGCCGGACTGGTCAGCTCGGTGCTGCTGGTGGTCTTCTCCCCGGTCGTCTCCGGCGCCAAGACCTCGCTCTTCCCGGACTCCGACTTCCACTGGTTCCCGCTGGAGAACCCTGGCCTGGTCTCCATCCCGATCGGCTTCCTGGCCGGCTGGCTGGGCACCCTGCTGTCCAGGGAACAGCCCGACCCGGCGAAGTACGCTGAACTGGAGGTCCGCTCGCTCACCGGGCTGGGAGCCCACTGATCGATCCGGCATGACTATGCTGGCCCGGCCCCGCCGCGACGGTGGACCGGGCCGGCCGCTTTTTCGGGAAGGGACGCACGTGCTGCTCGACACCTTCGGACGACGCGCCGTCGACCTGCGGGTCTCCCTGACCGACCGGTGCAACCTCCGCTGCACGTACTGCATGCCGGAGGAGGGGCTGCAGTGGCTGGCCAAGCCCGAGCTGCTGACCGACGAGGAGATCGTCCGGCTGGTCTCCCTGGCCGTGCGCGACCTGGGCGTGCGCGAGGTCCGCTTCACCGGCGGCGAGCCGCTGCTGCGCCCCGGGCTGGTCGCGGTCGTGGCCGCCTGCTCCGAGCTGGAGCCGCGCCCGGAGCTCTCCCTCACCACCAACGGCATCGGGTTGGCCCGGACCGCGACGGCGCTGCGCGAGGCCGGGCTGGACCGGGTCAACGTCTCGCTGGACACCCTCGACCCCGAGGTGTTCTTCACGCTCACCCGCCGCCGGCGCCACCAGGACGTGCTGGACGGGCTGGCCGCCGCCGAGGCGGCCGGGCTGGCGCCGGTGAAGCTGAACGCGGTGCTGATGCGCGGGGTCAACGACCACGAGGCGGCCGACCTGCTGGCCTGGTGCCTGGAGCGGGGCTACGAGCTGCGCTTCATCGAGCAGATGCCGCTGGACGCCCAGCACGGCTGGGACCGCTCGTCGATGGTCACCGCGGAGGAGATCCTCGAACTGCTGCGGGCCCGCTTCGTCCTCACCCCGGAGCCGTCCGCGCGCCGGGGCGCGGCGCCCGCCGAACGCTGGACGGTGGACGGCGGCCCCGGCCGGGTCGGGGTGATCGCCTCCGTCACCCGGCCGTTCTGCCGGGCCTGCGACCGGACCCGGCTGACCGCCGACGGGCAGGTGCGCAACTGCCTGTTCGCGACCGGGGAGACCGACCTGCGCACCGCGCTGCGCTCGGGGGCGGACGACGCGGAGCTGGCCGCGCTGTGGCGGGCGGCGATGTGGGGCAAGAAGGCCGGGGCCGGGATCGACGACCCGGAGTTCCACCAGCCCGAGCGGCCGATGTCGGCGATCGGCGGTTAGACCGGACGGCGGCCGGGCAGGACAGCGGCCGGGCAGGACAGCGGCCGGGCCGGACGGCGATCAGGCCTCTTCGGCGGTCCAGTCGGCGAAGGCGACGACCTCCTTGAGGAAGCCGCGCACGCCCAGGAACTGGGACAGGTGCTCGCGGTGCTCCTCGCAGGCCAGCCAGGTCTTGCGGCGGTCCGGGGTGTGCAGCTTGGGGTTGTTCCACACCAGCACCCAACGGGCGTCCGCCCGGCAGCCCTTGGCGGAGCAGATCGGCGTCTGCGCGGTGTCCATCGGGGGCCGTCCTCGGTGCTCAGGCGGGTGCGTCGTCACCGCCAGTCTGTCACGCCGGTCGGGCTCGCCCGGATCCGGACATGGCGACGCCGGGCAGCCACGGGGGGAGCCGCCCGGCGTCGGTCCGTCGCTCCGACGGGGGATGCGGAGCGCGTACGCAGTATGTCACGCCGAGACCCTCGGATGGGGAGGTCTTGCATGATTAATCTGAGGTTCTTTTGAGCTTTCGTGGAGTCGAATCCGGCTGAACCAGAGCGAATCGGACGATCAGTCCGTGCGCGGCGGCGCCTCGGCGGCCGGGGCCTTTGCCTGTCCTGTACCAGTGGCCGCACCAGCCCCACCCGTACCACCCGGGCCGAGCATCAGCGGGGTGTCGGCCGGGAAATCGAAGGTGCTCGGCAGACCCGGCGCCTGCTCCCGGCCGGCGTTGGCGATCAGCACCGCGAAGTACGGCAGCAGCACACCGCCGCCCAGTGCGGCGAAGGCCAGCCAGCGCTGGACGTCCCACAGCACCACCGCGAGCAGCACGCAGACGGTGCGGATCAGCATCGAGATGACGTACCGGCGCTGGCGCCCCCGGACGTCCTCGGAGAGGCTGCTGCGCGCGCCCGTGATCCGGTAGACCTGTTCGCCCTCGGCGCTCTTGCCCATGTGTCCTACCGCCCTCGTCCACGCGCCCGCGCGCCGTTCCGCGCGGCCTCCTCACGGTACGCCCGGGCGGCGGGGACGACGAGACCGGGTGGGCGGGGCCCACCCGGTCGGGCGTGATAGAGGAGCCGTACGGCGCTGTGGGTGTCAGGAGCGCCGGGAGAGGTATTGCGGGGGGACGGCGTCGGTGAGCCAGACGCCGTTCTCGCTGAGCCGGAACTCGTATCCGTCCGCCGCCATCGCGGCCGCGTTCACGGTCAGCACGACCGGGCGGCCGTGCCGGGCGCCGACCCTGGTCGCCGTCTCGGTGTCCGCCGACAGGTGGACGTCCTGCCGGGTCATCGGGCGCAGGCCCTCCCGGAAGATCGGGGCCAGGTGGCGGTCGGCGGTGCCGTGGTACAGCACGTGGGGCGGCTCGGTGGCGGTCAGACCGAGGTCGACCGCCACCGTGTGGCCCTGGTTGGCGCGGATGGAGAGGCCGTCCGGCGAGTAGCCGAAGCGGCGCTTGTTGTTGGTGGCCACGACGTGGTCGAGCTCGGGCCGGGTGAGCGGCCGGCCCTTCGCGGCGAGCGCGTCGAGCAGGACGTCGATCCGGACCCAGCCGGAGCCGTCCAGGGTGATCCCCAGCAGCTCCGGCTCGTGCCGCAGGATGCGCGACAGCATCTTGCTCGATCTGACCAGCCGCTTTTCGTCCATCATGTTCTTCGTATCCCCCCGTCGGCCGCCGGCTATGAGGCCTGGCTGACCGAACTCATGTTGAAGTCCGCGACACGCACGGGTGGCATCGCGGTGCGGGTGAAGTAGTCGCTCCACTCGCGCGGCAGGCAGCGTTCGGTGCGGCCCGCCTCGGTGATCCGGCCGAGCAGGTCGACCGGGGACTCGTTGAACCGGAAGTTGTTGACCGCGCCGACCACTTCGCCGTTCTCGACCAGGTAGACGCCGTCCCGGGTGAGGCCGGTGAGCAGCAGCGTCGCCGGGTCCACCTCGCGGATGTACCAGAGGCAGGTGAGCAGCAGGCCGCGCTCGGTGCGGGCGATCATCTCGTCCAGGGTCGGCGCGGACTCCTGGTCGGCCGTCTCCAGCACCAGGTTGTCGACCGACGGGCGCAGCGGCAGGCCGGTGAGGGCGGCCGCGTGCCGGCTGGTGATCAGCTCGGTCAGCACGCCCTCGCGGATCCAGTCGGTGGCGGTGACCGGAGCGCCGTTGTCGAAGACCGAGACGTCGCCGCCGGTGCTGTGCGTCAGCACGAACGGGGCGGCCTCCAGGCCGGGTTCGCGCGGGTCGGCGCGCAGGGTCAGCGGCAGGCCGGCCAGCTTGTCGCCGAGCCTGGTGCCCCCGCCGGGCTTGGCGAAGACCGTCCGGCCCTCGGTGGCGTCCCGGCCGCCGGAGGACCAGTGGAGGTAGACCATCAGGTCGGCGACGGCCGAGGGCGGCAGCAGCGTCTCGTACCGTCCGGCGGGCAGGTCGACCTTGCGGGCGCCCCAGCCGAGCCGCTTGGTGAGCTCGGCGTGCAGGGCCGGGACGTCGACGTCGGTGAAGTCCCGGGTGGCGGCGCCGACCCAGGCCGAGCCGCTGAGGTCGGCCGTCTTGGCGTTGAGCTCGACCGTGCCGGTGGGCTGGTCGTGGCGCAGCCGCAGGCCGGTGGAGCTGCCCAGGTAGCTGGTGACGACCTCGTGCCGGGCGAAGCCGTAGAGCAGCTCGCCCTGGGCGGCGGCCCGGGCGAAGGCCGCGCCGAGGGCCGGGCCGAAGGCCTCGAACACCTCGATCGAGGTCTCCGCGGGCGGTCGGCCGAAGTCCGGGGACGGCGGCACGTCGGCGATCAGCGGCTGGGCGTCCTCGGCCGGGCCGGCCGCCCGGGCGGCCTCCTCGGCGGCCCGGACCAGGTCCTCGACGTCCTCGGCGGTGACGGCCTCGCGGGAGACCACGCCGGAGGCGGTGCCCTCGGCGCCGGCCACGGTGGCGATCACGGTGAGCCGGCGGCCACGGGTGACGCCGTTGGTGGTCAGGGCGTTGCCGGCCCAGCGCAGGTTGGCGGTGGACTCCTCGTCGGCGATCACCACGCAGCCGTCGGCGCGGGAGAGGCCGAGCGCCAGCTCGACGAGTTCGTGGGGCTGCATCGCGGTCATCAGTGACCCGCCTCCTGCTGGGTGTTGAGCACGTTGACGTTGCGGAACAGTGCCGACGGGCAGCCGTGGCTGACCGCCGCGACCTGGCCGGGCTGCGCCTTGCCGCAGTTGAAGGCGCCGCCGAGGACGTAGGTCTGCGGTCCGCCGACCGCCGCCATCGAGCCCCAGAAGTCGGTGGTGGTGGCCTGGTAGGCGAAGTCCTTGACCTGGCCCGCGAGTTCGCCGTTCTTGATGGCGTACGCGCGTTGCCCGGTGAACTGGAAGTTGTAGCGCTGCATGTCAATCGACCACGAACGGTCGCCGACGATGTACAGGCCGTTCTCCACCCCGGCGAACAGGCCCGCGGTGTCCGGGCCGTCGGCGGCGGGCCGGAGCGAGACGTTGGCCATCCGCTGGACCGGGACGTGCGCGGGGGAGTCCGCGAAGGCGCAGCCGTTGGAGCGCTCGAAGCCCTTCAACTTGGCCATGCCGCGGTCGAGTTGGTAGCCGACCAGGACACCGTCCCTGACCAGGTCCCAGGACTGGGTGGCGACGCCCTCGTCGTCGTAGCCGATGGTGGACAGGCCGTGCTCGGCGGTGCGGTCACCGGTGACGTGCATCAGCTCGGAGCCGTAGCGGAGGCTGCCGAGCCGGTCGAAGGTGGCGAAGGAGGTACCGGCGTAGGCGGCCTCGTAGCCGAGCGCGCGGTCCAGCTCGGTGGCGTGGCCGATCGACTCGTGGATGGTCAGCCAGAGGTTGGACGGGTCGACGACCAGGTCGTAGCGGCCCGGGCGGACGCTCGGGGCCTTCATCTTCTCGGCCAGCAGGACGGGCAGTTCGGCGAGTTCGCCGTCCCAGTCCCACTCCGTCCCGGTCAGGTACTCGTAGCCGCGGCCGACCGGCGGGGCCAGGGTGCGCATCGAGTCGAAGGCGCCGGTGCGCTCGTCGACCGAGGTGGCCTCCAGGTCGGAGTGCAGCCGGATGCGCTGCTGGGTGGTCGTGGTGCCCGCGGTGTCCGCGTAGAACTTGTTCTCCTGCACCGTCAGCAGGGCCGCCTGGACGTGCGAGACGCCCGGCGCGGCCAGCAGCCGGGCGCTGCGCTCGGCGAGCAGCGCGGTCTTCTCGGCGTCCGGCACCTCGAAGGGGTTGACCTCGTACGCGGAGACCCAGGTGGCGTCCCGGTGGACCGGCTCGTCGGCCAGCTCGACCCGCTCGGTGGAGCCGGCCGCCCGGCTGATCCCGCCGGAGAGCCGGGCCACCGCGACGGCCTGGGCGGCGACCTCCGCCGCGGCCGCCGGGGTGAGGTCCACCCCGGCGGCGAAGCCCCAGGCGCCGTCCAGCAGCACCCGGACGGCGAAGCCCAGTTGCACGCTGTCGGAGGTGCCGGCCGGCCGGGCGTCGCGCAGCCGCCAGGAGGCGCTGCGGACCCGTTCCAGCCGGAAGTCGGCGTGGCTCGCGCCGAGTTCGCGGGCCCGGCTGAGGGCCGCGTCGGCGAGGGTGCGCAGCGGCAGGGCGAGGAACAGCGGGTCGACGGCGCGGGCGGACGCGGCGCCGGCGCTGTTCGCCGCAGGGATCGGAGGCAATCGGGCTCCCAGGTCGCGGAGGGGGGCGGTGCGGGGCCACAGGGGCGCCCGCACCGCATCATTTCCCGTCCACGGGGTTTCCGGCCAGCGCATTTCACCCGGTGCGCTGCGGTTTCGGACAGCGCCGGCCCCCGGCGTGTCGGGAGGTCCGTCAGGAGACGGACTCCCACCAGCCGTCCAGCTCCGGCGGGTTGTCCACGTCGACCCGCTCGCCCGGTCGGGGGACGGCCAGCGGGACGGCCTGGGTCTTGGCCTCCTTGAGCAGCCGTTCGACCGGTTCGGCCCACGGGTGCAGGCCCAGGTTGAAGGTGCACCAGTGGACCGGCACCAGCAGCCCGGCCCGGAGGTCCCGGTGGGCGAGGACGGCGTCCTCGGGGGTCATGTGGATGTCCGCCCAGGCCGTGTCGTAGGCGCCGATCTGCACCAGGGCGGCGTCGAAGGGGCCGTGCTGCGCGCCGATCCGGGCGTAGCCCTCGAAGTAGCCGGAGTCGCCGGTGTAGAAGGCCTTGCGGCTCGGGCCGGCGATCACCCAGGAGCCCCACAGGGTGGTGTTGCGGGTCAGTCCGCGGCCGGAGAAGTGGTGGGCGGAGGTGAGGGTGAGCACCAGCTCGCCCAGGGTGCAGGTCTCGTCCCAGTCCAGCTCGATGATCCGGTGCTCGGGGACGCCCCAGCGGCGCAGGTGGCCGCCGATGCCGAGCGGTACGGCGAAGGGCGCGGACTGGCTGCGCACCAGGCGCTTGACGGTCGCCATGTCGAGGTGGTCGTAGTGGTCGTGGGAGATCAGCACCGCGTCGACCGGCGGCAGCTCCTCCAGCTCGACCGGCACCGGGTGCAGCCGCTTGGGGCCGACGTGGGCGGCGGGGGAGCAGCGGTCGCTCCAGACCGGGTCGAGCAGCACGCGCGAGCCCTCGATCTCCACCAGCGCGGAGGCGTGCCCGTACCAGGTGATCTCCAGGCCCTCGGCGGCCGGCCCGGTCGCGGCGGCGGGGCGGACGGTGGGCACCGGGTGGGCCGGGACGCGGCCCTCGCGCTGGAACAGCATCCGGCGGACGGTGTCGCGGTCGAAGTCCGGGGTGGCGGTGGACCGGGCGAGGTCCGAGGGCGCGTTGTGGAAGACCCCGTCGCGGTACTGCGGGGAGTTGCGCACCCGCGCCTCGCGCTCGCCGTCCGGGCGGCGCCCGAACGCCGCGGGCAGGTCGCGCAGTGCCCAGGCGGTCGCGCCGAGGCCCGCGGCCAGGGCGGTGAGGGCGAGCAGTCGTCCGCGTCGGGAGGTGCTCCCGGGCCGTGCCTTGGTCATGCGCCCTGCCTTCGTTTCCGCACCGGGACTCATCGGGGAAGGGTACGGCCGGTCCCGGTTCGGTCCGCACCACGGGGCAACGGGCGCGGCCGTCCGTGTTGTTCCCGTACAGCGGCCCCTTTCGCGGCGGTCCTGCGGCCGGTGGGGCGGGGTGGGGAACGGGCAGGTGGCGGGGCTCCGGATTGTCGGATTGCCACAGATCCTCCGGTGCGGCGCTGTGGGGGCCCGATTCGCCGCCGCCGCCGACCGCCCGATAGCGTCACACCGCGTACGCATTCCGACGTACGCGCTGACCACATGGAGAGAGGTGGGTCGTTGAGCCGCTCGGTTCTCGTCACCGGAGGAAACCGGGGCATCGGCCTCGCGATCGCCCAGGCCTTCGCCGAGGCGGGCGACAAGGTCGCCATCACCAGCCGCTCGGGTGAGGTGCCCGAGGCCCTGGCGAAGTACGACGTCCTCGCGGTGCGCTGCGACATCACGGACGCCGCGCAGGTCGACGCCGCCTTCACGGAGATCGAGCAGAAGCACGGCGCGGTCCAGGTGCTGGTCGCCAACGCGGGCATCACCAACGACACCCTGCTGCTGCGGATGACCGAGGAGGACTTCACCTCCGTCCTGGACACCAACCTGACCGGCACCTTCCGGGTGGTCAAGCGCGCGTCGCGGCTGATGATGCGCGCCAAGAAGGGCCGCGTGGTGCTGATCTCCTCCGTGGTGGGCCTGTCCGGCTCGCCGGGCCAGGCCAACTACGCCGCCTCCAAGGCCGGCCTGGTCGGCTTCGCCCGCTCCCTGGCGCGCGAGCTGGGTCCGCGCAACATCACCGTCAACGTGGTCGCCCCCGGCTTCGTCGACACCGACATGACCGCCGTGCTCAGCGACGAGCGCCGCGCGGAGATCGTCTCGGGCGTGCCGCTGGGCCGTTACGCGGCGCCCGCCGAGGTCGCCTCCACCGTGCGGTTCCTCGGTTCGGACGAGGCCGCGTACATCACCGGAGCCGTCATTCCCGTCGACGGCGGATTGGGCATGGGTCACTGATCATGAGTGGAATCCTCGAGGGCAAGCGGATCCTGATCACCGGCGTGCTGATGGAGTCCTCCATCGCCTTCCACGCCGCCAAGCTCGCCCAGGAGCAGGGCGCGGAGATCATCCTCACCGCCTTCCCGCGGCCGACCCTGACCGAGCGGATCGCCAAGAAGCTGCCGCACCCGGTCAAGGTGCTGGAGCTGGACGTCTCCAACCCGGAGCAGCTGGCCGGCATCGCCGACCAGGTCCGGGAGACCCTGCCGACCCTGGACGGCATCGTCCACTCGATCGGTTTCGCGCCGCAGGACGCGCTGGGCGGCAACTTCCTGGACACCCCGTGGGAGTCCGTGGCCACCGCGATGCACGTCTCGGCGTACTCGCTGAAGTCGCTGACGACGGCGCTGATGCCGCTGATGCAGGACGGCGGCTCGGTGGTCGGCCTGACCTTCGACGCCCAGTTCGCCTGGCCGCAGTACGACTGGATGGGCCCGGCCAAGGCCGCCCTGGAGGCCACCAACCGGTACATGGCCCGCTACCTGGGCGCGCGGGACATCCGCTGCAACCTGGTCTCGGCCGGCCCGCTCGGCTCGATGGCCGCCAAGTCCATCCCGGGCTTCGGCGACCTGGCCGACACCTGGAACCACCGCTCCCCGCTGAAGTGGGACCTGAGCGACCCGGAGCCGGCCGGCCGCGCCATCGTCGCGCTGCTGTCGGACTGGTTCCCGAAGACCACCGGCGAGATCGTCCACGTCGACGGCGGTCTGCACGCCATCGGGGCCTGACCGCCCGATCGTCCTCGACGCCGCTGCCCGGCACCCCGTCCTGGGGTGCCGGGCAGCGGCGTTCCCGTCGCGGTGGACCGGACCGGGCCTACGCGTCCGGGGCGGCCTGGACGTCGGTGGTCGCGCAGGCGATGGCGCGGCCGGCCTCGACCGAGGCGCGCCGGGCGTCGCGGTCCCGGATGGCGTCCCGGATGGTGTCGTGGCCGATGTAGCGCTCGGCGATCAGCTCGGGGCCGACGTCGTTGCGCAGGTGCTCGCGGGTGACCTCGCCGAGGTCGGAGTAGACGGCCAGCAGCACGTCGTTGTGGGCGGCGGCCACCACGGCCTGGTGGAAGGCGGCGTCGGCCTGGACGAAGTCCTCGGCGTCGCCGGAGCGCCAGGCGGCCTCGCGCCGGTCGAGCGCGGCGTCCAGCAGGCCGAGGTCGCGGTCGGTGCGGCGGACGGCGGCCAGCCCGGCCGCGGAGGTCTCCAGCGTCGCCCGCAGCTCGGCGACCTGGGCCTGGTCGGCGTCGGCGAAGCGGCGGTGCATCACCCCGGCCAGCTCGCTGGTGGCGAGCACATACGTGCCGGAGCCCTGGCGGATGTCCAGCAGGCCGTTGTGGGCGAGGGCCCGGACGGCCTCCCGGACGGTGTTGCGGGCCACCCCGAGCTGCTCGACGAGGGCGGCCTCGGTGGGGATGCGCGAGCCGACGGGCCACTCCCCGGAGGTGATCTGGGCGCGCAGCTGCGCGATCACCTGGTCGGACAGCGGGGTGCGCCTCGGCGAGGACAGCGCCACGGGGACTCCTTGCGACTACGGGGTGGGTGGGCCCTGGAGGGAGATGGCCGGTGGATGAACGGTCGGCACATCATGCCAATTCCAAGGTGCATCAATTCATCCCATCATTCTATGATGGCGCACATGCCTCCCGCAGCAGACACCACCACCACCCCCGCACGTACCGGGGACCGGCCGCAGACCGAGCGGCCCGACGCCTCCGCCAAGTACCTCGGCGTGCTGTTCGCCGTCGCGATCGCCGCCGCCGCGTTCAACCTGCGCCCCGTGGTCACCAGCCTCGGGCCGCTGCTCGACCAGGTCCGCGGCGACCTCGGGATGAACCCGACCCTCGCCGGACTGCTCACCGCCGTCCCCTCGCTCTGCTTCGGGCTGTTCGGTTTCGCCGCACCCGCGGCGGCCCGCCGGGTCGGCCCGATCGCCGTGGTCACGGCCGGCATGGGCGCGATCACCGCGGGCGTGCTGGCCCGCTCCTTCGCCGGCGGCACCGCGGTGTTCCTGCTGCTCACCGCGCTCGCCCTGGCCGGGGTGGCGGTCTCCAACGTGCTGCTGCCGGTGGTGATCAAGCGGTACTTCCCGGAGAAGGTCGGGCCGATGATCGGCCTGTACTCGATGGCGCTGTCGGCAGGCACCGCGCTGGCCGCCGCCGTCACCGTGCCGGTGACCAGCGCGCTCGGCGGCGACTGGCGCTACGGCCTGGGCGTCTGGGCCGCGCTCGGCGCGCTCGCCCTGGTGCTCTGGCTGCCGGTGCTGATCGCCAAGCGCGAGCGCGGGGAGCGCGCCGGGGGCGCGGCCGTGCCCGCCAGGCTGCCGATCACCCGCAGCCGTACGGCCTGGGCGCTGGCCTGCTTCTTCGGCCTCCAGGCCACCGGCGCCTACGTGGTGATGGGCTGGCTGCCGAAGATCTTCCAGGACTCCGGGATCGACAAGGGCACCTCCGGGGTGCTGCTCGCGGTCACCATGGTGATCGGCGTGCCGGTCTCCTTCGTGCTGCCCAACCTGGCCGCCCGCCGCGGCGACCAGCGGCTCTTCGTGGTCGTGCTGGCCTGCTGCGGCATCGTCGGGTACGCCGGGCTGGCGCTCGCCCCGGCCGGCGGGGCGTGGCTGTGGGCGGTGCTGGTCGGTCTGTCCAACTGCGCCTTCCCGCTGGTGCTGACGATGATCGGGCTGCGCGCCCGGACCCCGGGCGGGGTGGCCCAGCTGTCCGCCTTCGCCCAGGGTTTCGGCTACCTGATCTCCATCCCGGGCCCGATCCTGATCGGCCGGCTCTACCAGGCCACCGGCCAGTGGTACTGGCCGCTGGGCTTCCTGTCGCTGCTGCTGGTGCCGCAGATGCTGTTCGGCCTGCGGGCCGCGCGGGCCCGGCACATCGAGGACGAGGCGGTCCTGCCGGTCGAGCCGGCCAAGGCCTGACCGCTCAGGGTCCGGCGGTCGCGTCGCGGTCCGGAAGGTCAAGGCCAGGCCAAGGCGGTGGGGCCAGCGCGGAACGGGCGTGTTCGGGGTGGTTGAATCCCGACATGCCCGTTCTCGACCCGAATCCCACCGACGGCCGCAAGCAGCTCGGCCGCATCGCCCTCGCCTTCGCCGGCATCGTGGTGCTGGTGGCGATCATCGCCACCGTCGCCGCCGCGATGGGCTGACCCGTCCGCTCCGCCCGCCCGTGGTGCCCGCCGCACCGTCGCCGTACCCCCGGAGTCCCGCACTCCCGGTGACGGCGATCGGCCCGGGACGGCACCCGCCACCCCCCGGAGTGGCGGCAGCCGGGAGCACCGCGCCCCCGGACCGCTTTTCTGCCAAGCTTGCTGGGTATGAGCGCCGAAACGCCCCGCAGGATCATCGTTCTCCGCCACGCCAAGGCCGACTGGCCGGACGGGGTGGACGACCACGACCGGCCGCTGGCCGACCGGGGCCGCCAGCAGGCCCCGGACGCCGGCCGCTGGCTGGTCGACTCCGGCATCAACCCCGACTTCGTGCTCTGCTCCACCGCCCTGCGCACCCGTGAGACCTGGAAGCTGGCCGCGCACGAGCTGCCCAAGCGGGCCCGCCGGACGGTGTACGAGGACCGGATCTACGAGGCCAGCCCGGGCGAGATCATCGCCGTCCTCCAGGAGACCCCGGAGGAGTTCGCGGACGTGGTGCTGGTCGGCCACAACCCCGGTGTGCTGGGCCTGACCCAGGTGCTGGCCGGGGACAGCGGCGACGTCGACGCGCTGAACCGGCTGCGGCTGGGGGGCTTCCCGACGGCGGCGATCGCGGTGCTCAGCTTCGGCGGGTCCTGGAAGGACGTCGAGCCGGGCGTGGCCGCGCTGGTCTCGTACCACACGCCGCAGGACTGACCTCCGGAACATGCTTGAGGGGCGCGCGGATTGGATCCGCGCGCCCCTCGTGTGCAACCACCGCCGTCGAGCGGCCGGGCCTGGGTTTCGGTCCGGGCCTAGTCGACCGAGAGCCCGCCGTCGGCCGCCTCGACCTCCTCGCGGGTGATGCCCAGCAGGTACAGCACGGTGTCCAGGAACGGCACGTTGACCGCGGTGTCGGCGGCCTCGCGCACCACCGGCTTGGCGTTGAACGCCACCCCCAGCCCGGCCGCGTTCAGCATGTCCAGGTCGTTGGCGCCGTCGCCGATCGCCACCGTCTGCTCCAGCGGCACCTTGGCCTGCTCGGCGAACCGGGCCAGCCAGCGGGCCTTGCCCGCGCGGTCCACGATCTCGCCGACCACCCGGCCGGTGAACCTCCCGTCCACCACCTCCAGGGTGTTGGCCGCCGCGAAGTCCAGCCCCAGCTGCTCCACCAGGTGGTCGGTGACCTGGGTGAACCCGCCCGACACCACCGCCACCTGGAAGCCCAGCCGCTGGAGGGTGCGGATCAGGGTGCGCGCCCCCGGCGTGAACCGGACCTCCGCGCGCACCTTCTCGGTCACCGCGGCGTCCAGCCCGGCCAGCAGGGCGACCCGGGCCCGCAGCGACTCGGCGAAGTCCAGCTCGCCGCGCATCGCCGCCGCCGTCACCTCGGCGACCTCCTCCTCGCAGCCCGCGTGGGCGGCGAACAGCTCGATCACCTCGTCCTGGATGAGCGTGGAGTCCACGTCCATCACCACCAGGCGCTTGGCCCGGCGCTCCAGCCCGGCCGCCACCACCGCGACGTCCACCCGCTGGGTGGCCGCCTCCTGGGCCAGTTCGGCCCGCAGCTCATCGGTGGCCACACCGGAGACGGCCAGTTCGACCGCCGTCACCGGGTACTTGGCGAGCCGGAAGACCCGGTCGATGTTGCCGCCCGCCGCGGTGATCCGGGAGGTCAGCGCGGACACGGCGGCGGCGGTCAGCGGGTGGCCGAGCACCGTCACGTGCGAACGGCCCTCGCGGCGCGGCCGGTTGTCGCCGATGCCGGAGAGGATCTCGGCCTGCAGCTTGAGTTCGTCCGCCCAGCGGTGCACGGTGGCCCGCAGGCCGCCCTCGGCGCCGGGCGCCAGGGGCGGGGTGACCAGGGCGCACAGCGTGATGCGGCCACGGGTGACGACCTGCTCGATGTCGATGACGTCGACGCCGAAGCCGGCCAGGGTGGCGAAGAGGCCGGCGGTGATGCCGGGGCGGTCCTTGCCGAACACCTTGACGAGCAGGGTGCGCTCGTCCGCGGTCCGGGGCTGGGCGGCGGGGAGGGGCTCAGCGGCCAAGGGCGATGCGTTCATGGTGTCTCCCACGCTACCCGTCGGTGGGTGCGCGGAGGGCACCCGTCCCACGTCGCGGGACACCCGCGCGCCCCTCCCCGGGCCGGTGCCGCCGCGTAGCAGCCTGGTCACAGTCACCCGGGGTGACTTTCACCGGCGGACGGCGGGCTGGAATGATTCCCCCCGTCAGTCAGAGGAACGAAGCACCCCCGGCCGGGGGGCCACAATTCGGGGGAACCGAGAGAGCGGGGCAGGCGAGCAGTGCCGCAACTCGTCATCGAGATCAACGGGCAGCAACGGACTCTTGAGCCGGGGCGGTCCTACACCATCGGGCGCAATCCGCAGTCGGACTTCACGTTCGACGACGCCAGGGTCTCCTGGCAGCACGGGACGATCAGCTTCAACGGCAGCGGTTGGCAGCTGGACGACCACGGCAGCACCAACGGCACGTACACGGCCGGCGCCCGCACCATGCAGGCCCAGCTGTTCCCCGGTGCCGTGGTGAACCTGGGCAACCCGGAGAACGGCCCCCGACTCGCCTTCTCCGCGCCCGCCCACGCCGCCGCCCCGCAGCCCACCCCGGTGCACGAGGCCGTCACCAGCCGCAGCCCCGCCCCGACGCCCCAGCCGCCCGCGCAGCAGCAGCCCTGGCCCGGTCAGGATCCGTACCAGCAGCCCCCGCAGCAGTACGCACCCCCGCAGCAGCAGCCGTACCCGCCGCAGGACCAGCAGCCGCCGCAGCACGGCGGGTTCCCGCAGCAGCAGGGCTTCACGCCCGCGCCCCAGCACGGTGCCGGTGGCCCGCAGCCGACGGTGATCCGCAACCTGACCGCCGGCATGCGCACCGTCAGGATCGGCCGTGCGCTGGACAACGACGTCGTGGTGTCCGACCTCCAGGTCTCCCGCCACCACGCCGAGCTGCGCCAACTGCCGGACGGCCGCTACGAGATCGTCGACCTCGGCAGCCACAACGGCATCTTCCTCAACGGCCAGCGGGTGCAGCGCCAGCTGATGGGCCCGCAGGACCGGCTGACCGTCGGCCACTCCGGCTTCGTGCTGGTCGGCGACCAGCTGCAGGAGTTCGTCGACACCGGCGCGGTCTCCTTCTCCGCCCGCCACCTGACCGTCGAGGTCGACCACAAGGGCGGCAAGAAGGTCCTGCTCGACGACGTCAGCTTCGGCGTCCCGGAGAAGTCCCTGGTCGCCGTGATCGGCCCGTCCGGCTCCGGCAAGTCGACCCTGCTGCGCGCCCTCACCGGCTACCGCCCGGCCGACCGCGGCGAGGTGCTGTACGACGGCCGCAACCTCTACAAGCAGTTCGCCGAACTCCGCTCCCGGATCGGCCTGGTGCCGCAGTCCGAGATCCTGCACCGCGAGCTGACCGTGCGGAAGGGCCTCAAGTACGCGGCCCGGCTGCGCTTCCCCGGCGACACCGAGGCCAAGGAGCGCGAGGCCCGGATCGACGAGGTGCTGTACGAGCTGCGCCTGGACAAGCGCGCCGACAACAAGATCACCGCGCTCTCCGGCGGCCAGCAGAAGCGCGTCTCGGTCGCCCTGGAGCTGCTCACCAAGCCCTCGCTGATCTTCCTGGACGAGCCCACCTCGGGCCTCGACCCGGGCATGGACCGCGAGGTCATGCAGATGCTGCGCGGCCTCGCCGACGACGGCCGCACCATCCTGGTCGTCACCCACTCGGTGGCCGAACTCGCGCTCTGCGACCGGCTGCTGGTGATGGCGCCGGGCGGCTCGGTGGCCTACTTCGGCCCGCCGGACGAGGCGCTGCACTTCTTCGGGTACGAGACCTGGGCGGACGTCTTCCAGGCCTTCGAGAACTACCCGGACCACGACTGGTCCGGCCGCTACCGCGGTTCGGTGCACTACCAGCAGTACTCCGCCCCGACCGTCGAGGCGGGCGAGGTGCAGCACGCCCAGGTCGCCCAGGAGGCCGTCCGCCCGCCCAAGCCGCAGAGCTGGGGCTCCCAGCTGTGGACGCTGATGCGCCGCTACATGTCGGTGCTCGCCTCGGACCGCGGCTTCCTGGCGCTGTCGGTGCTGCTGCCGGCGGTGATCGGCGCGGTCAGCGTGCTGATCCCCAACGAACCCGGGCTCGCCCCCAATCCGAAGACCCAGCTCCACCTGAACAACGGGGCCGCGACGATCCTGCTGATCCTGGCGATCGGCGCCTGCTTCTCCGGGGCGGCCAACTCGGTCCGTGAGCTGATCAAGGAACGGGCGATCTACGAACGGGAACGGGCCACCGGGCTGTCCCGCTCGGCGTACATGATGTCCAAGATCATCGTGCTGGGCATCTTCTCGGTGATCCAGGGCGCGATCATCTCCGCCGTCGGCTTCCTGCCGCGCAAGCTCCCCGAGCACGGTCTGATCGTCAAGGACATCCCGATGATCGAGATGACCATCGGCATGATCCTGCTGAGCTTCGCCGCGATGATGTTCGGCCTGATGATCTCCGCGCTGGTGAAGACCGCCGAGAAGACCATGCCGCTGCTGGTCATGTTCGCCATCGTCCAGGTCGTCTTCACCGGCTGCCTGTTCCAGATCTTCGGCAAGCCCGGACTGGAGCAGGTCGCCTGGCTGATGCCGGCCCGCTGGGGCACCGGCATGGTGTCCACCACCCTCGACCTGTCGCACCTGATGGGCCCCTGGAACAAGGACTTCCAGAACCCGAACTACGACCCGCTGTGGACGCACTCCGTCGCCCAGTGGTCGATCGACGCGGCCGTGCTGATCGTCATCTCGGTCGTGATCGGCGTGGTCGTGACCCGGCTGCAGCGCCGGCACGAGCCGGAGGTCATGCAGAAGGGCTGACGCCCGCCACCGCCGAAGGGCGCTCCCCGTACTACCGGGGGAGCGCCCTTCGGCGTTCCCCCGGCGTACGGGACGGGGCCCATCGTCCTAGGTCCGCGGACCTGCGTCCCGCGCGGCCGCGGACGGACGCGGACGCCCCCGCGGCGGCGGTAGTTTGGCGGTATGCCCAGCGCCACCGATGACCGCCCCGCCCCCGTCGGACCGCCCGCCGCCTGCGACCCGCTGGCCGGCATCGAGGCCGTCAGCCAGGCCCTGCTCGCGATGAGCCGGCACCTGGAGGTCCGCGAGGTGCTGCGCCGCATCACCGCCTCCGCCCGCGACCTGCTCGGCGCCGAGTACGCGGCCCTCGGTGTGCCCGACGACCACGGCGGCTTCGCCCAGTTCGTGGTCGACGGCGTCACCGACGAGCAGTGGCGGGCGATCGGCCCGCTGCCCCGCCAGCACGGCGTGCTCGCCGAACTGCTGCACGAGACCGGGCCCACCCGCCTCGCCGACGTCCGCAAGGCCCCCGCCTTCGAGGGCTGGCCCGCCGCCCACCCCGAGATGGACGCCTTCCTCGGCATGCCGGTCCTGGACGCCGAGGCGGCCGAGGACGAGCCCCAGGTGCTGGGCGTCATCTTCCTCGCCAACAAGCGCGGCGGCGGCCTGTTCACCGACCACGACGAGGAACTGCTGCGGATCCTCGCCGCGCACGCCGCCCTCGCCCTCTCCAACGCCCGCCTGTACGAGCGCAGTCGTGAACTCACCCTGGCCGGCGAGCGCGCCCGGATCGCCCACGACCTGCACGACGCCGTCGCGCAGAAGCTCTTCTCGCTGCGGCTGACCGCCAAGGCCGCCGCGAAACTGGTCGACCGCGACCCGGCCCGGGCCCGCGCCGAACTCGCCGAGGTCGCCCGGCTCGCCGCCGAGGCCGCCGACGAACTGCGCGCCGTGGTGGTCGAACTGCGCCCCGCCGCCCTGGAGGAGGACGGGCTGAGCGCCACCCTCGCCTCCCAGGTGCAGGTGCTCGACCGCGCCCACACCGCCGACCTGGCCTTCGCCGCCGACGGCGTCCGCGCCCTGCCGCCCGCCCAGGAGGCCGCGCTGCTGCGGGTCGCCCAGGAGGCCCTGCACAACGCGCTGCGCCACTCCGGCGCCGGCCGGGTCAGCGTCACCCTGGCCGGCACCCCCGGCCGCGGCGCCGTGCTGCGGGTGCGCGACGACGGCCGCGGCTTCGACCCCGAATCCGTCCGTCGGGCCGGCCGCCACCTCGGCCTGGCCTCGATGCGCGACCGCGCGGCCGCCGTCGGCGGCACGCTCACCCTGGAATCCGCCCCCGGCAAGGGGACGCTCGTCGAGATGGAGGTCCCCGGTGCCTGAGAGCACGCCGTCGATCCGCGTCCTGCTGGTCGACGACCACCAGGTGGTCCGCCGCGGACTGCGCACCTTCCTGGAGGTCCAGGACGACATCGAGGTGGTCGGGGAGGCCGCCGACGGGGCCGAGGGCGTCGACCGCGCCCGCGAACTCGACCCGGACGTCGTCCTGATGGACCTCAAGATGCCCGGCGTCGACGGCATCGAGGCGCTGCGCACCCTCAAGGACGAGGGCAGCCGGGCCCGGATCCTGATCGTCACCAGCTTCACCGAGCACCGCACCATGGTCCCCGCGCTGCGGGCCGGCGCCGCCGGGTACGTCTACAAGGACGTCGACCCGGAGGCGCTGGCCGGGGCGATCCGCTCGGTGCACGCCGGCCACGTGCTGCTCCAGCCCGAACTGGCCGAGGCGCTGCTCTCCGACGACGGCCCGCGCGCCCCGCAGGGCCGCGGCGGCACCCTCACCGAGCGCGAGCGCGAGGTGCTCGGCCACATCGCCGACGGCCGCTCCAACCGGGAGATCGCCCGCAGCCTGCACCTGTCGGAGAAGACGGTGAAGACCCACGTGTCCAACATCCTGATGAAGCTGGACCTCGCCGACCGCACCCAGGCCGCGCTGTGGGCCGTCCGCAACGGCGAGACCCGGCCGGCGTAGCGGACGGCCCCGGCGGACGGTCCTAACGGGCCTCGCGCTCGTCCACCAGGGCGTTGTACGCGGCCACCTGGGCCCGCCGGGCGGTGCGCCGCAGGGGGGCCAGCACGGACTGCCGCGCGGCCATCTCCGAGGCGCTCACGGCCGCGCCGTGGCCGCCCGCGGCGATCGACAGCAGCGCGGACACCTGCCGGGCCGACTCCAGCACCCGGACGGCGCGCGGCGGGTAGCCGGGGGCGAGCAGCTCGGCGTGCCCGCGCCGGCGGTACGCCTCCAGGGCGCGCATCGCCTCCGGCCCGGCGCCGGCCACGTCCAGCCGGGTCAGCAGCACGGTCGCCTCGCGCAGCCCGTCCGCGAGCTCGCGCTCGGCCTCGTGCAGCGAGGGCACGTCGGCCGGCGGGGCGTCGTTGACCTCGGCGCAGCGCCACAGCACGGTCGCCGAGCGGTCCCCGGCCGGCCCGAACACCGTGATCTCCGGCACCAGCCCGAGCGGCACCCCCACCGCGAGCACCGCCTCGCCCGTCGCCATGGCGTGCTGGTTGAAGGCCGCCGGGCCGGTCAGTCCCAGCGGGTGCCCGGCCGAGGGCAGCGCCAGCCGGAGCCCCTTCGCACCCAGCACCCGCAGCCGGCCCAGCGCCCAGGTCAGGCCGTGCTGCTCGCCCGGGGCGTCCCCGGGCAGCCCGGTCACCCGGTGCCCCTCGTCCTCGCCGAGCACGGCCGCGGCGGCGTCGTCGGGCGCCACCAGGCCGCTCAGCAGGGCGTTGCCCCAGGCGGTCAGCCGCCCCGAACGGGGCTCTTCGTACGGATTGTCGGCAGGAGTCGCGAGCATCCGGCCAGCCTACGGAATCGGCGGTCATCCGCGTGGCGTAGGTTTGCCCATGCGCGTGCGGCGCACCCATCCCGTGCCCACCGGCTGCCGGAGTAGGCTCGCCGCCCGCACCGACGGCCGAGATTTTTTGTATTTGGGGAAGGCGTGGGCATGAGCGACGTGCTGGAGCTGGTGGACGTATCCGTGGTCCGGGAGGGGCGCGCGCTGGTCGACCAGGTCTCGTGGTCCATCTCCGAGGGTGAGCGCTGGGTCATCCTGGGCCCGAACGGCGCCGGCAAGACCACCCTGCTGCAGATCGCCTCCTCGTACCTCTTCCCGACCTCGGGCAAGGTCTCGGTGCTCGGCGAGAAGCTGGGCGAGATCGACGTCTTCGAGTTGCGGTCCCGGATCGGCCTGGCCGGTGCCTCGATGTTCGACAAGCTGCCGGCCGAGCAGACCGTGCTGCAGACCGTGCTGACCGCCGCCTACGGCATGACGGTCAGCTGGCAGGAGACCTACGAGCAGTCCGACGAGGGCCGGGCGCTCGCCCTGCTCGACCGGATGGGCATGTCCAACCTGACCGCCCGCAAGTTCGGCACCCTCTCCGAGGGCGAGCGCAAGCGCACCCTGATCGCCCGCGCCCTGATGACCGACCCCGAGCTGCTGCTGCTCGACGAGCCCGCGGCCGGACTGGACCTCGGCGGCCGGGAGGACCTGGTCCGCCGGCTCGGCGCGCTCGCCCAGGACGAGTTCGCGCCCGCCATGGCGATGGTCACCCACCACGTCGAGGAGATCGCCCCCGGCTTCACCCACGTCCTGATGATCCGCCAGGGCAGGGTGCTCACGGCCGGCCCGATCGACACCGAGCTGACCGCCCGCAACCTCTCCAAGTGCTTCGGCCTGCCGCTCACCCTGGAGCGCCACGGCGACCGCTGGTCGGCGCAGGGTCTGCCGCTCGGCTGACCTCCCGTCCGTCCGTCCGGGTCGCCCGGGGTCGTCGGAACCGGTCGCACCCGCGACCGGTTTCCGCCCCTCGACCTGCGGGAACTGTCCGCCTCGAAGGCCCTTCGCTCCCTAGGATGGACACGTGGACAGCTGGATCTGGTGGCTCCTGGCCGCCGCAGCGCTCGGCATACCGCTGGTGCTCACCGCGATGCCCGAGTTCGCCATGTTCGCGGTCGGCGCGCTGGCGGCCGCCGGTGTGGCCGGACTGGGCGGGGGAGTGGTCCTCCAGGCCGTGACCTTCCTGGTGGTCTCGGTCGCGCTGGTGGCCTTCGTCCGGCCGATCGCCTACCGGCAGCTGCAGAAGGGCCCGCAGGTCAAGATGGGCATCGAGGCGCTCCAGGGCGCCACCGCGGTCGTCGCGGAAACCGTCGACGGGGAGGGCGGACGGATCAAGCTCAACGGCGAGATCTGGTCGGCCCGAGCGCTCCACCCGGACCAGGTCTACCAGCCCGGGCAGCAGGTCGACGTCGTCGAAATCCAGGGCGCGACCGCCCTGGTCGTCTAGGGGAGAGTCCGTGGAACCCGTCCTTATCGTTTTGGTCGTCCTGGTCGTGGTGGCCTTCATCGCGCTGATCAAGACGATCCAGGTCATCCCACAGGCCAGCGCCGCGATCGTGGAGCGCTTCGGCCGCTACACCCGGACGCTCAACGCGGGCCTGAACATCGTCGTCCCGTTCATCGACCGGGTCCGCAACCGGATCGACCTGCGCGAGCAGGTCGTGCCGTTCCCGCCGCAGCCGGTGATCACCCAGGACAACCTGGTCGTCAACATCGACACGGTGATCTACTACCAGGTCACCGACCCCCGGGCGGCCACCTACGAGGTCGCCAGCTACATCCAGGCCATCGAGCAGCTGACCGTCACCACGCTGCGCAACATCATCGGCTCGATGGACCTGGAGTCCACCCTGACCTCCCGCGAGGTCATCAACGCCGGTCTGCGCGGCGTGCTGGACGAGGCCACCGGCAAGTGGGGGATCCGGGTCAACCGCGTCGAGCTGAAGGCGATCGAGCCGCCGACCTCCATCCAGGACTCGATGGAGAAGCAGATGCGCGCCGACCGTGACAAGCGCGCCGCGATCCTCACCGCCGAGGGCCAGCGCCAGGCGCAGATCCTCAAGGCCGAGGGTGAGAAGCAGGCGGACGTGCTCCGGGCCGAGGGTGAGGCGCAGGCCGCGGTGCTGCGCGCCGACGGTGAGGCGGCCGCGATCCGGACGGTCTTCGAGGCCATCCACGACGGCGACGCCGACCAGAAGCTGCTCGCCTACCAGTACCTGCAGACCCTGCCCGAGCTGGCCAAGGGCGACTCCAACAAGCTCTGGATCATCCCCAGCGAGGTCGGCGACGCGCTCAAGGGCCTCGGCGGCGCCTTCGGCGGCCTGACCGGCAACGGCGGCGGGGTCAACGGCGGTGCGCTGGCGGCGCCGAGCGTGCCCCAGGCGCCTCCGGCGACCACCCAGGTGCCGCTCGTCCCGGCGGCGGGGCCGCGGCCGGTGGACGTCGAGAAGGGCGCGGCCCGGCCCCGGGTCGACCCGGCGAGGGAGTACCGCAAGATCGACCCGGAGTGATCCTCCGCGTTCTCGGCCCGGGGCCCGCTACCTGTCGGTGGCGGGCCCCGGGCGTTTTCCGGGGCGGTGCGGGGACGCCCGGGTGCCGTGGCTGCCGACGGTGTGGCGTGCGTCCCGAATCGTGGTCGGGCCTGGTCGGTGCGGCGCGCGGTCCGGCATGATCCCCTTCGAACAGGACCGCTCGAACAGGACCGCGAGGAGAGGTGACCCATGACGCTCTGGGAGTCGATCGCCGTCCTGGCGGCCGGCGTCGGCGCCGGGATGATCAACGTGATCGTCGGCTCCGGCACCCTGATCACCTTCCCGGTGCTGCTCGCCGTCGGCATCCCGCCGGTGACCGCCAACGTCTCCAACTCCTTCGGGCTGGTGCCCGGTTCGCTCAGCGGCGTGATCGGCTACCGGCGCGAGCTGGCCGGCCAGGGCCGCCGACTGCGGCGGATGGGCACCGCCTCGCTGCTCGGCGGACTGCTCGGCGCGCTGCTGCTGACCAGGCTGCCGAGCGGCGCCTTCGACGCGATCGTCCCGGTGCTGATCCTGCTCGCCCTGGTCCTGGTGGTGATCCAGCCCCGGGTGGCCAAGGCCGTCGCGGCCCGGCGCCGGGCCGACGGCGACCCGGACGGCAGCCCGGTGCTGCTGGTCGGGGTGTTCCTCACCGGCGTCTACGGCGGCTACTTCGGCGCCGCGCAGGGCGTCCTGCTGTTGGCGCTGATGGGCATGCTGCTCCAGGAGGAGCTGCAGCGGATCAACGCGGTGAAGAACGCGCTGGCGATGATCGTCAACGGGGTCGCGGCGCTGTTCTTCCTGTTCACCTCGACGGTGGACTGGACCGCCGCCGGGCTGATCGCCGCGGGTTCGCTGGTCGGTGGGCTGCTCGGCGCCAAGGTCGGCCGCCGCCTGCCGCCGGTCGCGCTGCGCGGGGTCATCGTGGTGGTCGGGCTCGCGGCCGTCACCAAACTGCTGGTGGGTTGACCGCACACCGGATGATCATGGGATCGGTCGTCCGACCGTAGGACCACATGTGATCGGAGTAGTGAGCCATGACCCTGGAGATGCGCGAGATCTGCGAGCGCTGTGAGGTGTCGCTGACCGCCGACGGCCCCGCCTCGATATGTTCCTACGAGTGCACCTTCTGCGCGGACTGCACCGCGGCCATGGAGTCCAACTGCCCCAACTGCGGCGGCGACCTGGTGGTCCGTCCGCGCCGGAAGGCCGCCTGACCGGCACCCGACCGGCCCCCCCGACCGACCACCCGGAGCGCACCGATGAGCAGCAGGGCACGACTGAGCGAGGACGAGATCGCGGCGGCCCTGGCGGCCCTGCCGCTCTGGAGCCGCGCGGGCGACAGCATCGCCCGCGGCGCCGACGCCCCCGACTTCCCGGCCGCGATCCGGGTGGTGGTCGCCGTCGCCGAACAGGCCGAGGCGCTCGACCACCACCCCGACATCGACATCCGCTGGCGCACCCTGCGCTTCGTGCTGTCCACCCACAGCGCCGGCGGGCTGACCGGACTGGACTTCACCCTCGCCGCCCGCATCGACGAGGCCCTGCGCGCCGAGTCGGCGGCCTGAGGCCCTGCCGCGCTGCGCCGAGGGCCCGGGTGGGGAGCCGGGGCGGGCGTGAGATGCTGACTGCCGCAATCGGCAGGCAGGCGGGGCTGGGAGGGACGGAACGATGGCGCAGGAGCCCTTCGGAGACGCCCACGGCCAGCAGCAGCCCTGGTACCCCCAGGGCCCGCAGCCGGACTGGCAGGGGTACTACGACCCGCAGCAGGCCCACGTCCAGGCTCACGTCCAGGCCCACGCCGAGGCCCAGCAGCCCCCGGCCCAGCCGCAGTGGCAGCAGGCGCCGCAGTACGACCAACAGCAGTACGACCAGCAGCAGTACGACCCGTACTACGGGCAGACCGGATACGTCGAGGGCGGCTACGCCCAGGCTCCGGGACAGGGCCACGACCCGTACGGCGGCGGGCAGCAGTACCCGCAGCCCTACCCGGACCAGCACGGCGGGCAGCCGTACGCCGCCGAGCCGCCGCAGGCCCAGCCGGTGGCGGACGCGCTGTACGTCCCGGCGGGGGCCGAGTACTCGGCCGACGGCTACGTGCGGATCGAGCAGATCGAGGAGCCCGTGGCGGAGCCCGGGCCCGCCGCGGCCGAGACCGTCGACCAGCCCGGTGGGGGGACCGGTGGGGAGCCCGCCGGGCCCGCGCCGCGCTCGCGGGCCGCTCGGCGCGGAGGCGGCTCCGGCTCCGCCGCTCCCGCCCCGTCCGGGTCGCTCGTGGACCGGGTCCGGGCGGCCGTCCTCACCGGGGAGCACGTGCCCAGCCGGCGCGCCCTGCTGGTGCGGGCCGGCGCCGGGGTGGCCGCGCTCGGGGTGCTGATAACGGCCGCGCTGACGGTCGGCGCCGAGGGCGGCGGCAGCGCGGCCGCGACCAGCGGCGGCGAGCCCGGGTTCGCGGTGGCGCACACCAAGGTCTGGTCCGCGCAGCCCGCCGCCGCGCAACCGGCCGCCGCGTCGCCCGCGGGCGACGACACCCTGGTCGGGAGCTGGCTGCTGGCCGACGCGGTGGTCCGCGCCGACGGCTCCGGCGTGCACGCGTACGACCGGACGGCGGGCAAGCCGACCTGGTCGGTCGAGCCCCCGGCGGCCGGGGCCGTCCCGTGCGGGCTGTCGTCGGGCGTGAACCAGGCGGGCCTGGGCGCGGCGCTGTTCCGCCCGCAGGCCGACCCGAAGAGCCCGTGCACGCTGGTCGCCGCCGTGGACACCAAGACCGGCAAGACCGTCTGGACCAAGAACCTCTCGGACGCAAAGGGCCCCTACTCGGCGCGGGTCGGCGTCACCGAGGACATGGTGATCGCGGTCGGCGACGACCACGCGCTGGCCTGGGCGGCGGCCGACGGGAAGGACGTCTGGCAGTACACCGGGCAGGGCAAGTTCTGCACCCTGTCCGGCGGGGTGAGCGGCAAGACCGTGCTGGTCGCCTCCTCCTGCGCCGATTCGACGCCCGCCGACCAGGCCGTCTCGTTGAACGCGGCGGACGGCAAGGTCGGCTGGTGGCGGGGCCTGAACAACCAGCCGAAGACGGTCACGGTGCTCTCCGCCGAGCCGGCCGTGGTGCTCACCACCGGCGGGAAGCCCGAGGACGACCGGGTGTTCGCCTGGGGCGCCACCGGTGACCCGGCCGCCGAGATCCCGGTGGTCACCGACGCGGGGCGGCTGGACGTCGGCCACGGCACGTTTTCGGCCACGCCCGAGGTGTTCTTCGAGGGCCGCACCATGGTCGCCGCTATGTCCCCGGCGAAGGCCGGCGGACCGGTGTCCGCGGTCGGCTACGACCTGGACACCGGCAAGCAGCGCTGGCGGACGCCGACCTCCGCCAAGGGCGGCGCCCGGGCGGTGGGCATCGACGGCGGTTCGCTGGTGCTGGCCGCCGACGAGCGCCGCGACCAGCCCGCCCGCCTCGGCCGCTTCCCGCTGGCGGGCGGCCAGGAGGCGGTGGGCGGCAACTTCCCGGCCGGCACCGGCTCGCTGCTGCTCTCCGGGCGGGTGCTGATCGGTGGCGGACAGGTGGTCGTGGTGCCCGAGCACGCGTCCAACTACGGCACGGCGGCGGGCTACCAGGCGAAGGGCTGAGTCCCGCCGGCACGGGCCCGGTGCCCGGGTGGACAGGCCGTGTCCTGTGAGGCGGCTAGGCGGCCGTGACCGGCGCTCCCGGGACGGTCGGCAGCCAGTCGGCGAGTTCCCGGGCCTCCGAGCCGCGCAGACCGAGCGCCAGCATCAGCGTCGCCTGCGGCGTCGGCACGAACGGGCGCCGCAGCAGCTTCATCCCGGCCTGCTCGGGCGTCCGGTCGGCCTTGCGCTGGTTGTCCTCCGCGCACGCGGCCACGGTGTTCATCCAACTGTCCTCGCCACCACGCGACTTGGGGTGCAGGTGGTCCACCGTGGTGGCCCGGCGCCCGCAGTACGCGCACAGGTGCTGGTCCCGGGCCAGGACACCCCGCCTCGACCACGGGGCCTGTTGTCGGAACGGCACCCTCACGTACCTCTGCAGTCTGATCACCCTCGGCACCGGAACGGCCACGCCCGTCCCCCGGATCGAGCGCAGCGGATGCGCCTGCTCCACCACCGCCTTGTCCTGGAGCACCAGGACGACGGCGCGCTGCAGCGACACCGTCGTCAGGGGCTCGTAGCTCGCGTTCAGAACCAGCGTGTTGCGCACTCGGCACACCCTTCCCACGGGCGTGCCACGGCGGCACGACCGTCTCCACACACGTCACCGCCGCCGCACGGCGGTGGAACCACTCTGAATGGGCCCACAGCCGACTAACAACGGAATTTCCGGTACCGCGGAGGGACCGGGCAGGGGTCGGGCCGAGGTCGGGAAGGGGGCAGGCAGGATGCCTCGGGGAAAACTCGCTGGCCGGAACCGCGTAGGCTCTATCAGGCTGGAGTCGCACCGACCCGGGGCCCGACCGAACCGGGCCGACAGCGGGCGGGACGCCCGATCGAAGGAGAAGCGTGACCGTGACGGACATCGTCGACGAGCTGCGGTGGCGTGGGCTGATCGCCCTGTCCACCGACGAGGACGCACTGCGCAAGGCGTTCGCGGACGGCCCGGTCACGTTCTATTGCGGCTTCGACCCGACGGCCCCCAGCCTGCACCTGGGCAACCTGGTGCAGATCCTCACCATGCGCCGCATCCAGCAGGCGGGACACCTCCCGCTCGGCCTGGTCGGCGGCGCCACGGGCCTGATCGGCGACCCGAAGCCCACCGCCGAGCGCGTGCTCAACGACCCCGAGACGGTGGCCGGCTGGGTCGAGCGCCTGCGCGGCCAGATCTCGCGCTTCCTCGACTTCGAGGGCCAGTACGCGGCGCGCATGGTCAACAACCTGGACTGGACCTCCGGGATGTCCGCCATCACCCTGCTGCGTGACGTCGGCAAGTACTTCCGGGTCAACAACATGATCGCCAAGGAGGCCGTCGCCCGACGGCTCAACTCCGACGCGGGCATCAGCTACACCGAGTTCAGCTACCAGATCCTCCAGGGCATGGACTACCTGGAGCTGAACCGCCGCTACGGCTGCACCCTGCAGACCGGCGGCAGCGACCAGTGGGGCAACCTCACCGCCGGCACGGACCTGATCCGCAAGGCCGACGGCAAGTCCGTGCACGCGCTGGCCACGCCGCTGATCGTCAAGGCGGACGGCACCAAGTTCGGCAAGACGGAGTCCGGCACGGTCTGGCTCGACCCCGAGCTGACCACCCCGTACGCCTTCTACCAGTTCTGGCTGAACGCGGACGACCGGGACGTCCCCAACTTCCTGCGGATCTTCAGCTTCCGCTCGAAGGAGGAGATCGAGGAGCTGGAGCGCGAGACCACCGAGCGCCCCGCCGCCCGCCTCGCCCAGCGCGCCCTCGCCGAGGAGCTCACCACGCTGGTGCACGGTGCCGAGCAGTACGAGCGCGCGGTCGCCGCGTCCAAGGCACTGTTCGGCCAGGGCGACCTGGCCGACCTGGAGGCCCCGACCCTGGCCGCGGCCCTGGCCGAGGTCCCGAAGGCCGCGGTCACCGAACTCCAGCCGGTGGTGGACCTGCTGGTCGCCGTCGGCCTGGCGCCGAGCCGCTCGGCCGCCCGCCGGACGGTCAAGGAGGGCGGTGCCTACCTCAACAACGTCAAGGTGACGGACGAGGAGGCGGTGCCGACCGAGGCCGATCTGCTGCACGGCCGCTGGCTCGTGCTGCGCCGCGGCAAGCGCAACCTGGCGGCGGCGGAGCTGGTGCCGGCGTCGGCGTGAGGGCCGATGTCAGTGCCGGCGTGAATGTCGGCATGACTGAAAACCGACGCCGCTGAGCTGCGGATTCGACGAGCGAGGGCGGGATCCAGCCGGATCCCGCCCTCGACGTTTGACGATGTCCTCCAGGTGGCCTAGTGTTGAACGAGTCGCTGAAGCGGCCACCCCACTCAGCAAGACCCACTCTCACTCACTTCGATGCCCATTCATTTGGGTTCGTTGGCGTTGCCGTCAACAGGGTGTGAGCGTGAATTTCGAGTAACACTCGGAATACGCTAAAGTGGTGGTTGTCGCGAAAAGCGGACCCGGCCAGTTCGGGAAATCGGATGAATGAAACTCCGGAAAACGGAGCGGAAAACATCTGATAAGCTGGAAACACGAAAGAACGAAGCGCCCGGAGGGCCCGCTGGAAGGCGGTCCGAAGGAAGCGTCCGTTCCTTGAGAACTCAACAGCGTGCCAAAAGTCAACGCCAGATATGTTGACATCCCCGGCCTCGATCGTCTGATCGGGGTTGGAGATTCCTTTTGAAACAAACACTAGCGAGGACGCAGTGCGCGGGGCCGCCCTATTCCGGTGGTTGCCGTGCCGCTCAACGCGGGTGTGAACCCGATTACGGGTAAACATTCACGGAGAGTTTGATCCTGGCTCAGGACGAACGCTGGCGGCGTGCTTAACACATGCAAGTCGAACGGTGAAGCCCTTCGGGGTGGATCAGT